>DQQH01000131.1 GCA_015664425.1 Planctomycetota bacterium
CCGAACGGCAGGCGTTCAAGTCGGTACTGAGCGCCCTCTACGACCCCGAAGAAAGCGTCATCCTCTCCGCCATCTCGGCTCTCGACAGAAAGAACCACCAGGGCGCAGTCCCCCACCTGGTCAAGGCGCTCCAGTTCCAGGAGAAGCAGGGCAAGGAGCTGTCGCTGGTGGCCAACCGGCTGCGGGAACTGCTGACAAGGTTCACCGGTGCCAGCCTCTTTGGATCTGGCGAGTGGCAGCGCCACATCGATGACAGCAAACGGGAGCGCGACGGGAACGGGCCGCCGGGTGAGGTCACCATCACCCCGCGTGGCAGCGGCGTGAAGATCGAGGTTCCGAGCTTCTTCGGCCAGGAATTGCTAAGTCAGCGGGTTGTTTTCCTGCTCGATACCAGCATCTCGATGAAGAAGAAGGACCTGATCGCCGTCGAGCCCGGGGAGGAGAAAAAGGGCGGTGACAGCGGCAGCGGCACCGATGTCGCGAGGCGCCCCGGTGCCCCGCCGCCAGGGAGGGGCGAGGGCAAACCGCCAGTCGAACGGATGCGCCTGAGCCGGGTGCAGGATGAACTGGTCAGGATGATTTCAGACCTGCCAGGAAGCTTCCGCTTCACGGTGATCACCTTCAGCAACGAGGTGAGACCCCTCTCAGGCGGGCTGATCAAGGCGAACCCGGGGAACAAGCGCCGTGCGATCAAGTTCGTTCGCAACTTCGAACCGAAGGGGCAAACCTGGACCGACCGGGCGATGGAGAAGGCATTCGAGATCTCCGGAGCGCGCACCATCGTGCTCCTCTCCGACGGCATGCCCTTTCGCAAGCCCGATCCCATCGACGTTCTCGGCCTCCTCGATTGGACCGAGAAACGAGACCGGTTCGAGCACATCCCCGTGCACACCATCGGGTTCAGGGCGACATCTGCAGAGGCGGGGCAATTTCTGCGCGAACTCGCCCGTCGTACCGGTGGGAAGTACACCGAAATCCCCTAGCAATCCTTGACCGCGGTTCCCTCTCTGGCAACATGCACGGCCGGGCGCTCCGAGATGGCGCCGAGTTTTCAGGAACCCCAGAGAATGGAGACCACAGATGTCAGAAGCTCAGGTCAACCCGGTCGATCAGCAGCAGGGCGAGGCGCAGGGGTGTGAGCATATGGATGTTCCAGCAGAGCAGCACGAGCGCCTGATGGCGTTTGCCGGCGAGTGGAACGCACAGATCAAGATGTGGATGGGCCCCGGAACCGATCCGATGGAATCGACCGGCACGATGGTCTGCACGCCGGTGCTCGGCGGGCGCTTCCTCGAGCAGAAGTACGGTAGCGAGGGCGAGATGCCCTTCGAGGGGCGCGGATTCTGGGGCTTCAACAGCACCAGTGAGGAGTACGAGGGTTTCTGGATCGACTCCTGGTCGACCTTCATGCAGAGAGAAAATGGCCACCACGACGAGAACACCAACTCGTGGGAGATGGTCGGCTCCTTCGTCGAGCCCGGCGGCAAGAAAAAGATGAAAAAGCGCACGGTGGTCGAGGTCATCAGCGAGAGCGAGCACACCCTGAAGATGTTCTTCTCCACAGAAGATGGCTCCGATGAGTGGCTGTGCATGGAGATCCACTACAACCGGGCATGATCCGATGGAGTGAGCCAGGACAGTAACAGGGGGGATGGCGCGCCTGCGCCATCCCCCCTGTTCGTCACCGGTGAAGTCAGCTGTCTCCGCCGATCTCCTCGAGTTTGCGCTTGAAGTCGGCGCTCTGGTAATCGTGCTCGCAGGTCGCCTCTTCCAGCTTGCCAAAGAGGGTTTCGATGCGCTGGCGCCCCTCCTTGAGATCGGCGCCGAGGGTCGCGATCCTGGCGGCGTCCCCTTTTTCCGATGCCTCGATCAGTTCCGATTCGATCAACTCCGAGTTTCTCTCGAGTTCGCCGATCTCCTTCTCCGAGCGTTCGATCGTCTCGAGGAGGGGGCGAAGGATGCGGGATCTCCTGGAAATGACGGCGGCGCGCTCGCGGCGCAGGTCCTTCTTGCTCCCCCTCTTGACCCTCGCCCCTTTCGGTGACGAGGCCCCTGCTTCTCTTTCATCCACCCAGCCGATGCGACCGAGAAAATCGTTGTAGCCCGCTTCGTGAACGAACGCCCGCCCGCCGTCAAAGACGATCAATCGGGTGCAGACCTCTCTGAGGATCGATTCGGCGTGGGTGACCAGCAGGACGCCGCCGGCAAAGGCGTTGATGGCATCGATCAGCGCCTCGGTGCTGGTGATGTCGAGGTGGTTGGTCGGCTCGTCGAGGAGCAGCAGGTTCGCCGGGGTCGCCAGCAGTCGCGCCAGCAGCACGCGGGCACGCTCTCCTCCCGAGAGGATCCCGATCTGCTTCATGGCGTCGTCGCCGCTGAACATCATCAACCCGCAGATATCGCGCACTTCGGTGCGAGTGAGCATCGAGTTGGCGGAGTAGACTTCCTCCTCGATCGATCTGCCCGCCGGTAATCCGTCGATGTGATCCTGGCCGAAGTGGGCGATCTTGTGGTTGATGTGCTGGCGCACGGTTCCCGACCGTGGGACCAGGTCCCCTGCCATCAGTTTGAGGAGGGTCGATTTGCCCTTGCCGTTGGGGCCGATGACCCCGACACGGTCCCTGGGACCGATGACGACGTCGAGATTCTCGAAGAGATCCGGATTTTCATCGTAACCAAAGGTGAGATCTCTGGTTTCGAGCAGCCACTTGCCGTTGAAACTGGAGGTTGCGAAGTTGAAGTCGAGCCGGCTGATCTCATCGAGCTTGTCGAGGCGCTCGCGCTTGTCGATCTGCTTCAGGCGTGACTGCACCTGGGAAGCGCGCCGCGCTTTCGCCCTGAAGCGCTGGATGAAGCGCATCTCCTGGGCGATCTTCTTCTCGGTGTTGACCCGGGTTTTCTCGTGAAGTCCTTCCTCGATGCCGATCTGGTCGTAGGCCTTTTCGGTTCCTCCCTCGAACTTCCTCAGTTGTCGGCGGTGGATCGCCAGGGTGTGGGAGGTGACCGAGTCCATGAACTCGCGGTCGTGAGTGATCAGGATCAGGGTGTGCCGCCAGGAGCGCAGAAATCCCCGGAGCCAGCGCAAGGAGACGATGTCGAGGTAGTTGTTGGGTTCGTCGAGGAGCAGAAGGTCGGGTTGTCCGAGGAGTGACTTGGCGAGGTTCAGCCGCACCTGGTAGCCACCGGAGAGTTCTTTTGGTTTCTGGGCGAAGCGCTCCTCGCCGAAACCGAGGCCCATCAGCATCGCCTCGGCGAGATGGGTCTCGATGTAGCCATCCTCGTTCGGTGGCAAGGCGGTGCACGCCTCGGCGATGACCGTCTCCTTTTTGAAGACGAGGTGCTGTGAGAGGTGTCCCACGCGCCAGTTTCGAGGTAGCACGACGGTGCCCTCATCGACCGATTCCTGACCGAGGATCATCTTGATCAGGGTCGATTTTCCGTGGCCGTTGGCGCCGATCATCCCCACCCTCTCCCCCGGGTTGATGAGGCATGCGGCGTCCTCGAAAAGGACCTGGGTGCCAAATGCCTTGCGCAGGCCCTGGATCTGGAGCATCGCCTTGCCTTCGAGAAGAGTGAGTCGTCGACAGCATGCTACCTCGCCCCAGCCGCTCTTGCAGGATCTCCGCTTCGCTTTCTCTGTCTTTGCGTCCGGTTATGCTGTCGTCGGCTGGGAGGGACGATGGCGATGAGCGACAACCTCAAGAGGCGAGCACTGATGGGGCTGGCCCTCCTGTTCTTCGGTCTCGTGGCCTACTACTGGGCAGATTATTACGACAAGATCCCCTGGGTCCTCTCCCGGCCGGCGTATCTGCAGCAGGTGAGCCCTGACGGCGCCATCATCTGCTGGCGGACAAAGACCTCTCTCGGAACCGAGGGCCGCGTGCACATCGGCGAGTCTGCCGACAGCCTCGATCGCGTCTTTTTGGCAAAAGGGGTCTCCTCTGTCGGCCGAGAGG
>DQQH01000029.1 GCA_015664425.1 Planctomycetota bacterium
AGGTGGTCGCCGATGCCCCGACACTCGATCTTGCCATGGTGATGGGAACCGGATTTCCACCATTCAGGGGGGGAGTCCTCCGTTACGCCGATGAATCAGGTCTTCAGGAAGTGGTCGAGCGGCTCGATTCCGATCCTCATTCTTCGCGACGCGCCTGTGGCCTTCTCCGTCGACTGGCTCGAGACGGAGAGAGTTTCCATTCCTTGTTCAAGTATCGATCGACCGTCTCCTAGAGGGAGCAGGATCCGCAACCCACCGGCTGAACCGGAGGAGCCCCGTTCCCGAAGAGATGGATCAGGTCGTACAGCACATCGCCGAGGTCCAGATTCCCATCGCCGTTGACATCCGCTGCTCCCGGACATTGCAGGTCGGATCCCATTCCAAAGAGCCAGATGACCAGACTGATCGGATCCGCCGTATCTCTCAGTCCATCGGCGTTGACATCACCTCTCTGGAGGAGGAAGAGAAGATTTGGCTGCTTGCTGATACTGGTCGACCCGCAGATTCCAGAAGCCGTCATTTCAACGGTATAGAAGCCAATTTCGGTGTAGGTGTGGGTCATGTCACCGAGGCCAATCGTAGTGGTGCCATCACCGAAATCCCACGTTTCCTGGCTGACCGAACCTGTGGTCAGGTCGGTGAACTCCGCACAGAATGGGATCAACCCGATCGCCGACTGGACCTCGAATCCAGCGGTAACCTCCTGACACGCGATGATCGTCAGGTTCGAGACGTAGGAACCACAATCGTTGGTCATCGTCACAAGGACCTCGTGAATGCCTGGCAGCACAAAAGTGTGGATCGGATTCTCCTCGAGGCTCACCTCGCCATCCCCGAAGTTCCAAAGGAAGGTTGAAGGCCCCGTTCCGGTCGTCTGGGAAATGAACGCCACTTCGAGGGGGATGTTCCCGGAGTAGACGTTTGCAGTTGCTGCGATGGTTGGCCCGACACAGGTCGGATCATCTCCGCTTATATGCAAGCAACAGGACTCGAGGACGCCATTACTTCCACCGATCAGATCAGTAATCCGGACCAGCCACGTCCCGACCATCGTCTCACCGTTGAAAGTCGAGAGCGGCAGCCCTTGTGGCTGCGTTCGACCGTCCCCGGCAAGGGATGAAGTGGCATGAGGAAGCCCAGAATCGTCGTATGTCGTGTTCAGCACGGCGCTGCTCACACCACCATTCTGCTCCAGGACGATTAATGTTCCCGCTGGGGACTGAAGCGTGACATTGAGATCGGAGATGTCCGCGTGGGTGATGTTCAACTGGACGTCGACGTCGGTGACCTCGATGTCATCGGTAACCACGAACTCGATTTCCAGAGGCTGGGCACTGGAGATCTCCGCCGCATCGAGAAAACCAAGACACCAAGAATCGAGGGTGCCATCGTCAGAGGCGACGTGATCGGTAACCTGCAGGTTCCAGTCACCACTTCCATTCTGCCCAAAGAAGTCTGCGAGGCTCCCGGGCCCCTGAGGATTCATCGATTGTTGTGTCGGAAGAGCGAGCGCATCAAAATCGATCCCCTCATCATCAAAAACCGTATGGATTCCATCGACGTATCCGATCCCCGTCGACAGCAAAGAGACGTCGGTCCCTTCCGGGCTCAAGATGGAAATGTCGAGGTCGCCAATCCAGCTGTGAGTAACGTCGAGCGCGATGTCCAGGTCGTGCACCTGGATCGGATCGATGACCGTCATCACATCGTTGAGCACCGCCACAGAACTGATGGGAGCAACTGACGCCTGACACAGCTCGGTTCTCGACTGCTGGAGGCAGATCTGGCGCTTCTGGCTCTCGTCGATATTGAGGCACCAGGCGTGAAGAGCACCGTCGTCTCCAGGGAAGGGATCGTGGACTTCCAGATTCCAACCGCCGAAAAGACTCTCTCCGTGGAAATCAGCCAACGCACCGGGACCGTCGACCGAGATTCCACCGCCGTCATCGTCAAAGGTGACGTCGATATTCGATCCGAGAGTGACGTTCTCGTTCAGAAGGGTCACCTGGACTCCGCCTGGGGATTCCAACAGAATCCTGAGATCCCCGGAAAAACTGTGAGTGATCTCGAGGGTCACGTCGATGTCCCTGACGATGTTGAAGCGATCGATGGAAATGGTGTCGATTACTGGCGTTGTCAGGTGGCTCACGGTCAAACCAGGCGTCGAGGAGGCGACGAGGCACGCCGCTACCACCGTCGGTGCGCCGCCACCGGCACTGTCAGTCATCGAGAGGTTCCAGGTCCCTGCCGAATTCTCGCCATTGAAAACGGCAAGGTTTCCAGGCCCCGATGGTTGGACATGAAGCCCCGCCGACCAGGGAACCGAACCCGGGTAACTGCCCGAGTCATCCCAGATCAGGTCGAGGACCGTCACTCCCGAACCACCGCCATCGTGAAGCGTGATGGAGGTTCCCGCAGGACTCGTCAAGGTGATCAGCAGTTCCGTTGGGTCGGGGTGTTCGATCCTCACGTCGACCTCGACATCATCGAGGACGAAATTGCTACTGATGGGGATATCCAGGCTGGTGACGGTGCCGTCCACCGCGACGAGGGGCAGGTTTCCGGCACAGCCCTCGTCGGAAACAACCCCTGGCCTGGCGCAAACCTGGTAGTCGTAGGCTCCCTGACTGGGAATGGTGGGGCAGGGGTTGATCGCCTCCAACTCGAGGATCTGGCTTCCCGCGTTGTCGACGATGAAGTGGCTTGGGACACCCGTCGAACCCACTCCCACCGACTCGATTCCATTGAAGAAACCGCCGATCGGTGGAAGGTCAGTCACACCCACCTGGGATCCGTCGAGGTTCACGGCGGAAATTTCTGTCACCCCGATGGATCCGGCGGCGTTGTGGGGTATCGCCAGGGTGTCGCAAGCTTCCCTGTAGGCGATGCCATTTCCGGAACCCCCGCCTGCTGGGTGCGGGATCAGAACTCCGAGGTAGGCTCCGTCAACGAGTGAGTGCTTGCTGTACTGGTCGTTGGTGACATCGGTGACCCACAGATCGCCGTTGCCATCGATGGTGATGTCGCCGACGACTCCCAGGGCCGGAGGGATCACCTGTCCCAGGCTCTGAGGGCCACTTCCATCGAGTCCACTTCGCCAGAAATTCGGAAAGGCTCCTGGAATCAACCAGTAGAGGAAGACCCCATCGCTCGTGATCCCAGTGGTGGTGACCTGCCCTCCAGGATTGAGAATCACTCCGATGGCACCGGCATAGATCTGATCGAGGTTGTAGAGGTAAGTGTTTCCGCCGTGGAGTTCGGTGACACAGATCGTCCTCGTCGAGGGGATGGCACAGATTCCAAAGGGGCTAAGACCCGCAAAGGTTCCCGACTGGAGAACCTGGCCCGGGACCATCGGTGAGGCGGATGATCCACTCCCCGCCCGCAATGCCCCGTCCCTCTGATCGAGGGAAGCTGGACTCTGGTGGGGGAGCGGCGTCGGCGCGACCTGCCCCCTTACCTGGAAACCGGGGAGGAGGAAGATCAGGGTGAAGAAGAGAATGGCAATCGTTCGCATCGTATTTCCTCTGCACACCGGGATAGCGGCATTCCCCGTGAAGCTTGCTCTCGAACTGCTGCACCTGCGAAGGTGTGAACTGACTTCGGGTCCGGGAATTCCTGACATTTGTAATGCAATTGTAATGTTTGTAAGTGGTTAGTCAACCCGGGCAACTCACTGTGGAAGTGGTACCGATACCCCTGTACCCTCCAGGGCGAAATGAGGTCAATTAATGCCCCTTCTGGTCGTATCCCTCTGCCTTTCGTCACTCCTACTCTTCGACGAGCCGGCCCCCCCTGACCGACAATCCCTTGCCCCGGAAGTGGCGCGCGAGCTGGAGATGTCGGCTTCAACGGACCCCGAGGTCCGGAAGAGAGGCCTGGACCTGCTTCTCGGGCGCGGGGACGCCGATCTCCTGGGTCTCCTTGCTCCCCTGCTGGAACTCGAAGATGAGTCCACCCGGCGGGATGTGACCCTTGCGGTGCTCTCGCGGGCACCGGCCGATGCCGCGGATTTCTTCATTTCTGCTCTCTCCCCTGGCTCTCTGCCCCGGCGAGAAGCCGCCGCCCACGGGCTCGGGCGCACCGGTGACGCCCGCACCGTCTCGACCCTGCTGCCGTTTCTCACCGACGACGAGCCGAGGCTCAGAGAGGCGTCCCTCCGGGGGCTGATCTCTGTGATTCGATCCTCGGTGGGAGGGGCCCTCTCCAGGGCAACAGGACGGCCAGTCTCCCGCAAACCAGTGGATGCAGCGAGGCTCGAGGAGGTGCGCCAGGCATTGCTCGGCGCCAGTCGTGAGGGAAGCCCCGCACCTGAACTCTCTGCCCTGTTGAGGAGGATCGCCAACCACAGCACGGCGGTCAGCCTCGTCGAACGGTTCTGCCGATCCCTCCCCGAGGAAAAATCGAGCCTTGCCCGGGCTCTCCCCCGGCTCCAGGCCAAGAACCGGCGCTGGCTCGGGCGTCCCGTCCCCATCGACAGGGGATTCAACTACACCTTTGTCATGGAGAACCGCGTGGCAGGTTCGGTGAAAGAGGTCCCCATCGCAGGGATTGCGCTGGACATCGATGACCTGAGATTCTGGGGGTACGACCTCGATCGAGTCTGCCGGCTGCGTTTCGCCAGCGACCTCCTAGCCCTCGATCCCGGCTCCTGCGCGCCGATTCTCTCCGAATCCGAAGGGCAGCCCTCGACGATTCGCTTGAAGATCCCCGAGCGTGAGTTGTTTCGCTCTGGGGTCGGAATCCTCAACATCGCTTACTGGGAGGGTGTGATCTCAGGTGGCAGCATTGCGGTCGTCAGTTTGGACCCTTCCCGATCGCGGCCGCTCAGTGAATCGATCTTCGATGGCGCCGGGAAACTCCTCGCCAAATCCACCTTCAGCGACTGGATCGAACTCCCCGATGAGAGTTTCGCCCCGGGAACGATCGTGACCGAACTTTTCTCATGCACGATCGGCGGAAGCCTGCGCCACCTGGTCTTCAGCTGCACCTTCCAGGTCGTCGAGGGGATGTGGTTCCTGCTGAATGCGGAAACCGAGGAGATTCTCGCCGATGGTGCGGTGCTGCGAGCCCTCGGCAGCATCGATTCCGTTTCCCTTTCACCAATTCCAGATCGAGGCCCTCAATCGGACGGCGACGAGGAGGGGGAAAGCAGTTCCGAGTCGAGGGGCCAGGGTACTGCGGCCGGCTCTCCCCGTCGGTAACACTCGAGATTGTCTCCGAGGAAGGGGAGGAGATCCGCCATCCCGGCCCCGCGGGCGGCGTCCAGACACGATTCTTGCCAGGTCACCGCCTCTTCGAACCTGCCCGCCGCTGCCAGCGCCATTGCCCGCGTCTCGACATGATCGAGTGAATTCGATCGAGCCACCAGGCCATCACTGAGGTTGAGAGCCCTGCCGGAGACTCCCTCCGCTCCGGAAGTCGCCAGCAACCTGCAGACGGCGTTCTCGATCCGGAGGTCCCCGGGGGAAGCGAGAAGTCCAGCCTCGAGTATTTCCAGGGCACCACCTCTGTTCCCGAGCCGCAGGGCGCAGAGGCCATGAGCGAACCAGGCGCTGCCATCACCAGGGCGGGAGCGGGACACCTCCCGGTATTCGCCGAGCGCCTCCTCGAAACGCTCCAGACGCCGAAGACTGTTCGCCATGTTGAAACGAGCATCGTGGAGATTTGACTGCAGTTCCAGAGCACGCTGGTAACGTTCCACCGCTTTCCCATCCTCGCCGCGTCCGGCGTCGAGAACTCCCAGATTGAACCAGGTCAACGCGCTATCCGGATTGAGTCGCAGGGCATCCTCGAACTGCCGACGGGCATCTTTTTTTCGCCCCAGTTTGACGAGGGTCGATCCCAGGTTGGTACGGATGCTCGCTTCTTCTGTTTCGATGAGTAACGCCTTCTGGAATTCCACCTCCGCCTCCCGATATCTCCCCGCCTGAAAAAGGGTGGTCCCGCGATTGAGGTGCAACCGCCAGCCGAGAGCTCGCTTGCGAACCTCCTCCATCCACGGGTCCTTGACCCCGGCGGCCGCGATTCCCCTCTTCCCCATCTCCACCAGCGCTCTTTCACCCTCACCCACTTCGCGCAGAGCCAGGCCAAGAGGGTAGCGCAGGGCGCTGGAAGCGGGGGAGAGGTCGAGGGCATGCTCCAGCAGCTCGATCGCTTGTTGCGCATCTCCCCGGGCAAGAGCAATCCGGCCGAGTCCTGCCAGGGCCGGAACACAATAGGGGTTGCTGCCAAGGACGATGTCGAAATACGACCCTGCTTCCTCCAAACTGTCGAGTTCGTAGAGCAGGTTGCCAAGGGCGATCTGTGCCGGGAGATGGCCCGGCTGAAGTTCGAGGGTCGCCAGGTAGTTCTGCTCGGACTCCTCGAACCTCTGGCGAATTCGAAGAACCTTTCCGAGGAGGTAGAACCAGCGTGGTTCCTGGGGCTGGAGTTCAGCGGCCTGTTGATAGCAAGCGAGCGCGGTGTCGAGCATCATGTAGGCGTGGTGAACCATGCCACACTCGCCATAGGCATCCCCGGCCTTCTGCGGGTCGCCGCCACCATCGACGAGAGCGCTCTCCAGGGACGATCGAGCATTCTCGAGGTGTTCTCTGACAGCGGGCTCGAAATCCCCGAGGGCGGGAAAGGGTACCGGCGGCGCGTTGTCGGAGGAGCAACTCACCACCAGCAATCCCGCGAGAAGATAGAAGGCGCCGACCCTCACCCCGAGACGTTTCATTCCCTCTTCTTCCTCCCTTTTCCCTTGTCGATTGAATGGTAACGTCTCGCACCGAGGGGTCCGAACCACTCCCTCTCGCCACCTCGCCAGCGGACTTCGATGTCGATCGGCCCGGTGCTGTCACCAAGTCCGACCAGGACTCTTGGATCGTTGGCGCTCAGGTAACTGGCAGCGATGCGAACCCGCCTCCAGATGGTCGAGCCATCAGCCCTCTCGACCCGGACGATTGCCCCGGGAGTCTCCAATCCACGATCATCGCGGAGGTGCAGGCCGACCCAGGATTTCTCCGAGCCCACCTCGTTGACCAGCAGCCTGAGTGCTCCGCTGTTGTTCCCGATCAGAACATCGGTATCGCCGTCGTTGTCGATGTCACCGAAAGCCGCGCCACGGCTCACCTCGGAAATCGCCAGTGCGGGCCCTGCAGCAGAACTCCTCTCGTCGAAATGTCCATCGCCACGATTGATGAAGACCTGGTTCGGCTGGTGAAGGGGGTAGAGCTCTCCGGCAGAGGCCTGGGCCTCGATCGTCTTCACAGCACCGTTTGCGATGAGCAGATCGAGGGCCCCATCGTTGTCGATGTCGATCCAGGCCGCGCCGAAGCCGGTGTAAATAAGGCTCGGTACACCCAGCCCCGAGGAGGAGGATCGGTCGTCGAAGACGCCGTTTCCCTGATTCACGTACAGCGTGTTGGTTTCGTCGGTGAGGTGGCTGAGGAAGATGTCCTCATCTCCATCGCCATCGATATCGGCTGCATCGGCGCCCATGCTCGCCTCGGCTTTTCCATCGCGGTTGAAGGCGCAACCGGCGAGAAGTGCTTCATCTCGGAAGGTTCCATCTCCCTGGTTGAGCCACAACTGGTTGGCGTACCCATCATTGGCGACATAGATATCGACACGCTGATCACCGTCGAAATCGCTGACGATGACCCCGAGAGCGGCTCCGTAGGCGGTTCCGATACCGCTAGATGATGTGACGTCCTCGAATGTCCCGTCGCCCCGGTTCCGGTAGAGGCGATCGGTTTCCGGCCGATAACTGCTGGGACCGCAGTAATCGAGAGCGCTCGTCTCTGAGTAACAGGGCTTGTGGTTCTCCAGGGTGAAATCGACGTATGCACAGACGAAGAGATCGAGGTCGCCATCCTCGTCGTAATCGAAGAAAGCGGCACTGGTGGTCCAGCGCGAATCGTCGATCCCCGACGATTCTGAAACATCGGTGAAGGTGCCATCGCCATCGTTTCGCCACATCTGGTCGCGGCCAAAAGCGGTCAACAACAAATCGGGATCTCCATCGGCATCGATATCACCGACGGCGCACCCCATTCCGTAGCCATCGGCGATGATTTCGCTCCCATCGGTCACATCGCTGAAAGTGACCTGCCCCGAAGAGTCGCTACCGTTATTTCGCAACAGGCGCCCGAAAGGAGGTGTCCCAGGAATCGGTGGAAAGACTGACTGCTCGATGGTCGCTTCTTCACCGAGAAGTTTCCCCTGAACGACGAAGAGATCGAGGTCGCCATCGCCGTCGTAATCGAACAAGGCGATTCCGGGACCGACCGTTTCACAGAAGTAACGCTCACCGGTCATGCCGTTGAAATGCCTGAAATTGATTTTGCTGACCCCGGTGCCGTCACTGAACCACCCGGGTTGGAGGGCGGATCCCCCGGGATTGCCAGGGCCCTCACAGCCAGTCAAAAGGCCGAGAATCAGTAACAGCAGGGGGAACCCTGGGGGTGCTGGTGGGGTTTTCAGAGGTAGAATCAAGCGCTCTCCCCGAGGATATTGTGGAATCAAAGGCGCTCCAGATGGACAATCCAGCGGGATTGACCTCTCTGGCAGTTGATCCTGGGTTCCCTGCGTCCTCACCCGGGACGCGCGTCGAGGCTGGAAGGATACCGCAAAGTGACTTTGCAGACACCTGCACAGACCTGTCGAACCTCCAGCAGGGCTGGCCACAGCCATCGTCTACCCCGGGTGATGGTGGCCCTGCTCATCGGTCTCTTCAGTCTCTGTAGCCCGCTTCTCGCCGATATCTTCCACCTCAAGGACGGACGCACCATCGAGGGCACCATTCTCAGGGAACTCGGTGACCTCGTCAGCATCCGAACCGGCAACGAAGTGGTGACCGTGGACCGCTCCCAGATCCTCAGGATCGAGACCTCTGAAACGGTTAACGACAAGTATCGCAAGAAAGCCGATGCTCTCGCTCCAGATGATGCCCTCGGCCACCTCGAACTGGCCCTCTGGTGCGAGCGATCTGAACTCAAGTCCGAGGCCAGACTTCACTTCACCATCGTCGTCGGCATCACTCCGGAGGATCCCCTCGCTCGGAAGAAGTTGGGTTTCGAATGGATCGCCGGCACCTGGTATCTGAAGGGTTCCCCTGAGGCCATCAAAAGGCGAGAGGAACTGGAAAATATCGGTGGAGAAGACGCTCATGAAATCCCCGAGGAACTGCGCCTCGGAGATTGGAAAAAGCAGGTCAAAGAGGGTTCAGGAGGATCCGGAAACGAATCGTCTCCAATCATTCCCGAGCCAGTTAGCGGCGGCCCGGGAATCACCATCGGTCTGCTCCTCGATGAGCGGCTCGGCCGCAAACCTCCTGATCCTTCGGCGGTCGCTTTTGAACTCAACAGCACGGCGTCCTCTGCCGATCCCCCGATTCGTTTCGTGCCGACAAGAAAGAACACCAACACCCGCTATCAGCTCGAGGTCCGGATTCGCTGTTATTTCGTCAGAACCCAGCACTTCTACAAGGTCCCCATCACCGACATTTTTCAGGGTGAGGTGGTGGCTGCTCTCTTCGAGTCCCTCGAGGACGGCTCGCGCAAGAAGGTCGCCTCGACCCGGCTCAAGGCACCCTTCTCCTGGAGTTCCCGCCGCGACCGGGAAAAGGCTCTCGACTACACCTACTACGCAACCGTCCGCCATCTGGCGGCCAAAGTCTCACGCTGGTCATTCCTGGCCAGCCGTGGGGTGGAACCCCGGCCACCACCCGGTGAAGATGAGTAGGTGAACTGGTGCCGATGGTATCCTCTGAAAGAAGGCGATGAATTGAACAAGACCGGGTCAGTTTCGCCGGCCACCTTCCCTGAACCCTCTCTCGGTTCGTGGCTGGAGGTCGCGTTCCAGATGATGCGGGCTCTTCTGGGGATCGCCTTTCAGGCGTTTCATCTGGTGATCTTTCCCTTTCAGAGGGACAGGGTCGCCCGCGAGATGGAAACGCGGATCTGCCGCCGCCCGTCGATGGGTGAGTCCACCCTTGAAAAGAGAAACTGATGGGTCTTCGCTTGTGCGCCCTACTCCTGACCCTATGCGCCGGTTGTGCCAGCGCCGACAGGGCATCGCCAACCCATTTGCGGCCCTCTTTGCTCCAGCACCTCGCCAACCCGACACCCTGGTCGGAAAGGATCGGTGAAACAGCCCATCACCTTGCCGGTGGAGTAGGAATAGAGAGTTTGCGAGAAACCCTTCACCACATCGGCGGGGGAGATGACCTCTCGAAGCTGGGCAGGGACAGCAAAGTGATTTTCTGGACCCCCTTCACCCTGGAACACCTCGAGATTACCCTTCAGCATCTGCGCTGAGAGTCGGTCCTGGAGATCGACTGGAGGGATCTTCAATGCGGACGCTGGATCAACTCCTCGAGAAACTCGGCGAGGGAGACCGGGTTCTTCTTCGCGGGGATCTCAACGTTCCCATCCGTGACGGCGTTGTCCAGGATACCACCCGAATTGAAGCTCTCCTGCCGACGATCACCGCCCTCAGGGCATCTGGAGCTCGGCTCGTCCTGTGCTCCCACCTCGGTCGGCCGGCAGGGCCCGATCCTTCCCACTCTCTCCAGCCGGTCGCAGAGAGCCTATCGGGGATGATCGCCACCGACGTCCCTCTCCTCGAGGCGATGCCTCCCGACCAGAGAACGATGGACTCGATATCTAGCCTCGCCCCGGGAGCAGTCGCACTCCTCGAGAACCTCCGCTTCGATCCTGGAGAGAAGAAGAACGACCGTCAATTGGCAGCGATTCTCGCCAGCCTCTGCGATCATTACGTCAATGATGCCTTCGGCTCCTGTCACCGCGCCCACGCTTCTGTCGATGCCATCGCCCGATTGCGTCCCGCATATGCCGGGCTTCTCGTTGCATCCGAACTCTCCGCCCTCGGCTCGTTGAGGAACTCCCCCGGTCGGCCCTTCTGGCTCGTGCTCGGCGGCGCCAAGATCGCCGACAAGATCGGAGTCATCGACAGCCTTTCAGGTGACGTCGATGGAATGGTCGTCGGTGGGGGAATGGCCAATACAATCCTCGCCGCTCGCGGATTTCCCGTCGGTAACTCCCGCATCGACCCCGCATCGATCGAGGATGGCACCGCCCAGCGTCTGGGTTCCGATTCCCCGCTGGTACTCCCGGTCGATTTCGTCTGCGGCCCCTCTCTTCATGACCCCGATTCCGCCGCCGTTATCGAAGTCGGGGACAGGATTCCCGACGGCTGGGCCTTCTATGACATCGGTCCTCGAAGTGTCGAACTATTCGAGAAGACCCTCACCCCGGCACAAACCATCTTCTGGAATGGCCCACCGGGAGTTTTCGAGGAGAAGGCGTACCAGGAAGGCACTCGTGCCCTCGCCGGATTTCTCGCAGGGCACAGCGGCCGCGTTTTCGTCGGTGGTGGCGACAGCGCTGCTGCCGTCCGCACCTTCGCCGACAGTGACAGTTTTCATCACGTTTCCACCGGGGGAGGAGCCGCCCTGGCGTTCCTCGAGGGAAGGTCTCTACCGGGCATCGAGGCGCTCGAACGCTCCTCGATGCCCTCCTGAGGGCCGTCCACCATGGCTCTTGCCAACGACTCGAGACGCAGTTTCGGCCGGCTTCAGTCGTGCCTTCTCGCGCGCCTCGTTCGCGATCGCTGGCTCCAGCGCCAGCCGGCCGATGAGGCGGCGGAGATCCTCTTCAGAAGAGCGGTCGAGCTGCGCTACCCTGAGGACAAGGTGTGGGGTGAGGAGCAGGGAGCCCCGTCGAACTGGTCCGGAGATGGATGGGTGATCGATCCCGTCGATGGAACCCACAACTTCCTCGCCGGCATTCCTCTCTTCTCCATCTCGGTCGCATGGGTGAAATCGGGAGAACCCCAGTTGGGATGGGTCGTCGACCCGATTCGCGGGGAATGGTTCGAGGCGGTGCGGGGCGGTGGCGTGGTTCGTGGCGGCCCCGGGCCTGCACCCTTCATTAAGCCAGGGACCGTCCCTGTCCTCGCCCTTTCTCCGAGGTGGCGACGGAAGCACCCCAACTGGCGCTCCTCCCTGCCGAAACCCTTCAAGGAGAGGTCGCTGGGCTCGATTGCTCTGGAGATGGCATGGATCTCCCAGGGACGGCTCGGTGCCGGTGCATGGAGCAGGGGACGCCCCTGGGACATCGCTGCTGGGGTGCTTCTGGTGGAAGAATCTCGTGGCCGCGTCGCCTTCGGTAACGGTCCGGGACGGCTTGCGGTTGCCCTCGACACCAAGCCGATCGAATCCTCGATCGTTGCGGTTTCCGCCACCGCTTGCAGATGGCTCTCGCCGCTCCTCCAAGCCCCCTCTGGACCTTCTTTTGACTCCCTGCATGGCGGCGAATAGAATCGGGCAGTTGATGTCGAAAGTCTTACCATTTTGCGGAGTTGGGAACTCAATGGGCGCGTTTGTGTCGTTGCTGGGTCCTCTCGGAGAGCCGTGGTGGTCGAAGAACTAGTAGAAATCGAGCTGAAGAAGATTCTCGGCCCCAGCGAAGCTGGCGCTGCGATCCTGCTCGGGAATAGCGAGAAGACCTTTGTTGTCTTCATCGGCGTCCTCGAGGCAGACGCGCTCATCCGTGCACTTCGCCAGGAGCACCTCCCACGTCCGATGACCCACGATCTGATCGATTCGATGCTTCTTGGTTTTGACATCTCAATCCGTCAACTGGTCATCTCTCGCATCATCGACAATGCTTTCTGTGCAACATTGATCCTCGAACAGAAAATCGCCGATGAGAATGGCGGGTCGGTAGGGCACAGCAACGAGGTCCGGATCGACGCCAGACCGAGTGACTGCCTGGTTCTCGCCTGCCGCAATCGGATCCCCATTCACGTGACCCAAAAGGTTTTCAACGAGGTTCAGGACGTCTCGCACCTCGCGCTGACGGACCTCCAACTCCCCAGTCTTTCCGGAGATCCAGCGGATGAATTTCCACCCTGGCCCGACCCGGATGAACCCCTGCTCCCGGATGAGGAGAATTGAGGATGATTTTGGATAACTTCCCGCGGATCTTTCAACCCAGTCTGTGGATTCTCCTGGGTGTGGTGATGGCCATCGCTGCCGGGTCCTTCACCCCTTCCGTCCCCGTCCTTCACTCGTCGCTTCAAGCAGAATCACTGCGCGTCGCTGCCGAGGCCGATGGAGGTGGAAAATTCCAGTTCTTCACATTTCGCAGGAGTACCTGGATCTTCAACAAGGAGAAGCATTCCATCCATTTCGTCGCCTTTCCCGATGGCTCCGAGCAGCCCTTCGTGTCTTCAGGAACCTACCCCATCGATAGCGACACCTTCCCGCTCGAACACCTCGAGTTGCAGCTGACTCAGCGCACGCTGTCGAACTATTTCTGGCTGATCAACACCAACACTGGAGCAGCGATGTACCTTACTGCCCTCAGGGATGGCGGCTTCGATTCATCGGAGTTGTTCACGCTCGAGAGGTGATTCGATCCTGCCTCGCCGCACTCCTTCTCACTCTTTCTGCTGGCTGCTGTGTCACACCGCCGCCTGCTGACAAGTACTTCGATCGGTCGTCAGCGAGCGATACCTTGCGTTTCTTCCAGTACGCAGTCGAGACAGGCCAGTACCAATTTGCCTATCAGTGTCTTGACAGCGAATCCCGGGAGCGGGTTTCTGAAGGATCCTTCGAGGCTTCCATTCGCTGGGCTCGCGTCGAGGCACTCGATGGCAGCCACATGTGGAGGGTGATCGCTGATGCTTTTCGCGTTCCAGAGGTCGAGAGAATTCCAGGCGACCCCGAGGCCCGGTGGGTGACCCTGGTTCATTTCCGGGAAGATGACACCTACGAGATCAGTCTTCGCATCGCTCCGGAAGAAGGCGAGTGGCGCATCGACCTCTCCGAAATGCGCGGCCTCGATCTCGGTGGTACGCCTTGAATACTCCCTCCATCTACCTGGACACCAACGCCACCACGACGCTCCATCCGCGAGTTCTAGAGGGGATGGAGCAGCTTCTCGCTGACCATGAACTCGGTAACCCGTCTTCCTTGCACGGAGCAGGCAGGCGCTCCAGGAAACTGATCGAGGAGGCGCGGGAAAATCTCGCTGCCCTTCTCGATGTCGATACCCTCGAAATCTTCTTCACTTCGGGGGGAACCGAGAGCAACAACATCGCCATCACCTCCCTGGCTCCCCGGTTCCGATCCTTGTGGGTCTCGTCGGTCGAACATTCTTCAGTCCGGGAACCCGCTCGAGCCCTCTGGAAGGAGGGATTCCCCGGTGGTGAGATCGCCGTCGACGAGCGTGGCCAGATCGGCGAGATTCCTCCAAAGGAAGATCTCGACGGAGCTCTCGTCTCGATTCAATGGGTCAATAACGAAACGGGAGCCATCCAGGACCTCCGTCGCCTCTGCACGGAACTGTCAGAGCAAGGAGCGGTGGTCCACAGCGATGGCGCCCAGGGCTTCTTCCGGCTGGGCGACACCATTCCCCAGCTCGGGGTCGATGCCGCGACCATCACTGCCCACAAGAGTTTTGGCCCTCAGGGGGTCGGTGCCCTGTGGATGAGGCGTGGCATCATCGCCCGCCCGCTCTTCACCGGTGGCTCTCAGGAGCGCAAGGTGCGCCCTGGAACCGAGAATCTGGTCGCCATTCACGGACTCGGTATCCTCGCCAGGATCGCTCGTGAGGAGCCTCTCTGGCCCTCGGACTCACTGACCAGAAAATCGACCCTCGTGCGCAATCAGCTGGGAGAGATCGCCGGTGCTCGCATCCTCTCCCCTGTTGAGTCCTGTTTTCCGAACTGCATCAACGTCACCTTCGAAGGGGTCATCGCGGAGACCCTCCTGGTTCGCCTCGACCTGGAAGGCATCTTCGCCTCCAGCGGGTCGGCGTGTTCTTCCGGGGCGCGCGAGCCCTCCCATGTTCTTCGTGCCCTCGGCTGCGCCGATTCGGAGGTCCGGGGTGCAATCCGGCTTTCCTTCGCTCCCGACACCACCGACGATGCCCTCCTGAGGGCCACCAGCCGGATCTCTGCCATCGTCAGGGACCTGCGCAGCTGTCACGTCGATCGGCGATAGACCCTTTGAAATCCCACCCCTGAAATTAGCAACGGAGCCAGAACCCCGCAGGATTCCGGCTCCACTTCGTCCGAAGGTGAGAAGATGTAGGGCCTAGTTCGATCCGAGCTGTTGCCAGTATTGCAGCGGCATCTCCTGGGCGAGCTTCAGTGCCCCCTGGGCACCGGTGAAGATGGGGTCATCGACGATGTAGACCTTTCCGCCGCCGAGTTTCTGGAGGCCTTCCTCGAGGGCTCCCTGAAGGCCGAAGATCTGAGAACCACCGCCAGAGACAAAGACCCGGCTTCGAATCTGCTCCTGGAATTCCGGGTCGAAGGTCGCCACCAGCTGGCGGATCCCATCGACCACTTCAGGAACGATCAACCGCACCGCCTCGCAAACTTCGGTGGTCACGTCGATCTCCGTCGGGACTCCATCGACAGGGAAGTAAACGATGGCCCGACTTTCTGACTCCAGCAGGCTGCTGAAGCGCTCCTTTGCCTTCCTGATCATGTTCAGGGTGAACTGGGCTTGCGGGTAACTCTTGCGGATGCGCTCCGACATCGCCCGGTCGACAAAGTTGCCGGCCTTGAAGATGGTGATCTGGTCCTCGTGCTCCGGGAGTGTTCCCGCCATCCGGCAAAGATCGATGGTCCCTGCGCCGATGTCGATCACGATCGCGTCTTCGAGGGCATCGAGTGCGTAGGCGACTGCGAAGGGCTCGGAGACCACCATGACTCCGTCGATTCCCGCTTCCCGGGTCAGCGCGATGATCGCTTGCTTGTTCTCCTTGGTCGCCTCGGCAGGGGCTCCGACGACAGCGTAGACAGCCTGATCGGCGGTCGCTCCGCAGAGGGACTTCAGGTGGCTCATCAACTGGATGGCCGCGTTTCGCGAGGAGGCCTGCTGAACCCCCTCCAGATCGGGGTAGGCGAGGTTGCCATCGACCAGGGGGTAACAGATGTTGAGGGCCATTCGCTTCTCCAGCGCTTCATCGCCGAAGATGGGAGCGGCACCGTTCAACTTTGCCGAAACGGAATCCTTCGGCCAGCCGACGACGCTGCCAACCATTTCACGGACCCCGTTGGAAGCTGCCACCGCTGAACGGCTAGTTCCGAGGTCGATTCCGACGTGAAGAACTCCCGTCTTGCTCTTCAGAATGCCAGCGGATTCTCTCTTGGCATCGACTTGCACCGGGGTGTTTTTCCTTCTCGTTTCCTTGTTCATCGTCCTAGGATTCCTCTCCATGATCGATTTCTAATCCCATCGCATTTCCCGATTCCAGCTCTCGCAGGACCAGGTTTGCTTGAAACAGTTGCTCGAGAAGTTCCGACTTCTTCCCCATCAGCAGTCCAGGGGTGTCAATTTCCTCCTGTGTGCCTGTGGAAGCCGTCGTGGTGATTTCTGCAAGCCCCAGGAGGAGTTGGTCGGTTGCGTTCAATGCTTGCATCAAATTCTCGATTCTTGCTTCTAGTCTCTCGACCTGGAGACGCTGGGAGTCGCGCACGTCATCGATCTCCTCCCGCCAATCGGCGGAGAGAACCCGGGAAACGTCGTCGATGGTTTCTGGCCGGGACTCGGGGGGAGGCGGTTCTTCCAGCCCGGGGTGATCCTCACCTCCGGCCGACACGGATCTCCCAGTACCTCGGTCATCACTCCCTCGAGCGATCTCGTCGAAGGCCCTCTCCCTGATCAGGCGGAGAACTTCCTCGGGCAAATCCAGATCGCCGAGCAGTTCGACTGTCGCCTTTCCCACCGCCAGTTTGAGTGAAGCCTTGTACTGACCTTCACTGACGAGGCGCACCTTCTTGATGCCACGAGCCTGGAGTTCGCGAACTTCTCGGACCTCCAGAGGTCCATTCGAGATCCGTGGCTGGTGGGGGTCGGCTGTCGCCATCGGGGTTCCTTCCTGTCGAGGCCGTGCGGGAGTTCGCTCCCGTCAACGGAAGGTGGCAACTGGCGGGCCTGGTCGAATCGGTGCCCGTCTGGATATCTCAAACCCTTTAGTCACAATGACTTCTGATCTGGTTATTGATCCACCGGCGGAACCGGGATCGGGGGCGAGTTTTTGAGGCAGGTACCGTACCGGACCGAGTTGTTCCCATCGTGGACGCTTCCTCATTCACCGGGTGGGGGGTCCGCAACTTCCAAAACCCGTGGTATCATCGGAGTCGCGTCTCCATCTCTGGCTCCTCTTCTGGAGAGAGGTGGTACGGCGAAGGGCACCGATTTGGGTCCGGTTCTGTGTTGCCGCCTTTGTCCACATCCCGCCTGAAGCCTCCATTTCTGGGGTTCAGGCCAGTTTCGAGGTGGTTCGGGCTCCCCGCCCTGGACCTCTCGAGGAAGAGTAGACTCCATGCGCCTCTTGGTAATTCTCCTCGTCGGCATTTTTGGACTGAGTTCCTCAGGCGGAGCCCAGGATCCCGATTACGTCTTCTATTTCGACACTCCGAGCGGCCCCAACGGCTCCATCGTCACGGTGCGCTGCCTTCTCGACAACAACGGCCTCAGCCTCAACGCCTGGTCCTATGGTGTCTGCCACGATGTGGCAGCTGCCGAGATCCTGGTTGCCGAGCCTGGATCCGCACCCTTGACCGCCAACGGCGGCCAGCCTGCCGGCTTTCTCTCGATCGAGACCTACCCTGGTGTCGGCATGAACCAGGGCGTAGTCATCGATCTTTTCGGCGTCAATCTCCTTCCCCCTGGCCTGGGACACGAGTGCGCACTCGTCGATTACCTCCTGATAGGGCCCGATGACACCGTTGCCGCCCTGGCTTACTGCGACACCGTAGGCTCGCCGCCGGTGGAACTGGTCATCGTCCCCGCCTCGGGCATCGCCCTGGTGCCGACAACCCTGCCGGGGGAAATCGAGATCGGCGGCGTCCTGCCCTTCACCCTCGCTGCCACAGGGGGCACAACGGTGCTCCAGGGAGACCCGGCCGAGGCCACCGTCACCCTCTCTTGCCCGACGGAAGCGTACGGCTTCTCCTTCGGCCTCGGCCATGATCCTCTCGCCTTCCACCTCGACAGCGCCGAGATCGGTGACGCCCTGGCAGTTCTCAACGGCGGGGCAGGGCCTGATTTCATCGCCCTGGTGACTGAGCCTTCCAATGGCGACGGCCTCATCATGGCGGTGGTGATCTCCCTCGGACCGGTCCTCGAGACGCTTCCGATCGGGGATGACCAGGAGATCGCCCTCGCACACTACAGCACCCAGCCGACCGCCCCCATCGGCGCCAGTTCCCTCGATTTCACCGGTAGCCTGGCACCACCAACCCCCTCCCCGCCAACCCCCATCGTCGTCAGCACCGGCGAGGAAGGGGCCCCGGTGAACACCTCGGGCACCACCTTCACCATCGAAGAGCAGCCCCTCGGTACCTTCTTCATCCGCGGAGACATCGATGGCAATGGCGTCCATGACCTGTCTGACCCAGTCAAGATCCTCAACTACCTCTTCCTCGCGGGACCCCAACCGGAATGCATGAAGAGCGCCGACTGCAACGACAACGGCAGCGTCGACCTCGCCGACCCGGTGTATCTCCTCGACTGGCTCTACACCGCCGGGCCGGCCCTGCCCGATCCTCTCGATGAGTGTGGCCTCGATCCGACCGAAGACACCCTGATCTGCGACACCTACCCCGGATGCTGA
>DQQH01000111.1 GCA_015664425.1 Planctomycetota bacterium
GATCGGCATCTCCTCGGAATACGTTGTCGGAATCGACACCCAAACGATCTACGAGCTCTCCCTCGACCTCAGCAACTCCGGCGATGACTTCCGTCGCGGAGACTCCAACCTCGACGGGGCTCTCAACCTGGTGGATGTAACGAAGACCCTCCTCTACCTCTTCGGCGGGGGCACCACTTCCCTGGATTGCCTCGACAGTGCCGACAGCAACGATGACGGTACTCTCAACATCAGCGATGCCGTGGCCCTCCTCGACTACCTCTTCTCAGGCGGAGAGGCACCACCTGCCCCGACCGGAAGTTGCGGGGCCGACGACACCGATGACGCCCTCACCTGCGAGGAGTACACCGGCTGCTAGGCATCCTGACGGAACCAGCATCGAAATGAGCCCGCAGCGCCGACTGGCGCTGCGGGCTCTTTCTCATCCGATGGAGAGGCTTTCACCCGGGGGATCGCGGTGCCCCCTCAGGGTTCCAGCGCCTCGACGAGTTTCGGCAGGGAAACGTCGAGGCGAAAGTCCACCGATGAATGGTCATCGTCGAACTCCTCGTAATGGTGGGGGATATCCTCTCTCTTGAGCTTCCGAGCGAGGATTCGAGCTCCATGGTGGAGGTTGTATTGATCCCGGCTCCCGCAATCGATGTAGAGGAGCCGCAGCGACTTGAGAGCTTCGGCTCGCTCCTCGACCAGTTCCACCGGATCGTGGCGAAGCCAGCGCTTCCACCGCTCCTGGTCGACCTCGCCAGTCTCCAGATCGAAGGGTAGATGAAAACCGAGTGGTGTTTCCGGGTCGGGATCGTAAGTCGCAGCCATCGCCACCGTCATCAGAGTATGGATTTCGCTGCCGTTGTGCTTCTGCTTGGCCCTGAAATGCTCGAGGAAACGTTCGACAGAAAGGCCGTGGCGACGCAACTGGTCGAGAGCGCGGGGAAAGTCGGGAAGGTAGCCGTACTGAAAGTACATGTCGCCGCTGTGGCAGGCCACCGCACCCCAGGTTCCAGGGTGGAGAATGCCGTGCATCAGCGCGCCGTATCCCCCCGATGACTTCCCGAACACTCCCCTTCCGTTGCGGCTGCCGGTGGTCCGGAAGCGTTCATCGACCATCGGCACCAGTTCCTCCACCAGGTAACGAGCCCACGGTCCGATGGCGCTCGAATCGATGTACTGGTTGCCACCGAGGGAGGTGAAGCAGTCGGGAAGAACGACGATGACAGGATCCATCGTGCCCTTGCCGATCAGACGATCGAGACGTTCGGGTAGGTTCTCGGTGAAAGGCTTCCAGGACAGATGGCCGAGGCCGGAGCCGGTGTATCCGGCGAGAGAAAAAAGGACCCTGTAACGGGTCGAGCCCGCCTCCTCGTACCCGGAAGGGAGATAGACCGCCACCTCGCGAGTGGCCGGGTCTCCCAGGGGGTTCCCCTCGAGAAGATCGGAACGGTGCTGGATGACCTCGACACGGCCCCGATCACCTTCGAACCGCCTCATCGCCGACCCTCCTGCCCGAGCCCCTGTTCTGAACGCCACTTGCCGGTAGAATCCCACACTCGGCCCCCCGAGGCAAATGCCCGCCTCTGGATGCGCTCCGCGCGAAATTACGGAAAGAGAGTGCAGGATGACCCAACAAACCAGTTGGCCGCGCCGCTACGTCGATGGAGCCTTCGAAGCCAAGGACACTGCTTCCATCGAAGCAGTTTTCGAAGAGCTTCTTGCACGTTCCGTCGAGGAGGTGGCTGACCTTGAACAGTGGACGAGGGACTATAGCGAGTTCTGCTCCTGTGTAGCCGAGGAATCTGACCGCAGGTACGTCGACCACACTTGTTACACCAAGGACCCCGAAATCAAGGCTCGCTACATCGAGTGGATCGAGATCTTCCAGCCGCTCCTGAGAAAGAAGGGGTTCGAGATCGAGAAGAAACTGGTGGCCTCACCAGCGATCGAACAACTACCCCCTGATGAGTTCGCCACGATGATCCGGTCGACCCGGAATAGCGTCGAACTCTTCCGTGAGGAGAACATTCCGCTGCAGACAGAAGAAGATAAACTGCAAGCGGACTACAACGAGACGATCGGAGCGATGGAGATCGATTTCGACGGTGAGGCACGCACCCTCCCGTACATGGGACGGATTCTCGAGGAAACAAACCGCACACGCAGGGAGAGTGCCTTCAGGGCGATCTGGGATCGTGTCCTCCAGGACACCGACAAGATCGAGACGATCTTCGACGCCCAGATCGAGCTGAGGGCGAAGATGGCCGGGAACGCCGGCTTTTCCGACTACCGCGAACTGCGGTTCCGCCAGCTGGAGCGTTTCGACTACACCCCCCAGGACTGCGCCGACTTCCACGACTCCATCGAGAAGGTGGTCGTTCCGCTCCTGGCGGAGAGACAGCGACGTCGACGGACAAAACTGGGGCTCGATGAACTTCGCCCCTGGGACATCGGAGTCGACGTCGAGGGACGCCCCCCCCCTGAGGCCCTTCGAGGAAGCAAATGATCTGGTCTCCGGTTGCCGCACCATTTTCGGTCGAATCGACAACAGCCTCGGGGAGCATTTCGACGTCCTGATCGATGGGGAACTTCTCGACCTCGAGTCGCGCAAGGGAAAGGCCCCCGGCGGCTACCAGTGCAATTTCCAGGAGTCGAGAAAACCCTTCATCTTCATGAACGCTGCCGGCAAGCAGGGAGACGTCGAGACGTTGCTTCACGAGGGCGGACACGCCTTCCACAGCCTCGAGGCGCGACACCACGACCTGATCTCGAACCGCGATGCGCCGATCGAGTTCTGCGAGGTGGCGAGCATGGCGATGGAACTCCTCGGAACCCCACACCTCGACGTCTTCTACGAGAACGAGGAAATGGTGAGGCGAGCGCGCATCGACCATCTCGAGGGGATCATCGCCCTCTTCCCGTGGGTCGGGATGATCGACTCCTTCCAGCACTGGATCTACACCCACCCCAACCACAGCCGCCAGGAACGAATAGAGCAGTGGCTGTTGATCATGAATCGCTTCGGGACAGGAGAGATCGACTGGTCCGGGCTCGAGGAGATCCGTGCTCGGAGATGGATTCGCCAGCCCCATCTCTTCAGCGTTCCCTTTTACTACATCGAGTACGCCATCGCTCAGTTGGGGGCCCTTCAGGTGTGGCGCAACTACCGCAACGACCCGATAGAAGCGGTTCGTATCTACCGCGAGGGACTGTCCCTCGGAAACACCCGACCGCTGAAGGAACTCTACGAGAGCGCGGGTATCCGTTTCGATTTCTCCCGTGAGAATCTCGAGGAACTGATCGGCATCGTCAGCGACGAGCTGAAGTTGCTGGAAGGATAGAGTTCGATGGGCTAACTTCGATCGAGGATCCCGGTAAGAGGATCCCGGTAAATTTAGAGAGGGCCGAACGATGAAATTCAATCTGAAGATGTCTTGCTGGTTGTGCTGCCTGCTGGTGGTTTCGCTCTGTCTGCCGGTAGATGCCATCGGGCAAGATGGAACCGACAAGCCAAAGTCAGGCGAGAAGGAAGTCAAGAAGCCCGCTGATGATGCCGCCATCGAGCAGGTCAAGGGCTATATCGCCGCCCAGACGAAGGCCGGCAAGATCAACAAGAAAGTGCCGACGTGGAAGACACGCCTGCCGAAGTTTCCAGACGTGAAGTTCACCCCTTCCAAGAACTACAGCTGGAATCTGAAGACGAACAAGGGCAACATCTCCATCAAGTTGCTCCCAAAGACCGCGCCGAAACACTGCGCCAACTTCCTCTACCTGACAGAACTTGGCTTCTTCGACTCGCTCAAGTTCCACCGGGTGATCACTGGTTTCATGGCCCAGGGCGGCTGCCCCCTGGGTAACGGAACGGGAAACCCCGGATTCCGCTTCTCCGGTGAGTACGATTCGAACGTCAGGCACACCAAGGGCGGGCTTCTCTCGATGGCAAACGCCGGCCAGGGAACCGATGGCAGCCAGTTCTTCATCACCTTCAAGGCGACCCCCTGGCTCGACGGCAAGCACACCATCTTCGGCGAGGTCACCGAGGGGATGGAAACGGTCCGGGCGCTTGAAAATTCCGGCTCACCAAGAGGGACTCCTCGAGAGCCACTTTCCATCGAAAAGGCCTGGATCACCGTCAACTGAACCGTTCAGCTCGAGAAAGGAAAGATCGTGACTGAAGCCACCGCCCCCATCACCACCATTCGCTCTTTCGTCGATGAGAAGATCGCCGCTGGCGAGATCAACAAGGAGAACGACAACTGGCGCAGCACTCTGCCAGTTTTTCCAGAGGTCGATTTCTCCAAGGATTGCTGCTTCACCTGGGTCCTCGACACTTCCCATGGAGAGATCAAGGTCCGGCTTCTGCACCAGAATGCCCCGCGCCACGTGGCGAACTTTCTCTACCTGACAGAACTGGGATATTTCGACGACCTCAACTTCCATCGGGTAATCCCTGAATTCATGGCTCAAGGGGGTTGCCCCCAGGGCACCGGCACCGGCGGTCCCGGCTACCAGTTCTCCGGAGAATTCGACGGTAACGAACACCATAACCGCGCAGGAATTCTGTCGATGGCAAACGCCGGGCCTGGAACGGACGGCAGCCAGTTCTTCCTCACCTTCGCTCACACTCCCTGGCTCGATGGCAATCACACCATCTTCGGGGAAGTGGTCGAGGGCATCGACAACCTCAAGGCCATCGAGAAACTCGGTTCCCCCGACGGCACTCCGTCAGAACCGATCATCATCTCGAAGGCGACCATCGAGGACGTCTAGAGGAGCCGCGGGGTCAGTTCAACTCGGGATCGAGGGGCATCTCTGCCCACAGGGCGTAACCGCCGCCGAGGCGACGGAGTGCAACACCCCACATCTCCGGGGCCTTGTTCTCGAAGAGCAGATCCGCGTCCCCATCGGCAACCACCCACGAGCCCTCAGCCAGTTCTCCCCCCAGCTGGTTCGATCCCCAGCCGGCATAGCCGAGGAAGAAGAAATAGTCGCCGGAATCGACGATGCCGCTCTTGAGCAGGTCTACGGTGCATTCGAGATCCTTGGGAAAGTTCAATCCACCGCTCAGTTCCATCACCGGTTCATCGGCATTTCGCCCACGTCTCACCGCCAGCAGGCGACTGGTTTCCATCGGCCCGCCGAGGCGGATCCAGCGCGAGCCTCCATCATCCTGAGCGAGGGTAGAGAGAACCTCGGAAAGGGGAACCTCGAGGGGGCGATTGAGAATCAGACCCAGAGTTCCCTCCTCGTCATGATCGCAGACGAGGATGACCGACCTGCGGAAGTTCCTGTCGAGGAGTTTAGGAGTGGCGATCAGAATCGAGCCGGGAACGATTGTGTTCAAGAAGGGCCTCCGGAGCGGAAGATATCATCTGCCCGGAATGGATTCGAGCCTCGAGGGGAGACAAGGAAGGGGAGAAGAGCAGCGAGGGAGGTGAGGTCGATCCGGTTGTGGTAGATCACAGGGTCGATCAGTGCCCTCGGTCCCCCATCCTTGTAGTCCTGGAATCTGAGCGGCGCTTCTCTCCCCGGGACATCGATGGCCCTTCGCTTCTTGGCGAGGAGATGCTCCTCAGCGCTCACGAGGCGGCAATCCGGCCACCGGTCCCGGTAGCGCTTCCTGACCAGGGGGAGCAGATCGATGGAGCGTATCCCCTCGCAAATTCTACCGATGCCATGCCAGCGGAGGCGACGCTCGATGAAGGGAAGGTCGAAGGCATCGCCGTTGTAAGTGACAACCGTCGGTCGTTCCTCGATCGCCGCCAGGATCTTTCGCAGCACCTGCCCCTCCTCGACCACGTCCTGGCAGTACCACTGCCTCAGCCGGAAACGGTCTCCCTCCCGATGGAGAACCCCGGCGAGAAAGATCCGCGCACCTGCGCCCAGACCGGTGGTCTCCAGGTCGAGGAAGAGGAGATCCTCTCCGAAGCCCGAAAGAGTCAGAAAGTGATCGCAAAAGTGATCACTCGAAGCCGAGGCAGGATCGATCACTTCATCGACATCGAGTGCCATCTCCCCGAGAGGTCGATCGGTCACCGGCCGGGCACCGCTCCCGGGTGTGAGACGTTTTCGCAGCGCTTCGATCCGGCGACGCAAACTCGAGATTTCCACACCCCCTGGCCTCGAGTTCATCGTGACCTGCTCTCGCCGTCAGGGCGTGCCCTGGAGGTCCGCATGCCCCTTCCGATGCCAACGATCGCCTTGCGCACCTTGCGTTCGGTCCTCTCGTCGAGGGCGGGGGCTGGCAATTCAGGCGAGGGAGAAATAGCGACCTGGACCGCTTCGAGGCACGGCACGTGATCGGGGAGCCCGAGCAAGCGATGGAGGAGAAATCGCGTCGCCTCCTTCGGGTAGGGGTACTCGACCAGCGACGGCTCCAGGTAGGTCTCGACGCGCGAATAACCGGGCAGGACACAGGAGGGGCAACCGGCATCGCAGGGGCAATCAAGCACCGCTTCGAGGGTGTCGTCGAGGAGTTCGGGGTATCGTTCGAAGCCAACCTCGGAGTACCCGATGCCTCCAGGGTAGAGGTCGTAGATATGGATGACGCTGCCTTCGATGAAGGTATCGAGATCTCCCGGGTCGCACATCGCTCGGATGGCGAGGAGATCACGAAAGAGGCGGGCCATTCCGTGCATGCCAGATTGGAGAAAGTCGGGGCCGAACTGTTCAGTTGCCAGCACCGTCTCGCGAGAGAGATCGAGTTCCATCGACACACTGTCGAGCTCGATCGGCGGCAGGTCGACCTGACCGAAGCCGACGTTCTCGACGGTGTGAAACCGGACCTTCTTGTAGCCGGTGACCCGCGTCCGTACAGCGACTTCGAGGAGCCTCAAGAGGGCGCCTTCGACCTCACTCCTCCCCCACTCCTCGCCACAGGTGACCTTTTTCTGGCAGAGAGCCTGGGTGTAGTAACCGGTCGGGGTTGCACGAATCTTGACGATCCGGTTCACCCAATCCATCTCCTCGACGATGTGAGTCTCGGTTCGATGGATGTACACCGCACCCTCGTAGAGGGACAGCATCGCCGCAACGTAGTCGAGCTCGCCGACGATCCGGTCGGATCCGAGCTCGAGGATGGTGAAATTCTCGTCGCTTGCAGTACGCAATTTGAATTCAGCAGCGGGGTAACCATCGAGGTGGTGGAACCATCTCCCTGCGTCTTCTCTCAGCCTGCCCTCCTCGGAGAGCAGGCTGAGCATCGGAATCAGGTCCTCTCCGAAGAGATCTTCCTCCTCCCTCGACATCGGCAGTTCGTAGGCGGCGCAGACGAGATGACGAACCCGGATATAGGGATTCTCTCCTTCGATCACCGCGTTCTCTGGATTACGCTCGAAAAGCGCTTCCGGATGGCGCATGAAGTACTGATCAATCGGGTCCTGGCCGCCGATGAGGATGACAAGAGAATCCCCGAGGCGCCTGCCCGCACGCCCCGCCTGCTGGAGGAAGGAGCAGACACTCCCCGGCCAGCCGACCACCAGACAGCCGTCGAGCCCACCGATGTCGATCCCCATCTCGAGAGCGTTGGTCGAGACAACCCCGCCGAGTTCGCCGCTGAAGAGCTGGCTCTCGATCCGTCGTCTCTCGCTCGGCAGGTATCCTCCCCGGTATGCCTCGATCCGTTCGGAAACCTCCCTGCGGTCTCGCGACCCAGCGGCACCCTCGCGGATGTAGCGCAGGATCAACTCGACGGTGTTCCGGGTCCTGCCGAAGCAGATCGTCTTGACACCCTTAGCCACCAGTTCCGGCAGCAGCCGGACCGCCACGGAGGAGGGTCCCTTGCGGAACCTGGTTCCATCATCGCGAGTGAAGATGGGTGGGTTCCAGAGAACCACCGTCTTGCGTCCCCGTGGGGCGCCATCGTCGGAGATCACCTCCACAGGCACTCCGATGAGGCGCTCGGCGTGCTCGCCGGGGTTGGAGATGGTCGCCGACGCGGCGATGAAAATCGGATCTGAGCCGTGGTGGCGCGCGATGCGTCTGAGGCGGCGCAGCACGTTGGCCACATGGGACCCGAAAATGCCACGCAAGCTGTGCAGCTCATCGATGACGACGTAGCGTAGGTTTGCAAAGAGGCCCGCCCAGAAGCCGTGGTGAGGGAGGATCGCTGCGTGCAGCATGTCGGGGTTGGTCAGGATGACCCGCCCCGACTTCCGCAGTCTCCGGCGAGTGACCGGATCGGTGTCGCCATCGTAGATTCCCGTTTCCAGCCGTAGTTCGAGGGCGTCGAGGAGTTCGGCGAGACCCCGGTGCTGATCCTGAGTGAGGGCTTTCGTCGGAAAGAGGTAGAGGGCATGAGCTTTCTCGGAACGCAGAATCGCATCGAGAACCGGCAGGTTGTAGCACAGGGTCTTGCCGCTCGCCGTCGAGGAGGAGACCACCGTGTGCTGGCCCTCGAGGATGGACCCGATCGCCCGCTGCTGGTGGCTGTAGAGGGGCCACCTTCGCGAGTTCTGCAGGTGCTGGAGAATCCGCGGGTGGAGTTGGGGTGGCTCGTCGCAGAAGCGCGCCTGGCGCGCCTCGAGGGTCTCGACCCAGCGCACATCTCCGGCGCTGGAGAAGCGCTCCCTGAGGCCCTTGAGAACCTCGGCGATCTCGCCTCTTTCACCCCCCCCTGCCAGCACCCCCACGTCGCCGTCGGTCGTCGGTCCGGTCGCCATCATTCCCCCCTCCCCGGCGCTCCGGCGACCCTAACATGAACCGAACATCCGGGCCAGGGGGTGCCCCTGTCTCCCTCCGGGAGTTCCGGGTATCCTCCGCCGGGGAATCGCCCCTATGCGGGGAAAGGGGATCTCGAACTTGTCAGCAGCCAGGACGCCTTATTCCCTGCTTCTCCCGACCCTTCTCATCCTGCTGATTCTCGCCCCTGGTTGCGGAGGCGGGCCTGAGCCCGTGGCCAGATCGGCGATCGACAGAGGAACTCGCACCACCTTCGAGGAGGCCCGTCGACTGATCGGGGCAGGGGAGCCGACCCGAGCACGTCGACTCCTCGAAGACCTCGCCTCTCCCGTTCAGCCGGCCAGCGTCCGCGGCGAAGCGCGGCTCGCTCTGGGGCGTTGCGCGCTGATGGAGGGGAACTCCGACGAAGCCCTCACCCACCTCCAGCAGGCATTTGCCCTGCTCAGGCGCCATCCCCTCCGCCCGACTGCGGAGTTGCTCCTGGGAGAGGCCTGCCTGCGCTGCAAGGCCTACACCCTGGCGGTCAACCACCTCATCGGCGCCTATCGTTTTCTCGCCGCCGACAAGGACCAGGTGCGGGCGGCGTTCCTGATCACCAAGATCCTCGAGAGCACCGATCAGCCGGTGCCAGAAAGATACTCTCTCCGGTCCCAGGGGGCGTCCTTCCCCGAATATGATTCCATCTGGCGACGGCTCAAACCGCCGCCCATCGAGACGGTTCCGGTGGTCGCCCGCGTCCAAAAACCTGAAACGAGGACCCCTGCTCCGCAGATGATCCGCCGCGTCTCGCGCAAGGTGTGGGGCGCAGGGAGTGTGATCATGAGCAGGACCCTGCCCCTTGGAAACCCCGCGAGGATCACCATCCATCACACCGCCGACCAGTCGGAGATGCTGGAGCTCGCCGGTCGCAACACCCGGGAGTACCTTCGTCGGCTGCAGAGCCACTACCAGAAGAACCGCAAGTACGCCGATCTTCCTTACCACTTCATCATCTCCAGTGACGGTCGCATCTGGGACGGGCGCGAGATCAGCTACCAGGGGGCTCACGCCGGCAACAACACCCTCAACAAGGGCAACATCGGCATCGCCCTGGTCGGCGACTTCGATCGTCAGAGGCTCTCGAGGCAACAGAGCCAGAGCCTTCGGGTGCTGATCCGGGACCTCTGCTCTCGCTTCCAGATCCCTGCCAGGGGCGTCTTTGGACACGGCGAGCTCAAGAGCACCGATTGCCCGGGGAAGAATCTGCGCCGCCTGATGCCCCAGTTCACCCGCCAGCTCGAGTCCGATCTTCGAAAAAAGTAGAGCTGAGGTCGTCCGCTTGCGGTCTGATGGACCCCCTTCGTCTGCCGGTGGACTCCCCCCGCCCGACATGACGGCGGGGAAGCTCCCCTGACGCCGCCCCCTGGAAAGATCATCGGATGGCCTCCCCCTTGCAGAAGCGAGAGCCCTGCCGGCCGGGACGCCCGGGAGACCCGAGCCTCTCCCCCCACCCCCCCACCCGCGGCGTCCCGGCCTCTTCCTCCCAAAACATGACATTTTCTCCCCGGGCCATCTCCGGCGAACGCATCCTTGCGCCAGGTTCCTCCCACCCGGCGTTCGGCTGCCGCCAGCGACTTCCACGCCGCGGGGGGGCCGGGTACCCTGGGGAAGAGAGGGGAGTTGTGATGATTTTCGGCTTCGGCAAACGACGTCGCGAGGAAGAGCAACGCGAGCGCAAGAAGTTGGTCGAAGAGCTCGAAAGCGAGCAGGAGGCCCTGCGCACCGAACTCGGCCTCCTGACCAAGAAACTCAACGTCGAGTTGCAGGACAAGTCTGGAGACCGAACCACCACCCTCAGCCGCTATCCCCGTCGAATCGTCGAGCTCAAGATCAAGATCGACCAATTGGGCAGAAAGCTCAAGCGGCTCCAGGCTCAGTAGGCACAACTAGTGTCTCGGCAAGGATTTCCGGGAAAAAGTAAAGGCATGTGGGAGGTTGGCTGCCCCCATCATGAGCGATAGAATGGGATCACCTCCTCTGGAGGCGTTTGGGCTGTTCGCGCCGGCAAGCACCAGGTGAGATGGGGGTGGCCCCTGCACGCCATCCTCTGCCCATCGCTGAAGGAGAAATCAGGAGCCCATCGATGTCGATCCTTCGAAGCTACCGTTGCTTCGCGCTCGTTCTCCTTCTCCTTTGCAGCGAAGTCATCGCCCAGGAGCTGCCAGGCCCCCTCCAGTACACCTATGGTGAACGCACCATCAAACTCGCAAGCGACACCGAAGTCGCTGTGGTTCTTCTTCGCCAGGATGTCGATGGGGCCGACCGGGAACTGACCGCCATCATCGCCTCCGACGAGGCCTGGGATGTGAGCCGCCCCCTCGAACCCCTTCACTACCCCCGACTCCATCGATTGCATTTCAGGAGCGGGCTCGATGAAGGGCAGCGACGGTCGGCGATCGAACGCCTCAACAGGGAGCCTTCGGTGGAGTTCGCAAGCCCACTGCTGCTGTGGGACAGGGCGTGGTTGATCCCCCGTCCCGAGGTCCTGCTGGTGCTCGATGGCGAA
>DQQH01000112.1 GCA_015664425.1 Planctomycetota bacterium
AGGAATGCGAGGAAATTCTCCGGGTCGGGATAGTCGGCGACCCAGCCGAGGCGGAAGAACGCCGGCTCGCCCGAATCGGTGGCCTCGATGAACGCGCCCCAGTCCAGTTGCTTGAGGACGATGGTGATCCCTGCCTTCTTCAGGTCTTCCTGGATCACCTGGGCGATGAGGGAGTTGTCACCCTGGTTGTTGAACCACAGATCGACCGGTGGCAGCCCGTCTCCGCCGGGATAGCCCGCCTCGAAGAGGAGCTGGGAGGAACGTTCGAGGTCCTTTTGAAAAGCGGGGCGGCTCGCGTCGTAACCCGCCACCCCCGGCGGGATGATGCCGTTGGCAGGATAGAAGCGTCCCTCGAGGAGAACCTCGCCGAGGAACTCACGGTCGACCGCCCAGTTGACCGCTTCGCGCAGCTTTCGGGCGCTGTCACCCATACCGGCGTAGGGGGAGCCTTCCTTCTCGAGGTTGAAACCGTAGTACTGCACCGCAAGTGACGGCCACTGGCGGATATCCCCGACCCGGTTGGAGTTCTTCCACTCGGGGTACACCCCCTGGGTGACGACGGTGATCTCGAGGCCGCCAGACTTGTACTCCTCGAGGCGAGTGAGCGCCTCGGGAATGATGCGGTAGCGGATGCCCGCCAGTTTCGGCGCACCCTGGAAGTAGTCGGGGTTCGCCGCCAGGTAGAGGGAGTTGTTCTCCTTCCACTCGACGAGGCGAAAGGGGCCGGTGCCCACCGGTTCGCGGGAGAAGCGCAGCCCCGATCGCTCGACCGCCTCGCGCGGAACCACCGCCGTGTTGACCATCGCCAGGTGGTAGATGAAGGGAGCATACGGCTTCGACAGGGTGATCTGGATGGTGTGGGGATCGCTCGCCACGATGCCTTTGATCTCGGGGGAAACGAGAGACGAGTCCTTGCGCGCCATCTCGATCGCTTCGCTGGCGCCAGCGATCGGTTCGACCAGGTTCGAGCGCTTCGACCGGATCCCAGCGAGGCGCTGGAGGCTGTACTTCACATCCTCGGCGGTGATTTCACGGCCGTTGGAAAAGCGAATACCGCTGCGCAGTTGGAAGGTGTAGGTGAGTCCATCGGCGGAGATCTCCGGCATCGCCACGGCGACGGAAGGCTCGAGGTTGAGCTGCTGGTCGTAGCTGACCAGGGTGTTGAAGATTTTCGAGGCGATCCCATCGGAGGTGGTGTCGGAGACGAGGATCGGGTCGAGGTCCGGGGGGTTGGTCAGCAGCGGAATCCTGAAAACGTTGTCGGCGGGAGGCAGATCGAGCGAAGTGATGACGTTCACCTGGTCGGCAGATTTTGCGGTGCACCCGCAAAGGACCACCAGAACGCAAAGCAGGAGGACGGGCCAGATTCGAAGTTTCATCATGGAGAGGTGCTTCCTTCCTTCTCCAGGCGAACCCCGGAGAGTGGCGCAGCCTACCTCAGGCACGCGGCGGTCTAAAGCCTTCTCCCACTCGTTGGAATCCGGTTGCTGCACCCCGGGGGACTGACTAAAGTACGACAGCATGGAGGGATGGAGAAATCGAGCCGATCATCGCTCGAAACCCGTGCCTCTCTCGTGTAACCCGCGATAGCCGACGGAGGCCCCTTGATCACGACCATCGCTGCCGATTCCGCCCGTGGAACCCTGGTCACTGCCGTGCTGATCCTGGCACTCGTCGGTTGCACCGCAAAGGCACCCCCACCCGCTTCAACCGCTGATTACTCCGGGAGCGTTGACGGCAGTGACGCACCAGCGGTCACCGTCATGAAAAGCCTCACCTATCCCGAGCCGACACCCGAGAACGTCCCTCTCGGCGTCGCCAACCCCCCGAGCCTCGGAGAGTTCCCCGTCGACGGCATCACCGTCGAGCGCACTGGCACTCACGGCGGTACCCTCGTCTACTCGATCCTCGGTGAGGTCGAGACCTTCAATCCGGTCGAACCGAAGGGAGCCACCACCCAGGAGCTGCGGGCTCTCCTTTACTCCCCACTGGTGACCTACTCCAACGGCGGCTGGTCTCATGCCCCTGCCCTCGCCAAATCGTGGGATGTCTCCGACGACCACCGGACCTGGACCTTCCACATCCGCGAGGGGATCCGCTGGAGCGACGGAACTCCCCTCACCGTCATCGACGTCGAGTTCTCCTTCCGCTGCGTCTTCCATCCGCAGATCGCAACCTCGATCCGCGACGGATTCAAGGATGACGAGGGCAATCTGCCGGCGTTGACCTCCGACCCCGAGAACGGCACCGTCACCTTCACGACCAAGAAGGTCGACAGCCAGTTTCTCACCCACATCGGCAACGTCTCGATCATTCCTCATCACAAGTGGGGAGCCCACCTCCAGGACGAGGATCCGACGATGCTGCTGCAGATGACGAGCGACACCGATCCCGCCGAGATGGTCGCCAGCGGCCCTTTCGTTCTTCACCAGTACGTTCCCGCCGAGAAGGTGGTCTATCGGCGAAACCCCCACTACTGGTACCAGGACAGCCGCGGGTCGCGACTCCCCTATCTCGACGAGGTGGTGATCGTCCTCCTCAAGGACCTCAACCTGATGTGGTCGAAGTTCGAGGCGGGAGAACTCGACATCTTCATGGACCTGCCCCCTGACCACTACAAGGAGGCGCTGGCCCTCGAGAAGAAGGGCAGCGCCGACCTGATTCGACTGGGAGTCAGCCTCAACACCAACTGGGTCTGTTTCAACTTGCATCCCGGCGTCAATGCCGAGACCGAGATACCCTACGTCCCGGAGGAGAAGCAGTACTGGTTCAACAACCTCAACTTCCGCAAAGCGGTCAACCACGCCATCGATCGAAATGGCATCATCAAGACCGCGCTCTTTGGCCGTGGAAGGTCGATCTGGTCCAGTTTCACCCCCGGAAACAAGTCGTGGTACTGCAAGGAAGTCCCCACCTACCCGCACTCCAGAGAGCAGGCAAACGCGATCCTCGACGGGCTCGGCTGGATGGACCGCGATGGGGATGGCGTGCGCGAGGACGACAAGGGGCGCAAAATCTCCTTCGGACTCAACACCAACGTCGAGAACAACGTCCGCCAGCAGGTCGGCAACCTCATCAAGAACGACCTGAATCAGATCGGAATCGAGGTCAACTTCAAACCGGTCACCTTCAACGACCTCGTAACCAGCCTGCGCGACAGCCATCAGTGGGACATGATCCTCCTCGGCTGGGGGTCGGGAGTCCCCCCCGACCCGGCGAACGGCAAGAACATCACCACTTCCAGCGGTCGTCTTCACTGCTGGTACCCGCAGCAGCCGGAACCGGCGACGGAATGGGAAGCTCGCGTCGATCAGCTGATGTCGATGATGGACCAGGAGCTCGATGACAGCGTCCGCAAGCGGTACAACGACGAGATCCAGGTTCTCATCGGTGAGAACATCCCGATCCTCTACCTCGCCGCTGCCAACTCCTACGCCGTGGTGAAGAAGAACCGACTCGGCAACGTCTGGCCGAGCCTGCTCAGGCCCCAACTGACCTGGAACCTCGAGGAACTCTACTTCCGGCAGTAGCGGGTGACCGCTGGAGGACCGCCTTGCTGACCTTCTCCATCCGGAGATTGCTTTCGATCCCGCCCCTCCTCCTGGGAGTGGCCCTGATCACCTTCATGCTGCTGAAGGCAGCGCCGGGAGATTTTTACAGCCAGATGGAAGCGGACCCGGCCCGCTCCCTCGATGAGGTTCTCGCCCAGAAGGAGAACAGCGGCATCATTCGCCGCCTCGAGATCGAGGAACTGCTCGCCATCGGCGAGTTCCGTGACGACGGACACCAGTGGCACTTCGGACGGGACACCGACGGCGGTGTCGCGGTCTTTCGCGACGGGGAGATGGTCGGAGCCCGCGTCGCTGCCAGGTCTCTGTTCAAATTCCAGGTCGGCATCGATCGTTTCCAGAGCGACGAATCGGGGACCGTCTACCGAAAGATCGGGCCCATCGAGGGCTTCGGGCGCTGGCTGGGGAACGCCCTGGTCGGCGATTTTGGCACATCCTACAAGTACAAGCAGGCCGTCTTCCCGCTGATCGCCGAGCGCCTGTGGAACACCCTGACCCTCAGTCTTGCGGCGCTCTTTCTCGCCTGGGGGCTCTCCATCCCGCTGGGGGTGCTGGCGGCGGTGCGGCCGAACTCACTGGCGGACCACAGTTGCGGGCTGATCGCCTTCCTCGGGCTGTCGATCCCGTCGGTCTTTTTCGCCCTGCTGGCGGTACTCCTCGCCTCCTGGACCGGCTGGTTTCCCATCGGCGACATGCGCAGCCTCGACTACGACAAGTTCTCCTTTTTCGGGAAGATCGTCGATCGCCTCCACCACCTGGTGCTGCCGACGATCGTGATCGGCACCGGAGCGATGGCAGGCTACATGCGCCAGGCGCGGGGCAACATGATCGAGGCCCTCGGCCAGGACTATGTCCGCACTGCCCGCGCCAAGGGGCTCTCCTCCAGGGTGGTCCTCTTCAAGCACGCCCTGCGCAACGCCATCAACCCCCTGGTGACCCTCTTCGGCTACTCGCTGGCATACCTCCTCTCCGGCTCCTTCCTCGTCGAGGTGGTGATGAACTGGCCCGGGATGGCACGGCTGATCGTCGATGCCATCATCGCCAAGGATGAACCGGTGGTGATCGCTTCGGTGATGATGACCTCGGTGCTGCTGGTTCTCGGCAACCTCGTCGCCGACCTGATGCTGGCTGTCGTCGACCCGCGAGTGAGGCTGTCATGAGTGACGGTGCCACTCTCGCCGGAAAAGGGCTGCCGCCGGTTCGGGGGCCATGGAAGATGCTGTGGATCCGCCTGCGCAAGAACCGTATCGCATTCATCGGCGGCACGATCCTGCTGCTCCTCTACTTCCTCGCCTGCTTCGGCGGTTATATCGCCCCCTACGACTTCAATGTCGTCAACACCAACACCAGCCTCTACGGGCCGATGCTCCTCGGCGGCTACCATCTCGAGCAAACGGCGTCGATCGAGGGCAGGACCGATGAAGGCGAATCGGTCCTTCTGCCCAGTTACAGGCGCATCTGGCGCTGGTTCGATGGCGGCGTCCACTTCACCGACAGTGACGGCAATTTCACCCTGCGCCCCCACGTTTATCCGCTGCGGGAAGCGCTCTCCTACGATGAGTACGGCGAGACGGAATACCTGTTGACGGTCGACAAGAGCGTTTCCCTGCCGATCGAGTTCTTCACCACATCCGAAGAGGATCATGAGCTCTTCTCCTTCTGTGGTTTCTTCCCCATCCGCGGCCATGGCAACCTGATGGGGGTCCGACCGACTCCAGAACTCGCCGTAGCCGGAGGCTTCGAGTGTCAGCTCTTCCTCCTTGGCACCGACACTCTCGGCCGCGACCTGTGGACGCGCATCCTCTACGGCGGTCAGATTTCCCTCTCCGTCGGCTTGCTCGGCATCCTCATCAGCATGTCACTGGGCCTGGTGATCGGCGGCATCGCCGGCTACTACGGCGGCTGGTGGGACTTCTTCCTGATGCGTTTCGTCGAGCTGTTGATGGCGATCCCCGGCCTCTATCTGATCCTGACGCTGCGCTATGCCATCCCCAAGGGGCTCACATCGAGACAGACCTACATGATGATCATCGGAATCCTCGCCCTCGCGGGGTGGGCGAGTACCGCACGGGTTGTCCGCGGGATGGTGCTGTCACTGAAGGAACAGGAATTCGCACTCGCCGCCCGCGCCCTCGGAAGCCACGATTCAAGGGTGATCCTGCGCCACATCCTGC
>DQQH01000125.1 GCA_015664425.1 Planctomycetota bacterium
CGTTTCCCAAGCATGCCATTGAACTGAATTCGGCTTGATCACGTCCTCATGTGGGCTGGAGAGTGGGCTCGGTAGAGACCTCGTCTTCAGCCGCTCCTGCTGGAGTTGCTCATCAGATCGACTGGATTCGAACCGGGTTCAGAGCAGCCCGGGGCCAACTCCTGGACCTTTGCTCCATACAGAAATCCCCGATTTCCTGTCGGAGTGGGCTGAGGCGAGGGGCCCTTCGATATCTTTCCCGGAGATCGGCCCAGGAAACTCCCCGATGGATGTCGACGGCTCAAGGGTTAACATCCGGTGTGCGTGTTCGCCTGGTCGCTCGCCAGGGAAAGAGGGTGGATGATCTTCGCTGAAGTGAAGGCCACTGTATTGAAGCCGCTGTTGCTGATCGGGTTCGTCGCTGTCGTTTCGGTGGCCGATGGACAGTCGGGGGACTGGCAACCCGATCCGGGGGCCATCGGCCTCGGTTCCGGCAGTGGCCACGTCGAGAGTCCGCTGGGGCAGCCATACGGCGACTTCGGCTACTGCGTCTCCGTCTCCGGCGACCTGCTGGCGGTGGGGGCGGTCGGCGATGATCCCGGGGGCATCTATGCTGCCGGTGGCGTCTACCTCTTTGAGCGAGACGCTCAGGGCGCATGGAACCCCGCCGACACCGGCAACCTCGGCTCGATCGCAGGCCATATCCTGAACCCCCAGCCAGAACTGGCGGATACCTTCGGTTTCAGCGTCTCGGTCTCTGGCGGCCTGCTGGCGGTGGGGGCGCACGTCGACGATCCAGGTGACGTCACAGATGCCGGCAGCATCTACCTCTACGAGCGCGATCCCCAGGGGGTGTGGAACCCCGCCAACACCGGCAACCTCGGCTCCATCCCAGGCCACATCGCCAACCCCGGGCCAGAGGAAACCGATCACTTCGGCCAGTCCCTCTCCGTCTCCAGCGGAGTGCTGGCGGTGGGGGCGTCGAGAGACGATTCGGGAGGCGTCCTCGATGCCGGCAGCATCTACCTCTACGAGCCTGACTCTCGAGGCGTGTGGGTTCCCGTCGACACCAGCAATCTCGGTTCTTCTCCGGGCCAGATCTCAAACCCTCAGCCGCAACCAGGTGACTACTTCGGCTTTACCGTCTCCGTCTCCGGCGGAATGCTGGTGGTGGCGGCGACGAGAGACGATTCAGGAGGCGTCCCTGATGTCGGCAGCATCTACCTCTACGAGCGAGACCCACAGGGCATGTGGAATCCCGCCGACACCGGGAATCTCGGCTCCATCGCCGGCCACATCCAAAACCCCCAGCCACAAGGATATGACGATTTCGGCCACTCCGTATCCATCTCTGACGGACTGCTGGCGGTGGCGAAGTTTCACGATCCCGCAGGCGTCGATGGTGTCGGTAGTGTCTACCTCTACGAGCGCGACCCACAGGGCGTGTGGAACCCCGCCAACACCGGCAACCTCGGCTCCATCCCTGGCCACATCCCCAACCCTCAGCCACAAGCCGCGGACGTCTTCGGCAACTCCGTCTCCGTCTCCGGCGATTTGTTGGCGGTGGGGGTGTGGCTAGACGATCCCGGGGGGTTCGATAATTCCGGCAGCATCTTCATCTACGAGCGCGACCCGCAGGGCGTGTGGGAACTCGCCAACACAGTCAACCTCGGCTCCATTCCAGGCAACATCCCAAACCCTCAGCCACAGACAGAAGACAAGTTCGGCTGCTCCGTCTCGGTCTCCGGCGGACTGCTGGCGGTGGGGGCGTTCGGAGACGATGACGGGGCCATCAACACCGGCAGCGTCTACCTCTACCGTCGGTCGCTGCTGTCGATTCGCGGCGATTGCAACAACGATTCCGGTATCAACATCGCCGACGGCATCTATTTGTTGACCCATCTCTTTCAGGGGGGAGAGGATCCTTCCTGCGATGATGCCTGCGATGGCAACGACGACGGCTCGCTCAACATCGCCGATACCGTCTACCTGCTCGCCTACCTCTTCAACGGCGGCGCCAATCCTCCACCCCCGTTCCCCGGCTGTGGCGTCGATCCGACCGCCGATGCACTCGAATGCGTCAGCTACGGATCGTGCCCCTGACGGCGGCAGGCCCCCCCTGCGCCACACCCCCTCGCACCTCGGGTGCTAGGGGGTGTTTTTTTCGGTAATCCCCGATTTCCTGCCGGAGGGAACCGGGGCGATGGGCCCTTCGTTATCAACTTCAAGGTATGGGCCCCGGAAACTGACTGATGGATGGGGACGGTTCAAGCGCTAGCAGCCCGGCTGGGTGTTCTCCTAGGTGCTCGCCTGGGAAAGAGGGTTGGATGACTTCGATGAAGCGTTCCTCTCGAAGGTCGGTGGCAGGTTTGAGATCGCTTTGCCGGGAGTTTGACGTTGAGGAAAGGCCACAGAGTCTCGCAGAGGCTCGCCAGAACCAGCGGACGAGCAAGAAATCTGTTGGCTGTATAATGTCGCCGATCGCCCTTCACACAAGTCATGCCCTGGCGTTGCTCGTTGCCCTGGTCTGTTTTTTCGTTCCCGCGACATCAGCTGCGCAGGTGGCCGATTTCACAGTGGACCCACCAGTTGGTCCTGCGCCTCTCGCTGTTGTCTTCACCAATCTATCGAGTGGTGTAATTGATTCCTGGGAGTGGGACTTCGGCGATGGTTGTGTCATCCAGGGTCCAGCAGCGCCCCCGGCATTGCCAGACGATTCCTGGGATCCGATTCATTCATATTCGACAACAGGCACCTACTTGGTGACTCTGACAGTCAGCAACAGCGGAGGTAGTGTCAGCGAGATCTGTAGCGGGTGCATCACAGTGACCGCCCCGGCGCAGGTGCCGGGTCCCTGGATCCCAGCGAACCCTGCGCTGCTGACCCACCCCGCTCCCCAACCCGATGATGGGTTCAGTTCGAATCCCGGACTCTCGGCTTCAGGGGATGTGATGGCTGTTGGGACACCAAATGACGATGTGCCCGGATATATCGATGCGGGCAGCGTCTCCGTTTTCCAGCGTGATTCCCAGGACCAATGGCTACCCGCAAATACCACTGCTGGCGCAGGCCTCCTCCAGAACCCCGATCTGACCCAAGACTTCGGTGCCTTCGGAAGTGGCGTTTCTGTCTCCGGTACTCGATTGGTGGTGGCCGCTTCTGGCTGGACCGGGAGTTCGGGCCCTCCTGAAGGAAGGGTCTATCTATATGAACGCGATCCGGCAAACCCCCAGGGCCAGTGGCTACCGGCGTCTACCTTCAGTGGGGCTGGAGAAATCCCAAACCCTGACCCGTCGGTGTACTCCGTCTTCGGCGACTCGATTTCACTCTCTGGCGACTGGTTGGCGGTGGTATCGCCGGAATTCAACACGTTCACTGGCGCAGTTCATCTGTACCACCGGGACAGCAACAATGTGTGGCAACAAGACTCCGTGATCCAGCTCTCAAATCCATTCAGCCAGGGGGGAGTTTCTGTCTCCGGAGATTTCATGGCGGTAGTAGGGCGCGTCCCACCCTCGGGCGAGAATCTCGTGTTCCTCTACGAGTTTGATTCAAACAGCCAGGCGTGGCTGCCTGCCCTCACATCATCTTCATTACCCAGCGGCGCATTTTCCTTTCCACGTACCACACAATCGGAAGCGATCCGCTTGAGCTTGTCGGGAGACTTTCTGGCAGTTGCAGACATCTGCGGTGCACTGATCCAGTGCGGCACCGCTCCTCAGTACAATCACGGCAGAGTACATCTCTTCGAACGCGATCCGCTGAACGGTTGGAGCCCCGCGGAAACGCCGGTACTCACTCATCCAGATCCACAATCGAGCGATTGCTTTGGTGTCGGTGTCTCGCTGTCTGGTTCCTTGCTGGCGGTAGGTACGCCGGGTGACGATTTGCCCGGTTTCGATCGGGCAGGCAGCGTCCATCTTTTCGAACGCGATTCTCTGACGGGCCGGTGGTTGCAGGCGGCGCCGATGATCACCCATTCTGATCCATATCCGGGTGGGTTAAATTTTGGCGATATGGACCGTTTTGGTGCAGCTGTGGCGCTGTCTGGAGAGTTCCTGGCGGTCGGAGCATTTACGGATAATTTGCCGACGGTGCCCGGAGAAAATCATGGCAGTGTCCATCTATTCCGGCGAGCTACCCAGTTCATGCGTCCCGATTGCAACGTCGACGGGGTCTACGACATCGCCGACGCCATCAAGGTGCTCAACTACGTCTTCTTGGGCACCGGGGTCTACAGTTGCCTGGCGGCGTGCGATGCCAACGCCGATGCAGCGGTCGATGTCGCCGATGCGATCAGCATTCTCAACGACCTCTTCCTGCCGGGCAGCCCGCCGATCGCCCAACCGTTCGGCGTCTGCGGCTCCGCGCCCTTCACCCCGAGCGCTGGTTGTGTCAGCTACGGAGTGTGCCCGTAACGACGGCAGGCTCCCCCTGCGCCACACCCCCTCGCACCTCGGGTGCGGGGGGGTGTTTTTTCGGCAATCCCCGATTTCCTATCGGAGAGAACCGGGGCGATGGGTGAATTCAGGTCCCTGGGGTGGGTTGAAGGAAGACCAACAGCGAGGCAGGATACTGAACCCCATGAACCGAGCGGAGAGGAAGGTCTGAGTTGGTACTCTTCGAAGGAACCCCAACCTGGTACGAAATCTTCTGGGCCATCGTCACCGGCCGCCGCCATGACCTTGTGGATTATCTGTCTGCCACCCGCGTTGCTTTGCCAATCTCGAGCCAGTTCCTTCTGGCGTACGGCGCGTACATCGAGGTGGCCGTCGTGCTCATCATTGTTGCCCTCGCCGTTCTTTTCATCCTCAGGCGTTTATCCAGGGACTGACGACCGACAGCCATCCTCCAACTTCCCATCCCAGGGACCTTTCCTGGGAAGGGTAGGGCATCCGCGCCTTCGAAGAAGCCGAGCGCCAGCAGGTGCTCAAGCCGGTGCTCATCTGCTGAGGGTTTTGGGGCGGGCCTGTCGAGGGAGGTCTCCCGCTCCAGGTGTTCACTGACGGAACGGTTTCTCCTATGCTGATTCGGGACCAGGGTAATTTAAAAAACCCCGGGTGGTTCTCGGGTTCGCCGTTGTGAGTTGGTCGTCGAAGGATGGGTTTCACGGATCCTCGAAATGACAGGAGTTGCACGATGCCAGGAGTTCAGGAACGCTGGAAAGTACTTCGATTCATCGCCAGGATCCAGGTGTTCTTCGCCTGGGTCAACGGCGTCGTTACCTTCTTCTTCGGGGTCGCCGGTGGTCTCGTCCAACTGAATTTTCTCAGAGGCTTGGAAGGTGTCACCACCATAATATTTGCCATCCTCTTTGCAGTCCTCGTCTGGGTAACCCACATGGCGATAGCGGAAGGGATCCGGCTCTTCATCTCCATCGAGGGGAACGTCAGGAATCTGGCCCAGCGATCCGAGAGTCCGAGTTAACTCCGCTGCCGGAATCCCTTGCGACGGTGGCCCCGGTCAGTTGTGGAGAACGCCGGGGGAGGGCAGACGGGAGGGGAGCTCAGTCTTCGGGGTCCGGTGGGGGGGTGGCCTCTATTTTTTTGGGGGTCGCCGCTTCGAGTTTCGCCTGCCACTCGGCGGCGGACCGGTCATGGCCGGCATCGGGCTCGGCCTCGTGCCACCGATTGTAGAGTTCGACGAGTACCCGGAGGGCATAGTTGGTGCGCTTGTGAGTGGAACCTAGTTTAGCCTCGAAGATGGCGTGGGCTTCCAGTGCCCGCGGTTTTGCCTCGTCGAAGCGTTTCATCGCAACCAGCGTGCGGGAGTGATTGGTAAGGTAATTCCCGAGGTAGGAGTGCCCGGCGGGCAGCACGCGACGCGCTCGCTCTACCGCCTCTGCTACGAGTGCTTCTGCCTCCTCGAGTCGGCCGAGGTCGCGAAGTAATCGACCCATGTTGCTGATCGAACTGAGGGTGTCGGGGTGATCGTCACCGAGATTGAGGCGTGACCCCTCGAGCGCCTCGCGGAAGAACGGCTCTGCCTCGACCAGTTTGCCCCGGAAAAAAAGCAGGCTGCCCATGTTGTTGATCGAGATGAGGGTGTATGGGTGATCTTCGCCGAGTACGCGGCGTCTCCCCTCGAGCGCCTCATGGTAGAACGTCTCTGCCTCGTCCAGTTTGTCCTGGAACTGGAGCAGGGCGCCTATGTTGTTGATCGATTGGAGAGTGTATGGGTGATCGTCACCGAGTACGCGACGTTTCCCTTCGAGCGACTCACGGTAGAACGTCTCTGCCTCGTCCAACTTGCCCTGTCGCTTGAGCAGGACGCCCATGTTGCCGATCGAGATGAGGGTGTCGGGGTGATCGTCGCCGAGAACTCGGCGGAGGCCCTCGAGCGACTTACGGTAGAACGGCTCTGCCTCGTCCCACTTGTCCTGTTGCATGAGCAGGAGGCCCATGTTGCCTATCGAGATGAGGGTGCCGGGGTGATCGTCGCCGAGAATGAGGCGTGCCCCCTCAAGCGCCTCACGGTAGAACGGCTCCGCCTCATTCAGTTTGCCCCGGGAATAAAGCAGGGTGCCCATGTTGTTGATCGAACTTAGGGTGTCGGGGTGATCGTCGCCGAGTACGCGGCGTCTCCCCTCGAGCGCCTCGCTGGAGAACGTCCCTGCCTCACCCAATTTGCCCTGTTGCTTGAGCAGGGTGCCCATGTTGCTGATCGAACTTAGGGTGTCGGGGTGAGCGTCGCCTAGAATCTCACGCCGGATCAACAGCGCCTGCTCCTGCGGTTGAGTTGCCATCTCGAGCAGACCCAGATCCTGGAGCGTGGTCGCCACCGTCTGCAGTAAGCGAGCACGCAGCAGCGGCTGCGATTGGAATTGCTCATCGATGGTCTCGAGTGCCGGTTCGAAGATGTACTGCTCGAGGGTCTCCCGGGAGATCCCGGTCCAGTCGATCAGAAGGGCCTGCTCCAGTTCCTTGCGGCGTTGATCGAGTTCTTCTTCGGCGAGTCCGGAACTTTCTGCCACCGCCATCGACCGATCGATGAGTTGCCTTCGAAGCCCCACCCCCATCCCCGGAACATCGATGCCGCTGAACTGTTTTTCCTGGAACTGCACCACCAATTCCAGTTCTGCGGCGCGCTCCCGCTCTTTCTGCTCGGCTAACAGCGCCCACGTCATCCCCACCACCAGCGCCACGAACACCAGTGCCGTTGCCGTCAGCACGCCGCGGTGACGGCGCATCGACTTCTTCAGCCGGTAGACGGCGCTCGGCGGCCGCGCCTCGATCGCATCGCCGGCCAGGTAGCGGTCGATCTCGGCGGCCATCTCCTGGGCGGTCTGGTAGCGACGGTCACGGTCTTTCTCCAGCGCCTTCATCACCACCCAGTCCAGCTCGTTGCCCAGCGATCTGCGCAGCACATCGAGATCGGTGCCGAGATCATCGGCGCGGTGGCTCTTCTGCAGCGCATCGAGTTGCGACAGGCGAAGGCTCGGTCGCGGTGGGTCCTGTTCGGTGATCGTCTCGAGGATCTCTTCGTAACTGCGCTCGCGGATGCCGGCGAAGGCGAGCTCGCCGGTCAACAACTCGTAGAGGATGGCCCCGAGGGCGTAGATGTCGGTGCGGGTGTCGACGTCGCCGCCCCGACTGCGGGCCTGTTCCGGGCTCATGTACTCGAAGGTGCCGACCGCCTGGCCAGCCAGGGTGTGGAGGGTCTGATCGACCAGCGGTTGCTGTAGGCTCTTGACCAGACCGAAGTCGATGATCTTGACCTGGATTCTGCCATCGATGCGGGCGGCGAGGATGTTGGAGGGCTTGAGGTCGCGGTGGACCACCGCCTTGGAGTGGGCGTGCTGGATGGCGCGGCACACCTCGCCAAACAAACTCAGCCGTTCATCGATGGAAAGTTTTTCGGCGCTGCAGAACTGCGAAATCGGCTGTCCCGGAACGTATTCCATCGCGAAGTAGGGCTTTCCATCGTCGGTCGAGCCGGCGCCGATGACTCTAGCGATGGAGGGGTGATCCATCAGGATCATGGCGTTCTTCTCCGCCTCGAAGCGGGCCAGCACCTCGCGGGTATCCATGCCGGCGCGGATCACCTTGACCGCCAGTTTGCGCCGGGGGGTTTCCCTCTCCTGGCACAGGTAGACGTTGCCGAAGGCACCGCGGCCGAGGTGCTCGAGCACCCGGTAGGGACCGATGGCATCGGGGAGGACCTCGGGAACCGGGGCGTCGCCGTGGAGATCGGCGAGGACGGTGGGGTGCTCGTCGGGGTTGTTGACGGGCTCTACGGAATCGGAGGGAGGCGGGGAAACAGGCGGGCGGTTTGCTGTCAAGGGACCTCCAGATCTTCGCCATTCTATAAAGAGCCCAGGGTCGAGGGCAAGCGGCGAAGCGGGCGCTGTGGTCAAGGACTGGTGCGTTCTGGGCTTCGAGTCGGGATGAGCAGTAGGTGAAGGAGGCAACAGCGGCCCTGCCGACTTTAGCCGGTGAAGCGTTGTATTCAGTGACGGAGTGCTCCTCTGCTGATGGCCCTGGCCGCTTTGTTGAGGGAAGGTTCTCGCCCCAGGCGTGCACCGACCGGGGGGCATCTCCGGTTCGGACAAGAAACCTGTGAAGGGTCAGGCGAGGAAACGGCGGGGCAGGTCTCTTCCCAGGCCCCGGAGGATCGGGTATTCACTAGCGCGATGGGAATATTGAAGAAACTCGCCAGAAAGAGCCCGCTTCTCGATCGGTTCTACCGGCGAACGAGAGCGCTGAAGTTGCGCTGGCGACACCGCAACCTGCCTCGCCACATCACCCTCGGGCCTCACACCCTTGATGTCGGCGGGGATATCGGCATGCGCCGAAACTACCTCGCTGGCGATTACTTCGACGGTTTCGAGAAGGTCCTGGCCGATCACGTCGAGCCCGGGGATGTCGTGCTCGACATCGGCGCTCACGTCGGCGTCACGGCGACCTACATCTCCGAGCGGGTCGGACCCCACGGGCGAGTCCACGCGATCGAGCCGACCCCCCATCTGTTCGAGACGATCAGGAGCAACATCGCTCGCAACTCGATCGACAACATCGAGCCCCATCAACTCGCTATCTCCAGAACCGATGGCTCGACCACCATTTACACCAACGCGCTTCATAGCGGCTTCAATTCGATCGCTCGCACCAACGCCGAGATCTTCCACGGCACCAGCAAGACGATCTCGTCGGTCGAGGTGCAGGCGCTGACCCTCGACACCTTTCTCGACAGGATCGGAGCGTTTCCGAGGCTCATCAAGATCGACTGCCAGGGGGCGGAGTACGAGATTTTCTCGGGAGCCAAGGGGCTGACGACCTCGAAGCGTCCCACCGACCTCTTCGTCTACACCGAGTTCTGGCCCCAGGCCATCGAGAACTCCTCTGCCATCGAGGCGACAGAATTTCTCGACCTGATTGCGCGCCTCGGCTTCGAGGTCATCGATGCCGAGGACTTCCTCGAGGAGATTCGCAACAACGACACCCTCAGTCGCGACGAACGCCAGCGTTTTGTCGATGACGTCAGCGCTCTCTCCAGGGGCTACACCAACCTGCTTCTTCGA
>DQQH01000118.1 GCA_015664425.1 Planctomycetota bacterium
ACGCCGACGGGAAAAGCAACATCGAGATTGCGCAGGTTGTGCTGACGAGCGCCGACGACGGTGACCCAGCCCTTCCCCCGACGGCGCTGGTGAGGAACCTCGATTCTTTCCCGTCCGTCGAGGTAACGCCCGGTGACCGACCGGGGTGATCGACGGATTTCGGTGACCGTGCCCTGGCCGACCACCTCGCCACCCTCGGAACCTGCCCCTGGTCCGACATCGACGACATGGTCTGCGGACTCGATCGTCTGCCGGTCGTGCTCCACCACAAGCACCGAGTTGCCGAGATCACGGAGGTCTCTCAGCATTTTCAGAAGTCCCTGGTTGTCGGAGGAATGGAGCCCGATCGAGGGCTCGTCGAGAACGTACATCACCCCCTTGAGCCCCGATCCGAGCTGGGAAGCGAGCCGAATCCTCTGGGCTTCACCTCCCGACAGGGTGTCTGCGGAGCGGTCGAGAGTGAGGTAAGAGAGGCCAACCTGGGCGAGGAACTGGAGACGTCCGGAAATTTCAACGAAGATCGCAGCCCCGATCGGCGCCTCTCTGGAGTCAAGGACGAAGGAATCGATGAGGCGGGCGGCCTCGTCGACGGTGAGCGAACAGATCTGGTCGATGGAGTGACCGCGAAAGCGCACCGCTCTCGGTTCCGGGCGCAGTCGTGTTCCATCGCATCCCCGGCAAGGCCCCCAGGGCATCAGCCGTTCGAGAAGGCGGCCGCCATCGAGATCGTAGCTCGCCTCCATCAGCGGAATCAGACCATCGAAGGCGTCATCCCCTGTTCCATCGAGAATGATGGTGCGGGCACGGCGAGAGAGACGATTCCAGGGAGTAGTCAGCTTGAAACGGCAGCGCTCCGCCAGCGCCTCGAGCTCTTCGGAGCCAAAGGGGATCGAGAGGAAGCGGCCGTTGCGCATCCTGAGGGCGAGGGCACCATCTGCCAGGGACAGGGAGGGATCGGGAACCAGTTGCTCCTCGCTCGGGCTGCGCCGCTTCCCCAGTCCATTGCAGCTGCTGCAGGCTCCCTGGGCGGAGTTGAAACTGAAGAGACGAGGTTCGATCTCTGGCAGGCTGATATCGCACCGCGGGCAGGCAAATCGGCTCGACGACAGGTGCTCCTTGCCGTCGACCATCAGGTTGATCAGCCCATCGGAGATTCGCAGCGCCTTCTCCACCGACTCGGCGAAGCGAGATCGCCTGCTCGATTCGAGAACGATCCGATCGAGGACCACCTCGATGGTATGACGCTCGTACCGGGCGAGAGAGATCTCCTCATCGAGACGGAAAACCTCGCCATCGACACGCACCCGGACAAAGCCCTGTTCTCTCAGCGTCTGGAGCTCCTTGCGGTACTCCCCTTTGCGATCGAGAACGATCGGCGCCGTCACCATCACCTGGCGCCCCTCGTGCTCGCCGAAAGCGGCGGAAACGATCTGATCGACGCTGCGTCCCTCGATCTTCTCGTCACAGGATGGGCAGTGGGCCTCTCCCAACCTGGCATAGAGAAGTCGGAGGTGATCGAGGATCTCGGTGATGGTGCCGACCGTCGAGCGCGGGTTGCGAGAGATGGTCTTCTGGTCGATGGAGATCGTCGGGCTCAGCCCCTCGACGTGCTCCACCTTCGGCCGGTCGAGTTTGCCGAGGTACTGGCGTGCATAAGGGGAGAGGCTCTCGACAAATCGTCGTTGCCCCTCCCTGCAGATGATGTCGTGGGCGAGGGTCGATTTTCCCGATCCGGAGATCCCGGTGACGACAACGAACTGGTTCCTCGGGATGTCGAGATCGACGTCCTTGAGGTTGTTCTCGGCAGCGCCGCGGATTTTGAGGTAGCGATGGTGAGAGTTGCTCATCCGGCTCCCCCGCCCCCCTCTCTCCCAGGGTGAGGAACCCCACCCAGCAGCACTTCGGAGAGGATCCGGTGCATCGCCGGCCCCCCGGCGACGATGCTCCCTCCCGTCAACCAGTCATCTCCGCCGGTAACGTCGGTCACCACCCCTCCGGCCTCGGTGATGAGAAGCGCCCCAGCAGCAACGTCGTGAGGGGAGAGATGGAATTCCCAGAAGCCGTCGAAGACACCCCGTGCGGTGTCGGCAAGATCGATGGAGGCCGATCCCCCGCGACGGATGTCGCGCGACTCGCGCAGCAGGCGACCGAAGATTTCTAGAGCTCCCGCTTCCAGCTCACGCCTGCGATAGGAGAAGCCGGTGGCGAGGAGAGCCTCCGACAGTTTTCCGTTGCCAGAGATCGAGATCGGCACTCCATCGCAGAAGGCACCGCCACCGCGGCTCGCCCACCATGTGCGAGTGAGCACCGGAGCGTGAACGGCGGCCAGCAGGGGAACCCCATCTTCGAAGAGGGCGATGGAGACGGCGTACATCGGATGGCCGTGAGTGTAGTTGGTGGTCCCGTCGAGAGGATCGACGATCCACAGGCGCCCGGAGAGGTCATTGCTGTCACCGCCGCGTTCTTCGGAGAGGACGCGGTCGTCGGGGAAGGCGCTGGAGATCCAATCGAGGATCAAATCCTCGGAGGCGCGGTCCGCCGCTGTTACGAGATCACGGGGTCCCTTGAAAGCGACCTCGAGATCTCCCGACCCGAGAGCGACCAGTTTCTCGCCCGCACGTCTTGCGAGTTCGACGACGGAGTCGAGTACCCCGTCCAGCCCGCTTTCAGAGGGAAACATCAGGATCTCCGTCGTGACCCTGGCTTCGCTGCAGGTGTACCGAAATGGCGTGGTCGATCATCCGACCGCACAATCCCGCCATTTCGATGCCATTCACCTTTGCGCATTTCGGCAGGAGACTGTCCGTTGTCATCCCCGGAACCGTCTGAGTCTCGAGGAAAACGGGGCCATCCAGCGTCTGGATCAAATCGGTGCGACTGCAACTGCCGAGGTCGAGTTCGATGTGGATCTGGCGCACCTTGCGGGTGATCTCGACCCGCTCCTCCCCCTCCAGGTCGGCCGGAACCAGCAGCCTCACATTGCCATTTTTCTTGCCGTCCTCGGTCCAGATGGGGCCTTCGGGAACGATTTCCACAGGCGGCATCACCTGGGGCAGTCGACCCACCCGGGATCCCAGGCAGGGGACGGAGATTTCCCGGCCCTCGACGAATTTCTCGACCAGGATCTCGTGACGGCGCTTCTTTTCCGACCGATCCTTCAGAAGACTGTCGATCCGCATGGCCAGGTCTCGGCCGCTGTCGCAGTGGAAAATACCGATGCTGGACCCGGAGTCGGTCGCCTTGACCATCACCGGCAGTTCGATCTCCTCCTCGATCTTTCGCAACACTTCCCCGCGACGCTCTGCCCACACCCGCCCGATCACCACCGCCCCTGTCGCGACGTCGAAACCGAGTCCCCGGACCCTCTGGCGAAACGTCACCTTGTCGGCGCTGATCGCGCTGCCGTGAACACCTGCACCTGTGTAAGGAACCCGGCACACATCGAGAAAACCAGAAAGAGCGCCGTCCTCACCCGGCCCACCATGCAAGCAGTTGAAGACGACCCCGAGCCCGTCGCGTCTGACGTCGGTGATCAGCTCGACAGGCGCCATCGCCTCACCGGCAGTTTCGAGGTCTTCTCCCTGCTGGAGAGCCACCCAGCCATCGAGGTCCCAGCGGACCGGCTTGACCTCGAATCCAGATGAAACGAGGGCTTCGAACACGTTTCGTGCCGACTTGATCGAGATTTCTCGTTCTTCCCAGAAGCCTCCATAGAGGAGCAGGATTCGTGATTGGCTCGCCAAGATCAGGCCTCTCTCTCGATGACAAATCGGGCGATGTCGACGAACTCACCAGCAGCGGGCAAACCCGTGGCAGCCATAAAGCAATCGATGCCCGCCTGGATTCGCTGACTCGCCTCCTTGCGCGCAAAGTCCAGCGATCCCACTCGCTCGAAGAGGGTGATCACCCAGGCGACCTCCAGATCTTGCGTCTCCTCGCGCGGCTTTGCCAGCACCTCTATCAGCCGGCTGGATTCCCCGGCAGAGAGGGATGAGCGGGTCAAGGCATGGGCGACGAGGATCGACGGCTTGCCCTCGCGGATGTCACAGCCGACCTCCCCACCCCTGCCCTTCCCGACGGTCAGGTCGAGGAGGTCATCCTGGATCTGAAAGGCGGGGCCGATCAGGTCGCCGACCTGCCAGAGCGCATCGATCATCCCGGCATTGGAGGCGCCAGCGAGAGCCACTCCGACCAATCCGAGGGCGAGGTAACGCCCTGTCTTGGCCCGGATGATCTGGTCGTAGCGGTCGAGGTCGAAGCGAGGATCGGCTCGCCAGGCGATGTCGAGGGCTTGCCCCTCGACGGTGATGGCATGGGTGGTGGTGAAAGCTTCGAGCAGTTGGTGGCGGCAGGAATCAGGAATTCCTGGTGAAGCCAGCCCGGAGTAGGTCCGCGCCAGGAGCCAGTCTGCGACGTTGAGGGCCATCGGCAAGCCGTGGCTGACCCACAGGGTGGGACGGTCCCGGCGCCAGCGATCGCCATCCTGGATGTCGTCGTGGATGAGAAAAGCGTTGTGCAGCAACTCGACAGAGAGACAGATCGGCAGCGACGCCCGCTCCTCGACCCCCAGATGGTGGCCGAGCCACATTCCCAGGAGAGGTCGCAGGCGCTTTCCACCGCCGGAGAGGGCGCTGGCGATCCCATCGCCAAGGGGGCCATCCCCTACCGACGCCGCCAGTTCCTCCACCCGAGCGTCGAGGAGTTGGCGATGGCGTCGCAGCGGCACCGGCAGAGAAGCGCTGCCTTTTGCCTCCAAGTTGCCTCCCCAAAGTAACCTATGACAGTTAGTGCAATTCCCTCAGAAGACTCCGGGAGCGGTCGGAGTGACCGCATTCCGGCAACATTGCCTCATTCTGGTCCATCTGCGCCGTTTCCTCGAGAAGGGCTGCCCTGCCGACAGCAGGACGGGGTTGCCACCCGCGAGGATCCCCGCTTCGGGGGGATGGGCACGGTAGGGGTGCCTACAGACGCTGTCAAGAAAGCCCCCAGGAGCAGAATGGGCCAATTTCTCGTGCTTTACACCGCCGCCGGGCGGACTAGAATCGTAATCGAGGACGGACGCTGCCGCCGCGTCGGTGATCCGGCCAGAATTGTAAGGGGCTGGAATCCACCCCCGCCCTGGAGGTCAGGAGCGAATCCTGCCCCCGGGGACGGCTGTCTCTCCTCGGTCTGTCTGCGATCGCTGATCGCAGCGCGTTTGGAACCTGAACCCCGAGTCTCGGGGGGATGGAGGTTGGCGACGGACTCCTGCAAGTCCCATGCAGGTGTTCGACCATTGAGCCCAAGGGTGGGTGCGGATGATCAGGACGACCTCGAGATCACCATCGATGGTTCCGCCCGTGGATGGTGCGACTAGCGCCATGGGGAGATTTCCTCTTTCCATCCCTCACCTTTCCATCCCTCACCTGGGGCTGCTGCTCGCACTTGCCATCGTCCAGGTTGGATCTCCAGCCCCCCTCGATGGCCAGATCCAGACCAGCAACGCCAGTTACCTCATCGAGTTCGGCGAGGCGATCATTCCCCCCGGTGGAACCGAGGCGCTGCTGCCGGTCTACATCACCACCGAGACCGAGTTGCTCGCCTGGCAGATGGGACTCGAATATGACGAACTGATCATCTCGGTGGAATCGATCGATTTCAGTGGCACCGAGAGCTCCGAACTGGCGCCCTTTGCCATCACCACTCCGGCGGTTCCACCGCTCCAGGGCATCACCGTGGTTTACACCGGCGGCAACCTCCTTCCCGCCGGCAACCAGCTCCTCGCCGCATTCCTCCGGGTGGTCCTGGTCGACCCCACTGCGATCCCCACAGGCGGACACGTTCAATTCCCGGTGACCCCTGTCACCAACGAATCGACAGGACTGCTGCTCACCGATGAACTGGGTGGAACGGTGGTTCCCGGCGCCCTCGGCGGCGGCGTCACCCTTTTCGACTTCCCCCTTCTGGCTCTCGAAACCACAAGTGGGGATGCCATCACTTCGGCCGTTTCGATGCCGATCCTCCTGTGGACCGATGGACCGTCGACGACGCTGCAGATGGGCCTCGAATACGACGAGTTGATCGTTTGCGACCTGCTTCTCAACGAAGGCGCCATCGATGAGGCGACCGGCGGAAACTACGAGGTCGAGTCGGTGATCGGAACCGGAGCATCGAGTTTCATCATCACCTCTCTCGCCGGCCCCCTACCGGCCTTCAATGGCGAAGTGATCGGCTGGCTCGAGGTCCAGTTGCCCTCACCCCAGGTGGGCAGCTTCCTGATCGGCTGGAGCCCTCAGAATTCCGCCATCGATGGAGTCCTCATCGACAACCTGCTGGGAGCCGCAGTCACGTGGGATGACCACTTCCTCCGCGGAGATGCCAGCCTCGGAGGCATCGTCGACCTCGCCGACGCCATGCTCATCCTTTCCGGGGTTTTCGAAGGCGTGCCCTTCAACTGCCCCGATGCCGCGGACGCAAACGATGACGGCTTCCTCGACATCTCCGATCCGATCCTCCTGCTTCAGTACCTCTTCGCAGGCGGGTCGCCACCGCCGGCTCCCTTCCCGACGCCCGGACCCGACACCACCGTCGATCCACTCTCCTGCCTCTGACGAGCTCTGTCTCTTCCCGTCGATGGCAACCGGACGGAAGATCCCGCCAGTCGAAACTACTGGCCTCTCCAGGAAACCGCCTTGTCGCCTTGACCAGCCCCAGGGGCGGGGCTACCTTCCACTCCAGAGTTGGGGCGCGCCCGGTTCTCATCGGCGCATCCTTTTCATCCGCTCAGCGATATCCTCGGGGAGTCGAACTCCCCGGACCGATCCGGGTCTCTCGTTGCAGCCCACTCCGGAGAAAGGAAATCTGATGGCATTCACCGTCCCTGACCTCGGCTATGACTTCTCTGCCCTCGAACCGCACATCGACGCCCGCACGATGGAGATCCATCACGGCAAGCACCACAACGCCTATGTGACCAACCTCAACAAAGCGTTGGAGGGCCACGAGGGCATCGCTTCGGGGGACGTCGGGGATCTGTGCAGGAACATCATGGAGGTCCCCGAAGGAATCCGCACTGCGGTGCGCAACAACGGCGGCGGTCATTTCAACCACTCCCTCTTCTGGAGGGTGATGAGCCCCGACGGGGGCGGACAACCCTCCGGCGATCTCGCCTCTGCCATCGATGCTGATGTGGGTGGCTTTGGCAGTTTCCAGAAAGCTTTCGCCCAGGCTGGGGCCACTCGTTTCGGCAGCGGCTGGGCTTGGCTTGCGGTTGGAGGTGACGGCAAGTTGTGCGTCTGCTCCACCGCCAACCAGGACAACCCACTGATGGCGGGGATCGTCGACTGCCCGGGAACCCCGATTCTCGGCCTCGACGTGTGGGAGCACGCCTACTACCTCAACTACCAGAACCGCAGGCCCGATTACATCTCTGCCTTCTGGAATGTCGTCGACTGGCAAGCGGTCGCTGGCAACTATTCCGCTGCCATCGGCTAGTTTCTGAGGCAGCATCGGGAACTCTCATCGACGGCCTGATGGTCGCTCGGAGGTTTTTTGGAAATTTGGAGCCCCGACTCCTCGGTGGTTCTGGAACTGGTGCCTCCCACTTTGAAAAAAGGGGAGGAAGGGATCCGGCGCCGTCTGAAGCGTCTGGAAGGACGCCTCGAAGCATACCCCTTCGACGCCATCAACATCCCCGAGATCCGCGAGGAGGCCTCACGATCGGGGGGAGGCTCGCGGACGAGCGGATTCGAACCCCGCCACGAGGCGCTGCTCGAGGAGTTCGCTGATCTCGACACCGAGGTAGCGCAGGAAGGTGATGCTGCTCGGGCGGC
>DQQH01000002.1 GCA_015664425.1 Planctomycetota bacterium
AGGTAGAGGCCGGGGCCTTCCAGGGCCCGGCGAGACTCATCGAGGGTGATCGCCTCGCCGAAGCGAATCTCGTGAGAGAAACCGAGGAGCGGCAGCCCCCGCATCGAAACGTGGACCGTGGCACCGATGAACAGGACAACCCCGAGGGCGAGCAGGATCGGGGGTGACCACGATGGGAAGAGGGGCTCTCGGCTTGTGCCGGTCCGCTGGCGGCTCATGACAGCTCGCGCTCTATGCGCACCAGGTCGTCGTAGGTCTCCCGTCGCCTCACCAGCCGCCAGCGGTCCCCATCGACGAGGACCTCGGCAGCGCGCGGTCTAGAGTTGTAGTTGCTCGCCATCGAGGCGCCGTAGGCACCGGCGCCGTGAACCGCCAGCAGATCGCCGCAGGAAACTCCCGGCAGATCGCGAGAGAGGCCGAGAAAATCACCACTCTCGCACAGCGGACCGACGACATCGGAGATTCCCTCTGCAGCGCTGGTGCCGTCCCCGGTCACCGGCACGATCCGATGCCAAGCCTGGTAGAGCGCCGGACGCAACAGGTCGTTCATGCCGGCGTCGCAAATGACCAGAGTGCGCTCTCCCGATCTCTTCATCTCGACGACGCGGGTCAGCAGAACCCCTGCGTTAGCCATGATGAATCGCCCCGGCTCGACGATCAGACGTTGCGGTCTTCCCGCGAACAGGGGCGCGATCGCCTCGGCATATGCAGCCACTGGGAGTGGCTCTTCACCTCGGTAATGGGCAGCAAACCCGCCGCCGATGTCGATCCAGTCGCAAGATCCGGTCCGGGCGCCGTTACGATCGATGATGTCCAAGAGAGTCCGGGCGCCCTGGCTGTGCGGTTGGGGATCGGTGATCTGGGAACCGACGTGGACGTGGAGACCGCGAAGGGAGACCGCCGGAAGGTTGTCGACGGCTGCGATGGCATCATCGATTTCCGCCAGGGGGATCCCGAACTTATCGCCGAGTCGACCGGTGCGGATGTACTCGTGGGCACCGGCATCGACCGATGGATTCACCCGCAATGCCACGGGAGCCTCGCAGCCGAGGTTCCCAGCGATACGGGAGACTCGCTCCAGTTCCCCCCGAGATTCGACGTTGAGGATCATCACCCTCTCTTCGAGAGAGAGTGCGATTTCATCATCCCCCTTGGCCACCCCGGCGTGAACGGTGCGCGAGAGATCGCCAGTCACCTCGATGACGCGACGCAGTTCGGCCAAAGATACGACGTCGAATCCGGAACCCATTTCCAAGAAAATGGAGAGGATGGCGAGATTGGAGTTCGCCTTGACCGAGTAACAGACGAGGGGTTCGATTCCCCGGTCGCAGAAGGCGCTCTTGATCGCCTGGAACTGATGCCGGATGGTTCGTGTGCTGTAGAGATAGAGGGGTGTCCCGACCTCGGTGACGACAGACTCCGCCGTGACATTTTCACAGCAGAGGGTGCCTGAAGAGTAGGAGAAGCAGTCCATCCTGTCAGGGTAACATCACTGTCAATCCCTGAGGAGGTCTCCCTGGTACTTCGACAGCTGATTGCGCAGTCGCAGCACGATTCTCGAGTGCAACTGGCAAACCCTCGACTCGGAGAGTTCGAGGACCCTTCCGATCTCCTTCATCGTCATATCCTCGAAGTAGTACAGGATGATGATCTCCCGTTCCTTCTTCGATAGAAACTTCATCATGAATTCCGTGATCTCGGATCTGAGCGCCTTGCTCTCCGGCAGCGGCCCCCGCCGGTCCTCGAGGACGTCGATCTTGCGCAACGCCTTCGAGTCACCATCGTCGGAGACCTGTTCGCTGAGAGAGAGAATCGAGACCGCACTCGAATCGCGCATCATCTCCTGGAACTTCTCCTCGCTCACCTCCAGAATTTCGGCCATCTCGATATCGTTGGGCAGCCTGCCGAGACTCGTCTCCAGCTGCCGGAAGACGCGATCGAGACGGTTCGCCATGCTCCTGACGCTGCGAGGAACCCAGTCATTGGCTCGCAGGGAGTCGAGGATCGCTCCGCGGATCCTGGTTGTGCAGTAGGTCTCGAACTTGACCCCACGCTCGAAATCGTAGCCTCCTATCGCATCCATCAGCCCGAAAATTCCAGCGCTGAAGAGGTCAGCCACTTCGATGTTCTGGGGAAGCTTGGTCATGATGCGCTCTGCGAGGTAGCGGACCAGAGGCAGGTATTCTTCAATCAGGCAGTTGCGCAGCACCTGATCGCCAGTCTCCTTGAATTCGATCCAGACCAGTTCCAGTTCGGGGTCATCGATGCGGGTCTTGCCGACCCAGGAACTCTTGCTCGGATCGAACTTTCCACGGCGTGTAGCGGGAAACCTTGCGGTTCCGCCGCCGATTCGGTCGTTGGCTACCACGGGTTGCGGGTTGCCTTGATTGACGCTCAAAGATGCCTCCGTCTCCTGTTCGGGCCCGATCACGACCCGGAACTCTGGTTTGCCATGTCATCAACATCAATGGCCCCTGATGTGTTCCCGGACTGGGGCGGATTTTCGCCTCCAGCGCCCCCTGGAGCCCTGGAAAGCACGGAAACCTCCTCTTCTCCCCGTCGAGAGGAGATGGCAGGAACGAGGCCCTTCGACAGCGCTTCGATTTCCTCCAGGTCGGCCTCTTCGCTCCGATCTCCTGCCACGGTCTCGACAATGGTTCTCAGCAAGGAGAAGGCACCGAGGCCGATAACCCCCATCACCAGGGCGCTGGTGATCGCCGCCGGGAAGGCCGACTCGATCCCGAGACCGTTGAATGCGGACCAGATGAGAGATCCCACCCAGCCCAGCATCCCAAACAGAATCACTGCCCTCATCATCGCTTTACCTCGTCCCTGCTGCTGTCACGGGGGCTGGCGAAGGGGACCAGCGGGCGAAGATCCTCGAGAGGAACCCCCCGTCGGAATCCTCGCGCTCCCTGGTGAGCCCGATATTTTTTGCTACCTCTCTCACGCAGCCGCTCGCCTCTGAAGCCGGGTAGGAGAGGAAGAAATGTTGACGTCGCCGGACGGCAGTCGGCACCCGTGGGTCGTCGAGAATGTAACCGCCCCTGCGCACTTCCAGCGACATGTAACGACGCGAGAGCAGCATCACCCGGTCGATCACCTGCTCGGCTTCACCCCTGCTCGCGGCCATGTTGACTACCAACCACGGTGTCGGAGCAGGGCGTTGCTGCGCCAGCACCTTGATCGTCGCGTACGCATCGGCGATGGCAGTGGGCTCCGGTGTGGTGACGACAATCACTTCTCCGGCCGCTACACAGAAATCGATCACCGCTCTCCCGATCCCAGCACCGGTATCGAGAATGATCAGGTCCTTCCGGCGCACCATGCGATCGAGAGCACGGATCAGGGTCTTCTGCTCGACCGAAGAGAGGTCCGCGATTCTGCTCACTCCTGCGGCCCCTGGCAGTACTTTCAACCCACCAGGCGCCGGGATGAGGACCTCATCGAGAGAGGCCTGCCCGGAGATGAGATGAGCGAGGTTGTAGCGGGTATGGAGATCGAGAAGCAGGTCGACGTTGGCCAGGCCAAGATCACAGTCGAAAAGGACGGTATCGAGTCCCATGGATGACGCCGCCAGGGAGAGCCCGACCGACAGGTTCGTCTTGCCCACCCCACCCTTGCCGCTGGTGACGGCGATCACCCGTGCGCGAGCCCCTGCCGGTTCACCGTACTGCATCGCCAGTTCTCGAAGTCGATGTGCCTGATCCATCAACGATCTCCCAGAATCAGGGCCTCGAGTGCCTGATGAGTGGCAGGTCGGATGTCATCAGGCACCTCCTGGCCGCATGTGATGTAGGAGACGGGAGTTTCGGCGTTGCGGAAGACATCGGGCAAAACCCCATGTCGATAAGCCTCGTCGAGTTTGGTGATGATCAGGCAGTCGTAGTCGAGAACCTTGAAAGAATCCACAGCCCCGAGGATGGCCTCCGGAGAACTGGCCAGCGAGAGGCAGAGGTGGATCTCCAGTTCTCCTATGCCGCTCAAGGAATCGCGTAGCTGGGTCAGCCTGGTTGCGTCCTTCTGGCTTCGTCCGGCAGTGTCGACAAAGATCAACTCTCGATCGGAGAGAGCAGCCAGTGCTTCGGAAATTTTCTCCCCCGGACCCACCACACGCAGAGGAACCCCGAGAATATCAGCGTAGCGTCGCAACTGGTCGACCGCTCCGATTCTGTAAGTGTCGAGGGTGATGAAACCGACCTTATCCCCTTCGATCAGATGGAAGGGTGAGGCGAGCTTGGCGATGGTGGTCGTCTTTCCGACTCCGGTTGGGCCGACCAGTGCAACCACCTTGGGTCTGCCCACCTCTCCCGGCACGATGGGAACCACCGGGGGTAACTTCGGACGGATGATCTCACCGACGTGAAGTCGAGCCAGGAGCTGAAGTTCCTCCTGATCAGCGTTTCCGCGGGGTGAGTCGATTTTTCTCGCCTCTTCCAGGATCCACTTGCGGCTCTCCTCTGAAAAACCGTTCCTGTCGAGGAGTCCGGAGATGAGTGAGACCAGTCCGGTATCGTCGATGGTTGGCGGCGGAGGGGTTTCTTCGGCTGCTCGGGACTCCGGGGCCTTCTCGGATGAAAGGCCAGTTCTGGGAAGCGCCCCCTGGCTCTCCTGCTCTCTCTGGGCTCGGGCAACCTCGGCGACCCGTGCCTCGACCTTCTCCAGGATCAATTGAAGCGCCGACGGCTCTTCTCGAGACGGAGAAGAGGCTGGACCCCCTGACTCCTCCGCTTGCAGGTCAGCGAAGGAGCCACGCCGCCAGGCGTCGACAGACTCACGGTCAGAGACAAATACCTCGACTGAAGTACCGCCGAGAAGGCCGCGGACTCCTGATCGACGGAGAACACGGGTGTGAACCACTCCCGCATCATCGCCAAATCGCTCCCGGATGACGGCCAGAGCACCTTCGAGGTTTTTCGCCTCGATGCGCACCAGGCCGATGCCTTCATCTCCCCGATTCGCGGCCAAGGCCGACGTCCCCTTCCCCTGGAGGGTCTTCGTGTGATTCATCACTCGACCCTCACAACCCCTGAGGACTCCACGGTAAAGCCGTGGGCGACCTCATTGTACGAGAGAACGACGATTGCAGGGACAGACTTTTCCATCAGCCTGCGGAGGTGGGCTCTTACCTTCGGCGAAGACAGCACAAGCGGAGGATGGCCGTCAGAGATGAGGACTTCCAGTGATCTGGAAACGGTACCGATGATCGGTTCCTTCATCTGGGGACTGAGTCTCAGGAAACTGCCTCCATCCAGCTGCTCGACGGCATTCTCGATGAACTCTTCGACCTCCCCGTCGAGGGTCACGACATGGAGGGTCGAACTGGAGTCGGCGTGTTGCCCGCAAATGGTCCTGCTGAGTCCCTCCCTCACCCACTCGGTGAGAACTTCGGGATTCCCTGTCCTGGGAGCGCGATCAGCCAGGATCTCGAAAATTGTTTCGAGGTCGCGCACCGGCACTCCCTCGCGAAGAAGGTTCTGCAGAACCTTCTGAATCTCACCCGGTTTCATCACCGCAGGCACCAGTTCCTCGACCACCCTCGGGGCGATGGCCCTGGTGCGTTCGATGAGGTGATTGACCTCCTCGCGGGTGAGGAAATCGGCGCAGTGCTCCCTGACCAGTTGTGTCAGGTGCGTTGCGATCACCGTCGCAGGATCACTTACTGTCAGGCCGAGCCGCCGGGCCTCTGCTCTGCCCTCGGGTCCCACCCACAGCGCATCGACCCCGAATGCAGGTTCTCGGGTTTTATTCCCCTCGAGGGAATCGAACCCCTCACCACTGTCTAGAACCAGATAGCTGCTGGTCTCGACCTGGAAACGGGAGATCGGTTCACCGCGCAACTTGACGCGATACTCTCTCGGACTCAGTTCGGTGATGTTGTCCCTGACCCGAACCCTGGGTACGACGATCCCCAGTTCTTTCGAGAGCTGGGCGCGAATCTTCCCGATCCGGGGAAGGATCCCCTCTCCGTCGGCCGGATCGACGATGGTGACGAGGGCGTATCCGATCTCCAGTTCCAGAGGTTCCACCACCACTGGCTCAATTTCCTCGCTCCTGGCTGGCCTGCTCTCCATCGGAGCTTCTTCGTCGATCGGGGGCTCTTCCGGCGGCTTCTGGATCAACCAGGAGATCAGTGCAAAGGAGATGGCAAGGGTGATCAGAACCAGTGGAGGGAGCCCGACGGGGATCAGTGCCAGCAACACCACTGCGGTGATCCCTATTGCCTTGGGACTGGAGAAGAGTTGCCCTGTGACCTCCGATCCCAGATCGGTCGGCTGGGACGTCCGGGTCACGATCAGACCAGCGGCGGTGGAGATGATCACTGCGGGGATCTGGCTGACGAGGCCGTCCCCGATGGTCAGCAGGGTGAAGGTGCTCAGCGACTGACTGAGATCCCAGCCGATGACGGTCATACCTATGACGAGGCCGCCGATGATGTTGATGAGGGTGATGAGGATTCCCGCCACTGCATCACCACGGACGAATTTGCTGGCGCCGTCCATCGCTCCGTAGAAGTCGGCCTCTCGCATCAGACGCTGGCGCTTCTCGGTCGCCGTCTTCTCATCGATCAAGCCGTTGGCAATTTCGCCGTCGATGGCCATCTGCTGCCCCGGAAGACGGTCGAGGGTGAAACGAGCAGCGACCTCTGCGACTCGTGTCGCACCTTTCGTGATCACCACGAACTGGACGATGACCAGGACGATGAAAATGACAAAACCGACGATCATGTCCGACCCTGAGACGAATTCCCCGAAGAATCGAACCACACTCCCCGCCGCATCCTTACCCGATTCCTTGGCTCCACCGAGAATCATCCGGGTGGTCGCGATGTTCAGGGCAAGGCGGTAGAGGGTCGTCATCAGCAGCAGTGAGGGAAAGATCGAGAAATCGAGGGACTCCCGAACGTAGATCGAGGTGAGCAGTATCAGGACCGAGAGGGAGATGTTCACCACCAGCAGGAAGTCCATCACCGCCGGCGGAAGGGGCATCAAGATGGTGACGAGAATCCCGACGAACCACACCACCAGGAGGAGATCGCGGTTCGTACCGAGGGGTGCGAAGAACTTTTGCAGTCGGTTCTTCATCGTGCTCCTCCACGCTCGGTGGCGATCTTGGGTTGCTTGTGAAGTCCCTGGACGAACCCGATGATTTCCGCAACTGGCTGGTAGAACTCCCTCGGGATCTCCTCGCCCACCTCGGTGCTCGAATGAAGGCTTTCAGCCAGGGTGACGTCGGACACCGTTGAAACGCCTCTCGCAACGGCGAGTTCCCGCATCTGCTCGGCGATGTGCCCGCGCCCCTTGAAGAGGACCTTCGGAGTTCCCCCTTCAGCCAGATCAAAATCCAGGGCGATGGCACACCGCCCAGGTGAGAGGATCAGAACCCGGGCGTCTCCGATGGCAGATCTGATCTGACCGCCGACGAGCTTCCTGTGAAGCTGCGCTCTCCTCTGCTTGATCGCAGGATCTCCATCGATGTCACGGAGCTCCTCACGGAGTTCACGACTCGTCATCATCAGATCCTTCTGGTGCTGGTAACGCTGGAAGAACCAGTCGAGTGTGGCCAGGAGAAGGAGCGCAATCGCCAGTCGCACCGCCAGATCCAAAAATGCCGCCCCGCCCATCGCAACGGCGTGGGAAGGTTCGACGGAAACAAGGGATACAACTTGCCCTTCGTCGGAACCGATCAGGAGCTTGCGAACACCCTCGTAGAGGATGGCCCCCACAACCAGCAGCTTCGCACTTCCGAAGAGAAGCCGGACACTGCTGCGCTTCGAGAGGATCCGGGTGAACCCAGCGATGGGATCGAGACGCTCGAGATTTGGAGCAATCACGGAAGGAGTCCAGCGGAATCCCACCTGGAGGATGCTGGCGCTAACCCCGGCAAGGAGGAGAACCGCGAGCAGGGGCAGAAGAACCTGTAGAGCGCTGAAGATCAGCCTACGCGCCAGTTCGGAGATGGTCGCCAGCGTCAGCGGTCCAGCGGCCAACCCTTCCCAGGAGATCTCGGTGAACAGGGTGAATCCCTCGAAAAAGTGCCCCAGCAGCAGATAAATCGCCGCCAGCCCCGAGAGCAGGACCACCGCTGTGGTCAGGTCCGAACTGCGCGCAACCTTGCCCTCACGTCGGGCCATCTCGAGGCGTCGTGCCGTCGGCAGGTGCACACGGTCAGCAGAGTCATCGACATTCGCCATCGCCTAACCTCCTCCCACCCGCTCCAACGCCAGATCGATCAGATCGATGCTGCCGTGGACCACCGATGAAAAGAGGTCTGCCACGAAGGGCAGCACCAGGAAGAGGGCGAGGAGCCCGACGACAGTCCTCAGGGCAAAGCCCAGGACCAGGACGTTCATCTCCGGCACAACTCGAGCGAGGATCCCCATGCCGATGGTGGTGAAGAGAAGAACGAGGATCCCGGGGAGCGCGATCTGCACCCCGAGGGACCAGATCTGACCGCCGAGCCCCGAGGCGATCGTCGCTCCGACGTCGGGATCGATCCCCCCACCGAGGAGAAGCGCTCCGACACTGCCGACGGGGACCATCTGCAGCGACCCACCGAGGGCGAGGAGGAGCAAACGGTGGCCCTCCAGAGCGATGAAAGCCATCACCGCGAAAAGGGTCATCAGGTGCGTGGTAGGAGAGCCGCTGGTGGCGGAACCGGGATCGATGACCCCGCCGAGGCTGTAGCCGATGTCCTGGCCGAGAAGATGCCCCGCGAGCTGGGCAGCCCATACCATCACCGATGCAACCCAGCCCATCAGCCAGCCGAGTCCGAGCTCTCCCGCCAGGGCGAGAATCGCCACCGCTGGCTGAGCGAGGAGGGCAACGGGCACCCCAGGGCCGAAGGTCGGCAGCAGCACCGGGGTCAGGGCCAGAGAGAGGAGGAGGGTGAAACCGATCCGCACCTGTAGAGGGAAGGTTCGATCGGAGAGGAATGGCGCCGTGAGCATCAGACCGGTGATCCTGGTGGTCACCAGTGCCGATACGGCCAGGCCATCCATCGCTCGTTCAATCCACCACTCCGACACGAGTCTTACCTTCCTCCCCAGAGATCACCGATCATCTGAAACGTTTCACGGGTGTAATCGAGGGACCACGAGAGCAGCAGGGGCAGCAGTAGAATCATCGCCAGCGCCACAGCAACGATCTTCGGAACGAAGGTCAGAGTCGGATCCTGAATCTGTGTCACCGCCTGGAAAAGGGTGACGAGGAGCCCGACGACCAGGCCGACGAGCAGCAGTGGAAGTGACAGCTTCAGGACCGCCCACAGGGAGGCTTGCAGTGCTTCCACGACCAGATCCATCATCTCCATCGTCTCTCCTCTAGTTTGCGAAACTCAGCGCCAGTTGCTCGACCACCATTCCCCAGCCATCGACGAGCACGAAGACCAGGATCTTGAAGGGCAGCGAGACGAGAACCGGTGGCATCATCATCATCCCCATCGAGATCAGGATGGAGGCGACCACCATGTCGATCACCAGGAAGGGCAGGTAGATCAGGAATCCCATCTCGAATGCTCGCCGAAGTTCGCTCAGGATGAACGCAGGGATCACCGTCGTCGTCGGAACCTCGTCGATGAATAAAGTCGTAAGCACACCGTCGTCCGCCCCGTACTTCTCGACCAGATCGGGGTTGGCGATCTCCGACATCAACAGGAGGTCGTTCTCATCGATATGGCGGAACATGAAGTCCCTCATCTTGGTCAGGGAGTAGTCGATCGCTTCCTCGCCGCTGATCGAGGCTGTCGAGGATTCCGGATCGGCCCCCGCCATGTAGGGGACAAGCGCGTTCTCGTAAATGTCCTGCCACGTCGGCGCCATCACCATGAAGGTCAGGAATAGCGCAAGGCCGACCACGACCTGGTTGGGCGGCACTTCCTGGGTTCCGAGAGCCCTCCTGACAAAGCTGAGAACGATCACTATCCGGGTGAAGCATGTGGTCAGGAGCAGAAACGCGGGGGCAACGGTCAGGACCGTCATCAGAATCACCATGCGAAGACTGAAGGAGAGATCCTCCGGCTCACCGGAGAGAATCCGGTCGATGATCGAGGTCGCATCATCGGCGAGTAGCGTCTGCGGCATCGCCAGCAACGATGAAAAGAGGACGAGGCCCCCCAGCAGGAGACGCAATTTAGAGGAGCCACCCACTGCTCTCATCGCTCCTCCAGTTTCTTCTCATCTCCCCAGGAGGCGACCAGGTTCCGGACGCGCTCGACATCGCGCTGGAATTCCGGCGGCATTACTTGAACTGTCTTCTCATCCAGGTGCTGGATGTCTGACTCGACTGAGGTGAACTGCTCCTTGATCGGCACTTCCGGGGTGAGACGGAATACCTCGTCGGGATCGTTGATCTCGGTGAGGCGATCGATCCGTTCCGGTGAAACTCCGACAACGATGATCCTCTCGCCGACACGGATGAGGGCGACCTGGTGCCGAGGCGAGATGGGAACACGGGAAAGAACCTTGATGAGGCTGGAATCGTTTCCGGTGATCGCACCTGGAATGAAGCGGCGGAAAAACCAGAATCCCACGAGACCGACTCCAAGGACACCAGCGACGACGCCGAGTGCACGGAAGTAGCGCCAGCCGGAGCTCTCCTCGCCAGCGATAGTCGCTTCAGGCGATGCTCGACGCTGAAGCCTCGGGTCGCTGACCCGTTCGTCGGCGGCGATAGCCTCGACCGTCTCATCGCTCTGGCCGTGGATGAGGGCGGTTTCCGTCAGGAAGGCGCCGAGGATCACGACCAGAAGCAGCAAGCCCCGCCCACAGGGTGCCAGGGTGCCGTCTTTCTCCTTCTCCATGTCAGCCCCTCTCAAATTTGTTCAATCCCTGCTGATTTCCTCGATCGGGCTGACGATCTCGGTGATCCGGATCGCCAGCTTCTCGTTCACGATCAGTCCCTCGCCCCGAGCAAAGAGGCGACCGTTCACCATCACCTCCAGAGGCTCCTTGGAACTGCTGTCCAGTTCGACGGTCGACCCCTTTTTGAGATTGAAGACGTCCTCGAGGAGAACTTTTGCCCTGCCGAGAACCACCGTCACGGTCAGATTGAGATCACTCAGCATCTTCACGTTTGCGTAGAAGTCCGATTCCGAAACTTTTCCCCTGCCGGCAGCAGAACGAAGATCGACTTCCAGCTCCTCGATCACTTCTCCAAGAGAGACCGCTGCATCGTCCAGAATCTCCTGGGCTTCGATCGGCTGACAATCGTCGACGGTGGCTACCAGTTCTCGCACCATCTCGTCGACCTCCCTGTCCAGCTTGTCATCGACCATCTCTCGGACTACTTTCTGGTCCTCCATCTTCATTCCTCCTGATTCCCTCTGTGGCGAGACTGGGACTGTTCATCGAGGGCCTGCACCTCTCGACTCTCTCTTCGTTGACGGCGGACGCGGACCAAACGGTTTTTCATTCGCTCGACTACCTGGTGCTGATGCATCGCCACATCGAGTTTCTTTCGCGCGTCCTCGATTTCGAGGATGAGCTTGGCGATTCCCTCACGATGGCTGTCGCCGAGTCGATCGAGCCGGGCGAGATACTGTCTGCTCTCGATCATCCCTTCAGCTCCCCGAACCTCTTCGCCGGAGTCTTTCCACCGATTCGAGATGTCAGCGATTTCCCCGTCGATTCCCGCCAGTTCATCCTGAGCCTTGGTGAGGCCGCTCGCCTGTGATCTCAACTCCTGCACCGCCTGGTCCTTCTTCAACTGGCGCAGTTTCAGGAGTCCCTCGAGTGCGAAGGTCTTGTTCGACATCAGAGGCCTCCTCTCGTGGTTCTCGGTTCCGGCGCCTGGATCTCCCGGAGTTGCCGGACCGAGTCCTCGAACCGGGTCGACTCATCAGCTTCCTGGCGGAGAAGGGCCTCGATCTGGGGCAGACGGTCGAGGGCGGCATCGGTTCGCAGATCCACCCCCCGGACGTAGGCACCCAGTTGAACCAGGTCATGGGCTTCGGCACAGCGGGCAAGATCGGCGACCGTCTCCCTCGCCGCCATCTTGTGGTCCACGTCGATGATGTCAGGCATCACCCGGCTGACGCTGCTCACCACATCGATCGCCGGGTAGTGCCCCCTGTTTGCCCATCTCCTCGACAGCCAGATGTGACCATCCAGGAATCCACGCACCGCATCGCCGATTGGATCCTGTTCGTCGTCCCCCTCGACGAGGACGGTGTAGAAACTCGTAATGCTTCCCTTCTCCCCGGGGCCGGCTCTCTCGAGAAGACGCGGAAGGAGAGAGAAGACGGACGGGGGAAAGGCGCGGGTCGTCGGAGGCTCGTTGGCAGAAAGCCCCAACTCGCGCTGGGCGAGTGCCACCCTCGTGATCGAATCCATCAGCAGGAGAACGTCGTCGCCGCGGGACCGGAACCACTCCGCGATGGAGGTCGCAACCTTTGCCGCACGCAATCGCAGCACTGGAGGGTCGTCGGAGGTCGCAACGACCACCACTGTCCGCTCCATTCCAGCGGGCCCGAGGTCTCTCTCGATGAAATCGCGCACCTCACGACCTCGTTCGCCGACAAGGGCGATTACCCGGATCGGTATGGAGGTCGATCGTGCAATCATTCCCAGCAGCATCGATTTTCCAACTCCGCTGCCCGCGAAAATGCCGAGCCTCTGCCCTCTTCCCACCGTCAGCAGGGAATCGATGGCGCGCACGCCGGTCTGGATCGGCGAGTCGACCCTCTGCCGCACCATTGCCGGTACTGGCCGACCATCGATGGGCCAGCACTCCTCGCAGCCAAGGGGCCCCTTGTGATCGATCGGCCTGCCGCGGCCGTCGATGACTCGACCGAGCAACCCTTCGGAGACCCCGACCATTGGTTCCTCTCCCTCGAAGAGAACCGGGTCTCCCGGAGAGACTCCCTCGAGTCGCTCGAAGGGAACCAGAAGGGTTCGCTCATCATCGAAACCGATCACCTCCGCCTCGATCGGCTCGACGCCGCTGCTTCGCGGCAATATCCGGCAGAAACTGCCAACCGGGAGGGCAAGGCCGCGCGCCTCGGCGACCAATCCGGTGACGCGAGACACCGTTCCGGTGAGTCTGGCGTTGTCGGTCGTTGCGATCGACTTCAGAGTGGTGAGCAGGCTACTCATTCCTGGCCCCCACCCGAATTCAGAAGGATTCGTTCGATCACCTCGAGTTGAGTCTCGATGGAAAGATCTACGCCGCCCGAATCGGAGATGACACGGCAACCACCGCGCTCCATCGACGGGTCATCTTCGATGCAGACTCCCTCGCAATCACGGAATGGACGGGCGAGTCGAGGGAGATGGTCTTCGATGGCAGAGCGATCAGCGGGATTCACCTCTATGCGCAGCCTCTTCCTGTCGCAGATGCGACTGACTGCCACTTCGAGATTCTCGGCGACAATTTCCGGGAGATCCTCGATGCTCCGACGGATCACGCGCCTGGAAACTTCGAGCACCAGTTGAACAATCTCACAGCGAGTTTCCTCGATGACGCTGCGCCAGCGTCCATCGAGCTGGCTGAACATCGTCTCGAGCATCGTTGGAAGCTCTCCACACTCCGCTGAGAACCTGGCGGCGAGTTCTTCTGATGCTTTCTTTTCCCCCTCGAACCGACCCTCGAGAACGCCTTGGTCGAAGCCTTCGGAGAATCCCTCTCTGTAGCCAGACCGACGTCCCTCCCGGCGCCCAAACTCGAGAACTTCATCGCATCGACGGGTGGTGTCCCTGACCCGCTTCTCGATGTGCTCTCTCGCCTTCTCACTCGCCTCTTCGATCTTCCCGCGGCTGCGAACCACTTCCCGGGCGATCGTTTCCTCTATCCTGCCAGCGAGGGATCTCAGGTGATCGAGGTGCCCGCGTGAATCGCTGGATACCCGATCGAACAGTTCAGCGAGGTGATCGGATCCGCTGCTGAATTCGTCGATGGTTGTCCCTCCTCTACTGGGACGGATCAGCCGTCCACGAAAACCGGATTTTTCCTCTCTGGAGGGTCCGATGGTATGGCCGGGTGAAGCCTGTGTTTTTCCCATCAGCAATCCTCCTCGTCCAGGGCACAACTTCCGAGAAGGAATGGGGTCATGTCACGGTCTTCCGGGGCCTCGACAAGGAAACTCGGAAGGAGAGGTGCGGCACCTCGAGGTGCACCATTCCGATGAGAAGCACTGCCGAAGTTGCCCGATTTCATCTGCCGCCTGAGACTGGTCTCGATGCCATCGGTGACGCTACTTGCGAGTTTCCGGCGATCGAGTCTGGAGACCTCTGCCAGCACCGAGGGAGCGAGATCCGGCAGATGCTGGAGGACCTGGCTGCCGAAGCTTCCGAGATGGGCGACGACCACCGAGATGTTTGTCGGGCTCTCCGATCTCAGCAGACTGGCGATCTCGCTGGCATCGTGGTCGCGAAGCCAGGCGAAGGGGATCGCCTTCTCGCCCATCGGCGCGCGGCTGGACCCATCCCCCGCTTCCTTGAGGATTTTCCGCGCTCTCATCGAACTGCTCTGGAGCATCTTCTTGCGAGAGATCCGGTCGATGAAGGTGGAAACGACCCGTTGCACCTCCTTGCATCGGGGCTCGGCCTGTCCGTCGATGGAGTCGATCAGTCGCTGCAGAACCTCTGGAGACAGACTGCGGGCGACCTTCTCGAGCAGTGTCGGCGCATCGACCAGTTGCATCACCACGACAAGAGCGTCGTGCAGACCGGCTTCGTTTCCTGCTGGTTTCTTGCTGTTGCTCACTTTGAACCCGCCTTCTGCGTCCTGCTGATCTCGATCGGTGGGTCCGCCTGAATCGAGATGGCGTACTCCTCGAGGACTTTCGAGACCGTCTCCGGGTCCTCCATCGCCAGGCGGCGAAGTTCTTCGACAACGTCCTCATCGGCTCGTTGCTCTGCCGGGGAAAGCCCGCAGCCTTCATCGAGCGCCTTGCTATGCGCTTCGGTGACACGAATGCGCTCTTCGAGAAAGTTCTGGTACTCGCGAACCACATCGGGAATCCGGGTGTGAGCCGGTGAAGCCTTTTTCACGGCGATGAAGAAGAGAACCGTGCCGGTGAGAGCAAGGGCGAGGAGTGCCAGCTGGTTCCAGTTCTCCTCCAGGAAAATCTGCGCCTCCGTGGGCGCCGGCACGCTCGCCACTACCGGCTCCGGAAGCAGCAGTGGCACCGAATAGACGTGCGCCCTGACAACCTTCTCGCCGTACACCTCGAAATGGTTCTTGAGCATCACCTCCAGTTCCCCCACCCGTTTCTGGATCAGCTCCGAGGTGGTGAGCTCTTCGCCGGGACCGTCATCTCCTGCTGATTCCGTGGCAGCAGAACCGCGCGCCTCGGCCTCGCGTTCGAGGCTCTTGACGATGGTGCTGGTGTCGACAAACAGGGAAACAGAAAGGCCGCTGACCCCTGAAGGATGGATGGAACTGCCGCTTTCAGAAGAGGTGTTCTCTGCTCCGGTGGTGGTTGCAGAATCGACCTGGACGTCGACCAGCAGCTTGAATGCGCTGACGGGAAAGATGCTCTCGATGAGGTCGTGCACCTCTGCCCGGACTTTTTCCTCGAGTGTGCCGTCGCGAAAAATGGCCGCGGTCGACGCACTCAGGTCGTAACTGTTGCCGAGATTGTCGGTGATCGAGACCTGGTCGCGCTTCAGCCCGTAGCCTCTTGCTACGTAGAGACCAATCCCTCGGGCAACGGGAAGGGGGAGTATGGTCGTCCTGCCCGAACGATCGAGGTCGAGAAAGACACTGGCGCTCGCTCCGGCATCCTGACGGTTGAGAAGAGAACTCCTGCGGGTGAGATTGACAATCACCGTCGCCCCATCAACCCCCTCGATGCGCGATATTGCTGACTCCACCTCACGTTTCTTCGAGTTCTCCCACCTCCGGCTGAATCGTCGCGTCGTCTCGGTAATGGAGGCCTTCTCGTAGATCCAGGAGTGGAAATCGTGCCTCTCCCCACTGGCCTGGCGCTGGTTGGCCAGCATCCTGATCGGTTCGAGCTGGTTCTCGGGGACGCGGACAATCCCATCGGTGCTGACCTCATTGGGAATCTTCTGCTCATCGAGCATCGCCAGGAATGCCTGACGTTCCGACAATGAATCCATCGACTGGGGGAACGCGATCATCCGCGGCTTGACCGGGTTCGATATGGTGAAGACGAAACTTCCAACGACCAGCGCCAGGACAATCACCAGACTGATCCGTTGAGCTTTTCCAAGGCGCTGCCAGAGACTGGCGAGATTGCCGGTCGTGGCGGCGAGTTGTTGCTGGAAGGGGCGTTTGCCCTGCTCTCCTGCCATTATTTCCTCTTCCTATTCACCGGCCTCTCGGCTGGCGTTCACTTCACTAGACTCTCAACTGGTTCAGTTCCTGGTACGCAGCGACGAGCTTCTCTTGCACCTCCTGGAGAATCTTGAAGGCGAGATCCACCTTCTCGACCTGGGACATCACTTTCGTGACTTCCTCGGGATTCCCGAGTCGCAGCGCCTGAAGGACACTCTCTGTCTTTTCCTGGAGGGTGTTCACCTCGCGGATCGAGTTAGCGAGAACCTCCTGAAAGGAGGGACCTGAATCTTGCTGGGAAGCAGGAAGACGAACGGGACTGGTCGGCCCCACCGGCGGTGTCGGTTGAACGGGTTGGGAACTCTCGATGCTCATCGAGAACCCCCTCCGCAGTTCTCCACGAGCAGGAACCCCGGGAGATCTGCTTTTTCATTTCCGAGCCTTGCAGGAAGTCCCGCCATCAACTTTTCCCCTCTTCTTGTCGCCCCCTCCTGGGAGAGAGCAGATTTCCCAGAAGCAGAACGAGTGCCAGTTGTCGAGATTTCCATCCGGAATCGTTCAAACTCGCCTGAAGTCCGATCACACGCGGAATTTGTCAGCACGCGGCACGATCGATGCGGGTCGATGAGAAGATCCTCTGGTGACACAAAACAGGTCAAGACGTGTGCGCATGCACCCATTCCATCTCCTCTCATCGACGCTGGCCCTTCAGTCCCCACTTCTTGATCTTGTCTCGCAAGGTCCTGACCCCGATCCCCAGGACCTCGGCAGAATGCTTTTGATGGCCATCGAGAAGCTCGAGGGTGTCGGCGATGAGAAGGCGCTCGACCTCCTCGATCGACATCCCCCGGATCGCTCCGAGATCCGGAGAAGAGGCGAGGCAGGAGAACTCCTTCTCCGGGTTGATCTCGAGGGTGACCTCCTCTTCTTCAGCGAGGAGCACTTCCCTTCGCACCAGACTCTCCAGCTGGCGCACGTTTCCTGGCCAGTGATAGGAGACGAGCCGCCTCAACGACCCGACATCGATCTTCAGTGGCCACTTTCCAGTTGCGGCTGCAAATCTCTCGAGGAAAACAGCCGCAAGGAGCGAGATGTCCTCCTTGCGCTCGCGCAGAGGAGGGACCTCGATGGGGACGATGGCGAGACGGAAATAAAGGTCGGGACGGAGACGCCCCTCCCGGACCTCGGTTTCCAGGTTGCGGTGAGTGGTGGCGATCACCCGCACATCTACACGGACCGTCTCTTGCGAGCCGAGGGGCTCGAACTCCTTCTCCTGCAGGACTCTCAGCAGTTTCGACTGCAGGTTGATATCGAGTTCGGAGATCTCGTCGAGAAGGATGGTGCCGCCGCTGGCGAGCTCGAAACGGCCCTTCCGACGCTCCTCAGCCCCGGGAAAAGCGCCCTGCTCGAGGCCAAAGAGGTCCCTCTCGAGAGACCCTGCGGAGAGTGCAGCGCAGTTGACGCACAGGTAAGGCCGGTGAGATCTCTCGCTCCGGCGGTGAATCTCGGCGGAGACCAGTTCCTTGCCGGTGCCGGTCTCACCGAGAACCAGAACCGTGGCATCGGATTTCGCCACTGCCTCGATCTGCCTGCGCAGAAGTTGCATCGCCGGGCTCTCGCCGATGAGAGCGGAGGTCTTGTTCTCCTGATTGGTGTTGAGCTTGTCGAGGAGGGTCTCGTGACAACGAGCGAGGCGCGCGGTGGCACAGTGGTACTCATCGATGAGATCACCGATGGGGTCGTCGGGACAGGAGGAGTGGGTCTCCACGATCGGATCGACCAAGCAGAGCCCCCCTCCGGGAGGTCCAGAACTCCCCGGAGGGAGCAGGTGACGCGGCGACCCCTTTATATCAAGTAGTTTACAGAATATAAAGTATAAAAGCGGCAGTTCCTGCCCCTCCTCGAACTCCCAGGAAACCAATCAGAAGTGGGGTTACTGACGAATTCCACGCCAGGGTTCAGGGTCGCCGGTCGTCGGGAGGCAGAATCTGCCCCCCCGAAGGGCGCCCGCTGCCCCACCCTGGAGCCCTCCTCCAGCACCATCTCCCGGAGTGCTCCAGGTGGCAGGTCTTCAATCCCGGCGCCCCTTGCGGTATGAAGAATGGCAAGGCACCGAAGCAAGCACCCCATCTCTTCGAGGAGTCGACCTGACTTGACACTCCTGGTCATCACCGTTTCCCTGACCCTGTCCGTCTCCTTCCTCTGCTCCCTCCTGGAAGCGGCGCTGCTGTCGGTCCCCATTGCGAGTCTCGCCGAACGGCGCCAGGAAAGCCGGGGGATCCGCTGGCTCCATCAACTCAAGGGAGAGCATTTCGAGGATGCCATCAGCACCATCCTGACCCTCAACACCATCTCCAACACTCTTGGAGCCACCATCGCCGGCGTCCAGGTTAACAAAATCCTGGGCGATATCTGGATCGGGGTCTTTTCCGGGTGCCTGACTCTGGCGATCCTCACCTGTTCGGAGATCATCCCGAAGACCCTCGGCGCGATGCATTGCAAGGCACTGGCAGAATTCGTCGGCTGGTCCCTGAAAATTCTGACCATCTCGATGGCACCCTTCCTCATTTTGACCAGAACTCTGACCCGCCTCGTCGGTCGCGGATCGAGCGACAGGATCTCCCGCGGAGAAGTGGAAGCAGTGATCGAGATGGCGGGTACACAGGGCACCCTCGCCAGCCACGAGAGCGCTCTCTACGGGAACATCATGCGCTTCGACAAGATCCTCGTCGGCGATGTGATGACCCCGCGCACCGTCACGTACAGCTTGCCTGCAGACAGCCCTTACTCCCGCCTCCTCCGCGAGGAGCGCAGTGGCGGAGTCCCCAGCCGGATTCCCATCTACCGCGGCTCTCGAGATGACGTGGTGGGTTACGTACTACTGAGAGAGGTGCAGAGGGCAGCCATCGAGGGAGAGGACCTCGATACCCCACTGGAGACCCTCTCCCGTGACGTGCGCTTCATTCCCGAGGTGGCAACCCTGCGCCAGGCCCTCGGGGACCTCATCACCGGCAAGGATCCCATCGCCATCGTCGCTGACGAGCATGGTGGGGTCTGCGGCCTGGTCACGATGGAAGACCTGATAGAAACGATCCTCGGCGTCGAGATCGTCGACGAACACGATGAGGTCGCGGACCTCCGGGACCTTGCCAAGGACATTCGTAACCGACGCCTGCAGCGTCTTCGCGATAAGCGCCAGCTTCACCCTGAGTGGGGTGAGGGTGACGACACCTCCTCGAAGAGGTAAGGTGCGAACGGTTCGATCGGCAAGGAAACGGTGGGGTGGCAGAGTGGTCTAATGCACCAGTTTTGAAAACTGGCATGGTTTAATAGCCATCGTGGGTTCGAATCCCACCCCCACCGCCATCGAATTGCAGCGGATGGAGGCCCATTGAAGACTCATCGCGTCGTTATGCTGGTCCTTGTTCTGATCGCCCTCGCCATCGGTCTATTCGGAGGATTTCGCGACAAGTGGATCGAAATGAAAATCAATGACAACACCTCCGCTGTCAACGAACTGGGTGGGCGTTTGAGAACGGGCGAGGCTGCCATCGAGACAAACCGCGGGGAAATCGAGTCCAATCGGGGAGCCATCGAGTCGAACCGCACCGATGTCGGTCAAGCTCAACAGGATATCGATGCGAACCGCAGTTCCATTTCCGAAGTCGAAACAGCGGTCGACACCAACCGGGAGGCGGTCGGGAAGATCGAGGGGCGGATCGAGAGCGAGAGGACGAACCTCCAGGTTGCCCTGGACAGACTCGCGGAGATCGACCAGCGCAATCAAACCGACGCATCACATCGTCAGGAAGTTGCCGCCGCCACTGGCAAGTTGAGAGAAGATCTACAGGCCGCTCTCGACACCCTCGAGAAGCTGAGATCCGATGCTGCCGGTGACCACGCAGAGGTTCTCCGACTGGAGGCGAGAATCGAGGCTCTCGAGGCCCAGCGGGCGATCGATGAGGCGCGGATGAAGCGGATCGAGGAAGTCCTCAGGATCCGACCCGACTCCTGATGGAGGTGAGGATTCTTCCCCCCTCAGGTACCCCCAGCGACCCTCTCACCCTATAATCTGGCCTTCAGAGTCAACTCATCGGAGGATTTCTTGGATTCCAGCAGCAGAGCATCCTCCACCACCATCCGTGAAGAATTCCTGGATCAGATCCGGCAGCGGATTCTGGTCATCGATGGGGCGACAGGAACCGCGATCCAGGACCGAGACCTCACAGACGGGGATTTCGGCGGCGAAGAACTCCACGGATGCAACGAGAACCTCGTCCTGGTGAGGCCCGATGTGATCGGGGAGATCCATCGTGAATATCTCGAAGCCGGTGCCGACCTGATCGAGACAAATTCCTTCGGCGCAACGCCGCTGGTCCTGGCAGAGTACGGTCTCGAAGATCTCGCCGAGGAAATTAACCGCGAGTCCGCTCGTCTCGCAAAAGTCGAAACAGAGCGTCAGGCCAAGATCGATGGAAGGCGGCGCTGGGTTCTCGGGTCGATGGGTCCGACCACCAAGACTCTGACCGTCACCGGCGGAGCAACCTTTGGAGAATTGAGAGAAAGCTACCGCGTCCAGGCGCGCGGCCTCCTACTCGGGGGCAGCGACATTCTTCTCCTCGAGACGGTCCAGGACACCCTCAATCTCAAGGCCGCCTCCCTCGGGATCGACGATGCTAGCCAGGACGTCGGCTTTGCCAGGCCGATGGCGATCTCGTGTACCATCGAGCCGATGGGAACGATGCTCGCCGGCCAGGAGATCGATGCCTTCTACGCTTCCATCGAACATCTCCAACCGGTCTTCATCGGCATGAATTGTGCGACCGGGCCACGCTTCATGACCGATCATCTCCGCACCCTCGCGGGAATCTCCGCTTTCCCCGTCTCCGTCTACCCGAACGCTGGCCTCCCCGATTCCGACGGCTTCTACGAGGAGACTGCCGACATTCTCGCCGGCCACCTGGCACCGTTCGTCGAGAACGGCTGGGTCAATCTGGTCGGCGGCTGCTGCGGTACCACTCCGCTTCACATCGCTGCCATCTCACGCCTGGTCGAGGGTCGGCCGCCGAGAGAACCGGTCGAGAGAAAGAGAACGGTGCTCGCCGGGATCGAGGCGATCGAGGTGGAAGAGGACAATCTACCGCTGATCGTCGGGGAACGGACCAATGTCATCGGCAGCCGACGCTTCAAGAAGATGATATTCCGGAGGGATTTCGAAAAGGCCGCAGAAATCGGTCGGAAGCAGTCGAGGGGTGGAGCTCACATCCTCGATGTCTGCATGGCCGATCCAGACAGCGATGAACTCGCCGATATGAAGACATTCCTGAACTTCCTCAACCGCCTGGTGAAGCAGCCGATCATGATCGATTCCACCGACGAGATAGTGATCGAGGCGGCGCTCCAGCTCTGCCAGGGGAAATCGGTGATCAACTCGATCAACCTCGAGGATGGCGAGGATCGTTTCCAGAAGGTGGTTCCCCTCGCCCGCCGTTACGGTGCGGCCCTCGTTGTCGGCTGCATCGACGAGGATCCCGAGGACGGGATGGGCCACACTGTCGAGCGCAAGCTCGAGATCGCCGAACGCTCACACCGCCTGCTGACAGGGAAATACGGTTTCCAGGAGACCAACATCATCTTCGATCCCCTCGTCTTCCCGGTCGGCACAGGTGACGAGAAGTACTCCGCCTCAGCAGAGGCGACCATCGATGGGGTGCGAGCCATCAGCGAGCGTTTTCCCCGTTGTTCCACGATTCTGGGGATCTCGAACGTTTCATTCGGTCTGCCACCTGCAGGCCGCGAGGCTCTCAACTCCGTCTTCCTCTACCACTGCGTCAAGGCGGGTTTGACGATGGCAATCGTCAACTCCGAGAAGATGGACCGCTACGCCAGCATCCCCGATGAAGGAAAACGACTGTGCGAGGATCTCATCTGGCAGAGGAGCGAGGATCCCATTGCAGCTTTCGCCGAGCACTTCCGCGGTCGCAAGGTGAGTGTGGCAGAAAAATCTGCACTTCTTCAACTCCCGCTGGAACAGAGGCTCGCTCGCAACATCATCGAGGGAACCAAGGAAGGCCTCGAGGACGCGCTTCCGATGGCTCTCGAGAAGTTCCAGACCCCCCTGGAAGTGATCAACGGACCTCTGATGACGGGAATGGCCGAGGTGGGGCGGCTCTTCAACGGCAACGAGCTGATCGTCGCCGAGGTGCTGCAGAGCGCAGAGGTGATGAAAGCCGCAGTCGCCTGGCTCGAACCCTACATGGAAAAGGAAGAAGGGAGTTCCCGAGGCAAGGTTCTGCTCGCCACGGTGAAGGGCGACGTGCACGACATCGGCAAGAACCTGGTCCAGATCATCCTTTCCAACAACGGTTACGAGGTGATCGATCTCGGGATCAAGGTTTCGCCCGCAGCGTTGATCGAGGCTGTGATGGAGCACCACCCCGATGCCATCGGTCTTTCCGGGCTCCTGGTCAAATCTGCCAAGCAGATGGTGGTGACCGCCGAGGACCTCAAGGCATCGAACATCGAACTTCCCATCCTCGTCGGAGGCGCGGCCCTGTCAGAGAAATTCACCGCGCTGAAGATCGCACCTGCAACGGATTCTACGGTGATATATTCCAAGGATGCGATGTCTGGCCTCGCCATCTGTAACCAGTTGTTCGACGAGTCCTCCCGCGATGAGTTCATCACCGAAATCCGTCGCAACCAGGATCGGCTCGTTCGTGGCGGCAGTTCGACAGTCTCGGCGGCGGTGGCAACCGATGTGATTCCTTCGCGCTCCGAAGCGATCGCCCAACTCGAAGTTTTTCCACACCCACCTGACTACGATCTTCACGTCGAAGTTGGGCTCTTACCTCAGGATCTCTTCAGTTACGTGAACCCGCAGATGCTTTACTGCAGGCATCTCGGATTGAAGGGCAACTTCAACCGAAAGCGTGACGCAGGCGATGCCAAGGCGCTGAAACTGGAGAAGTTGATACTGGAACTCCTCGACGAATGCACCGAAAACCACTGGCTGACTCCAAGAGCGATGTGGCGCTTCTTCCCGGTCACCTCGAGCCCAACGGTGATCAACTTCCACTCGCCGACCACCGGCGAAACCCTCGAGAGTTCTCCCTTCCCCCGTCAGGGCAGGCCCCCCTTCCTGTCCCTCTGCGACCTGGTCGGGGCGGCCGAAGATGATGGCACCCCCACCGATCACATCGCCATGCTGGTGACCACCTGTGGGGCCGGAATCAGGGAGAAGGCCAAGCAGTGGATGGTCGATGGCGAGTACCTCCGATCGCACTCGTTGCAGGCACTGGCCATCGAACTCGCCGAAGCGACTGCGGAATGGTCCCACCAGAAAATCAGGAGCAGTTGGGGCTTCCCCGACCCCGATGGAATTCCGAAACTCGATCTATTCCGCGCGCGCTACCGCGGCAAGCGGTACTCCTTCGGCTACCCGGCGTGCCCCGACCTCTCCCAGCAGGAGAAGTTGTGGCGTCTCCTCGAGCCCCAGAACCATATCGGAGTCGAGCTTACCGAGGGCTACATGATGGACCCCGAAGCAAGCGTCTCCGCTCTCGTCTTCCATCACCCCGACGCGACCTACTTCGGCGTGGGAGGCAGGGGGGCGTGAGGAGAAGGTCAGTTCTGTAACCCGTCACTCCCACGGCGGGAATTTGCCCTCTGCGGCAAGGTCGTCCAGTTCACGCCTCAACTCCTCGAGGAAGGCCTTCCGTTCCCCTCCCCAGTTTATCTGCTCGCCGACAAATACGTCGCAGAAGAAGGGAACCAGGGCACCCTCCCCCTTCGGCAGGACCTTGCCGGTGCCATGGAGAAATATCGGATGCACCGGCACATCGGGATGGCGTTCGGCGAGGTGGGCAACCCCCGATTTGAATTCGGTGATCCGTCCCGGCTCCCCCCTGCTCCCTTCCGGATAGATCAGGATGATCTCCCCCCTCTCCAGCGCCTCGCTGCAGCCTGAAAGAGGGTCGCCTGCCGATGGAGTCGCCGTTCTTGCGACCGGAATGATCCCGATTACCTTCCGTGAAAACCAGGAGATGAATCTGTTCCTGAGGAAATAGTCTGCTGCCGCGACCGGCCTCACAATATGGACCATCCTGAGAGGGAAGAGGGACAGGAGCACAAAGGTGTCGATGTGGCTGTTGTGGTTGGCGACGATCATCGCGGGTCCCTCGAACGGCAGCCGATTCCTGTGCCTGACGTTGAGCCCGATTACGATCAGGATCAGGGGCCTGACGATCAGCAGCAGGAGGGTGGTCTTGAGCAGTTTCGACAGCATGTCAGTAGTACAGGTAGTAGGTGTAGTGGAAGAAGAGTGGCGCCGTGTAGGTCAGGCTGTCGATCCTGTCGAGCACACCTCCGTGGCCGGGAAGGGTGCTTCCGGTGTCCTTGATCCCGAGATCGCGCTTGAAGGCAGACATCACGATATCGCCGATGTATCCCGAGAAGCCGATGATCACTCCTGAGATGAGAATATGCTTCGTGTTGTCGAACGGGGTCAGGTAAGGAGCGAGGAACCAGGCGAGGCCGACGGTGGTCAAAACCCCGCCGAGAAACCCTGCCAGAGTCTTGTTGGGGCTGACCGTCGGGGAGATCGGAGTCCTGCCCAGGGTCTTGCCCCAGAAGAACTGGGCGACATCGTTTCCTTCGGTGAGGATCAGAAGGTAGAGGATCAGTCCAGCACCGCCGGAGGGATTTACATTCGCCGGTAACACGGCCAGGTAGGCGATGTGGCTGATACAGAAGACCGAGGTCATCAGCGCCCAGTTCATCGTCCCGGCGGCGTTGAGAAATCCCGCCGGCTTGCCGATCAACACCATCCTGAGGGGAAGAAAGAGGAAGAGGTATACAGGGATGAACACGATAAACATCCCGTACCACTCCATCTCGATCCACAAGTACTGAACCGGAATCGACAGGTATGCCCAGAAGAGAACCCTGCGGTCGACCCTGCGCGTCGGAATGATCGAATAGAACTCCTTGAGTGCGAGATAGCTGACAAGGGCGAAAAAAAACACCAGGTAGGGACGACCGAGTACCAGGGCCAGGGAGACGAGAACGGTGATGATCCACCATGAACGAAGCCGCGATGGAATCTCACCGAGGTCGAGTTTCGGCTTCACCTCGACGAGAACCCTCACGACCAGTGTCGTTGCCATCAGTATCGCGCAGACGATCAGGATGCAGTTCTCGACCGCCTGCGGTAGGTTCGGGATCCAGTTCATTTCACCTCACCCAGGCACTTGACCGACCGATTCAGGATTGTGATCCCGCCCAGGAAAATCATCACAAGAAGCACCCGGTCCTGCCAGGGAGCAAGGTGATACCCAAGGCCCGATAGCCCGCACAGGATCCCGATCACCAGCGCCCTGTCGCTCTTTCCCATCGGGCCATCGTAACGGCGGCTTGCGCCGATCTGAACCGCGATCACCCCCGTCATCTCGGAGACGACCGCAACCAGGACCATGCCCACGACCAGGATCGGGCTGAACCCATCGACAACCGCCAGCGGCAGGTAGATGGCGATGTCGGAGATGACGTCGCCGAGTTCGTTGAGCAGAGCGCCGACGGAACTCTTCATGTCGTGCTCTCTGGCGAGCATTCCGTCGATGGCATTGAGGGCCATCCTAAGGAGAAGCACCGCCGGGATCGCCAGCAGTGATTGTGGCTCTCCCTGGCTCTGGAAAACCCAGAGGCCGGCGGCCATCGAGAGCAAGATCGCTGCGATGGTGACCTGGTTGGCGCTGACGCCGGTACGAGCAAGAAGACGGACCAGCGGTCGCAATGTCTTCTGGAACGCCGGTTTGAGGTCGTAGACACTGACCAAGAAGATCCCCTCACCTCAACTGCATGCCGCCAGAAGCGACGAGTCGATCAGAATGACTGGATCGTCACCCGAGGGTGATCAACGGGCACGTAATGTCGCTCGCACGCGTAAATGGTTCCCCTCTCGCTCGATCTCGAGCACCACCTCCACCCCCGGCTCGAGCTCTCCCAGGAGCCGTGCGTAGCCGCGCAGGCCATCGATCTCCTTGCCATCGAGGGTGAGCAACCGGTCCCCCGCTCGAAGCCCCGCTTCGGCGGCGGGTGAGTCGGCGATGACATCCTCGATCCGGACTCCGGCGCCGGTGTCGGCGAAATCGGGCACCGTGCCGAGGAAGACACGGCGGCTGCCAGCGGCGGGTCTCTGGCGCTGATCTCCCCCTTCCCCCAGGTTGGAGGTCAGCGGCTCCTTGCGATCCCCGAGGTAGATGAGCGCCTCGCGCAGCCAGGTGGCGACGGAAACCAGACCATCGCTATCGACCTTGTCGGCGGTGTCCGATGGGCGATGGTAGTCAGCGTGAGGACCGGTGGTCAACTGGACCGCCGGGACCCCGATCTCGTGGAATGCGACCTGATCGCTTCCCCCCGGATCATCGGCGACGGAGGTCGACTGGACTCCGGTGGTAAAACCGATTCCCCGTGCGATGTGGACCCACTCACTGGCGGTCCCTGTCCCGAGGACGAGGAGCCTGCCGCTTCCGAGACGTCCGACAGCATCGATGCTGATGGCGGCGATCGCCTCGGTCGCAGGCCACCTCTTCTGCTCCTGGACGTACCGTCTCGAACCCTTCAACTGCCACTCCTCGCCGGACGTGGCGATGAAGATGATGGTGCGTGCGGGCCGGTGAGTCGTCGCAAGCAGTCTGGCGGTCTCGATGAGGACGGCGACCCCCGAGGCGTTGTCGTCGGCGCCGGGGTGGATCTTGCCCTCTTCTCCCTGGCGAACATCGGGCCAGCCGAGACCGAGATGGTCGACGTGGGCCATCACCACCACCGACTGCGAAGTGAGTTCTGGATCGCTGCCGGGGAGAACTCCGATGACGTTTCGCAACCTCAATGCACCTCTGCGATGGACAGTCTGCAGCGGCTCATCCCACTGCTGGAACCAGGATCCGTCGCTCCCCCCCGGCTCGAGGCCCGCCTCCTCGAAACCTTCGGCGACCCAATCGCTGGCTACATCGAGTCCCTCGGTTCCGATCCCACGACCGGCCAGTTCATCTCTCGTGAGCCAGCGGACCACCTCGGCCATCCTCGCGGGATCGAAGACCGGTCCCGGCCGGGCGAGAGGTTCGCGCAGCTGCCGTTCTGAAGGGACAGAAGGGCTGTCTTCAGCGGACCAGGTGAGTGGCGATAGCCCCACCGGCCACTGACCCTTGGCATCGTTCTGGGGTTCCTCGCCGCCAAACGCCAGGAAGGAGTACTTGCCGTAGTGAGGCAACTTGCGAGCGAGCCCGGGGATCGATCCCGGCAACGCCGCGCTCACCCAGCCGCAGGAACGTGGCGGATCGGAAGAGAGGCGTTCGACGAGAACCACGGCGTGGTCAGAGGCATCGTGGGTTGTCCCCGGCAGGGACCAGGATCCCCCCTCGAGGGTCACACCACGCTTCGTGGCTCTCTCGACGACCTCCTGCCTCCAGGGATTGCTCTCCCCGAGAATCCACACCGCTTCAGTCGAGGGGAACTCGGAAATCTGATCGGCAGCCACCACCTGCCACTCTCCGGAACTGCTCCACGACGTGGCGAGATCGCTCCAGGCACCCTGACCCGCTTCTCCCACCGGAAGCACGATGGTCCCCTTCGAGGCACCGAAGATGTCCCCCAGGGTCGCCGGGGTCTCACTCCAGTCGAGGCGGCGGAAAAGATCGAAGAGAGGGTCCACATCGACTCGCCGGGGTGGACCGGGCAATTCGATGAATATCGAGCGTGGAATCTCCCCCTCCTCGCCAGGTGCGAAGCGAGCGGTGAGCATCTGCGAAGGAGAGGTACTCTCGACGCCATCAAAGAGGACGGGGACCTCGATGGGGAACGGCGCATCTCGCTGCACCTGGGTAAGCTTCACCCGCCAGGTGTGTTCCGCCACTCCGACGGAGTGATAATCGGTAAGCGCCATCTCTAACTCTGGCGCCCCCTCCCTCTCCACCCAGGTGGTGACGAAAGGACGGAGGTCCTCGCCGGAAGCTTCGGAGAGGGCGTCTGCAAGGTCGTCGAAGGAGGCATGGCGAAATCGTTGCTTGCGGTAGAAATCCTGGAGGCCGGCGATGAAGGCATCGTCACCGATCATCCGACGAAGCATGTGCCATAGCATCAGCGACTTGCCGTAGCCGACCGCTTCCGTTGCTCCCGAATGTCGGCTGCGAAACTCGCGCAGGGGAAAATCCTCTCCCTCCTTGACGTACGAACGATATTTCTTGAGCACGTCGCGACGGTACTCCCAGCCGCGACCTTCCCCTTCCTTGATGAGATGATCGGCGAGGTAGGCGGTCAGCCCTTCGCACCAGTTTCCGCCTTCCACAGCGACGTAGACCGAGTTCCCCCACCAGTTGTGCAGGATCTCGTGGGGATAGGAGGAACGCAGGATGAAGGGGAGGCGGATCACCTGAGGTCCGAGCAGGGTGAAGGAGGGCATCCCGTAGCCGGACTCCCACCAGTTCTCGACCAGAGCGAACTTGCTGTAGGGGTAGGGACCGAGCAGACGGTTGTACATGTCGAGGTACTGGGCGGTCCCTTCGAGATACTTACTCGCCAGGTTGGGGTCATCGGTACGCAGGAAAGCCTGCGCCTCGACACTGCCCACTGTCCGGTGATATTCGAAGAAGGGCGCAGCGATGAGGAAGACCTCGACCTGTGGCCGGTCGCAACTCCAGCGTTCCAGCCGTCTCCCCGCCTCGATCTTCAGTTCTTCCCTGACCCCCTGACTGACTCCACGCCACCTGGGAGGCAAGGAAACCTCGATCTTGAACTCGACCAGGGTCTCCTGAGGGATCGGCAACCAGGCACTGGCGCCGCCGAGAAAAATCCCTTCGGCGCAGATGATACCGGGGGTCGAGGAGAAGGAACGACCGGCACCTGACCCGACCTCGACGAGGTCCTCGCGGATATGACCCCGAGCCCGGATCCCGTGGAGAGTGGCATTCTCCCCCCTGATGAGGCGCCAGCGTCTGAGGCCGATGGGGCGCTGGGGATCGAGCCCCGCCCCAGCTGTTACGGTCTCCATCGACAGTTCCTCGAGCTCGCTGCCGAGGGTGGCTACCGGCTCGAGGCCTTGATGAAGGTCGAACTCGATCACCCGTGCGAGATGGTGGAGCGTACAGTCCCATTCGATCAGCCCCTCCCCGGGCTCGATTAGGACCTGGGCCTCGATTTTGATCGGCTCCGCCCCGGCAACAGAGCCAGCGGAGAGATGAAGGCTGGAGGCCAGCAGCAGTGTGAGCACGGGATTCCTTCCAGGCGGTAGTCAATTGCGAGCATTGTAGCAGAGAGTCCCGGTTGACTATCCCTCTCCGGGGCATTCTCATCCGGGAATGTCGTGGTCATCGAGACGACCGCGAGTAGGAGCCCGTGTCCCCTGCCAGGAGAGACCCTGTGCTGGTGCGCAGGGAAATAGCGATGAGACTCCTCGAGG
>DQQH01000175.1 GCA_015664425.1 Planctomycetota bacterium
AGTTCCGACGAACTGTAGACTCTACCGGTCGGGTTGTTCGGTGAATTGATGATCACCGCTCGGGTTCGATCGGTGACGGCCGCGGCCAGGGCCGCCGGGTCGAGCCCGAAGTCCTCGGTGGTCTCGACCACCACCACCTTGCCTCCGTGATTGGCGATGTAGAACAGGTACTCGACGAAATAGGGGCTGAGGATGATCACCTCGTCCCCCGGGTCGAGAATCGACTTCAGGAGGACGTTGATGGCTCCCCCTGCCCCGACCGTCATCACGATTCGATCTCCGGTGTAGGGGATGCCGATGCGGGCGGTCAGTTCCTCCGAAATCTTGTTGCGCACCGCCGGCCAGCCGGCATTGGGCATGTAACGGTGAATCTCTTCCTGGGGACCGTTGACGATGTCGCGCAGTTGGTCGATGAACTGCTGGGGAGGAGGCTGGTGAGGGTTGCCGAGGGTGAAATCGAAGATCTGGTCGGCGCCATACTCCTGTTTGAGGCGGGTCCCCGTTTCGAACATCTGGCGGATCCAGGACGCCCTTTGCAGAGCCTCCTGGACCGATTTCGAGATCGGCATCGCCATTTCTTTCACTCAGGGCTGGTGCGAGCCAGCTTCCCGCCTCAGGGTCTGTGGAGTTCGGCAACAACGCCACGACCTACCCCTGGCGGATTCCACCGTGCCCGTAGATCTCTATGAATCAAAGAGTTGCGTCGCATGCTAGAACTTTCCGAGGGGAGCAGCAAGGCTCATGGCCTCCCCCCGCGAGAGGGTCAGGATAACTCCAAACCGGGCTTCCCGGCAGTGAATCCGGCGTCAGAGCCTGAGGAGGGGCAAATTTTTCTGGACGAGGGTGGTGGAAATGCTGACAATCAGCCTTGAGTATCGCTAGGACGAGGAGAGGCTTCAGAACCCTATCTGGGTGTGGTGCCGACCCGTTGTCGCGCTGGGGTGCGGTGGCGGTTGGGATTCGATCCCCTTCTGGTTCTGGGGCTCACAAGACAGATCCTGAAGACCCGGCCCGGAACATTCCCCTAATTTCCCCCTTTCGGGTTGGGTCTCTTTTCTGTCTCTCTCCTCTCCCACCGGTGGGTGGATCCTCGTTGCCGGTGGTTGCTCTTCCGATTCTTCACTCCAGCCCCCGGCCCCTACCGGTCCATCAGCCTCTCGGGTCACTCCTCAGGCGGCGATCCGATGATGGGGAAGGGGTCGCAGGGGGGGGAAGGTGGATCGCCATCGAGGTGGGCACCGCGCAGGTAGTCACAGGCCCTCTTGATCTCGCTCATGGGGCATCCCTGTGGCAATTCGAGGGAACGCAGCGCCTCGGAAGGAACCTGGGAGAGGGCGGCGACAAGATCGATCTCGCCATCCCCGGCAGCCACCACTTCACCGTTTTTCCCCAGGTCTTTCACATCGCATCCGAGGATTTGCACCGCCTCCTCGGAGTCGCCACACGGTTTCTCCTCGAGACCGATCTGTTGGCGCAGGACGCTGGCGACCGGATCGAACCAGCGGGCCAGGGGTGCACCGCTGAACTCCGTCGACAGCCGGGGCCACTCCTCTTGCCGGGGGAATCCGTGGGGAAGCCCTGGATTCGTGAGGGCGAGTTCAATCTCCAGCCGAAGGCAGCTCACGATCAATCGCTCGAGGGAGAAGCACAGCGCATCCCATGCCGACCCGATCACCTCCTGGATGGTGGTTTCGAGCCGTTCTCGCAGGAGCCTCGCCTCCTCCCCGTCCCCTTCGCCGAGGCCCGACAGCTTGCGCAGGCGGGGGCCGCAGTCGGGGACGGCAAGCACGGCGGCTGAGATCACGACGATGGGAGCCTCGCAGCGAGCCGCGTACTGGAGGGTGGCCAGGGCCTCCTCGATGGCACTCTCGCGCTCCTGGGAATCGCTGGCGAAGAGAGAGGGTTCGTCGGGACGGGGTCGGCGGGGGCCGGGGCAGGGGCAGCGCAAAGCGACGATGGGGGTGCCCGAGGCGACGATCTCCCGGCACACCCCTGGGAGCGTGCCACCATCGATTTGGGCGCCGAGGATGACAGCCCCGATCCCGGGATCGAGAAGGCGGCTGACCGTCTCGTCGATGGAGCGGGTCTCCGGCGGCAGGATCGAGGAGGAGAGAGCGAGCATCGGGCCTCCTGGTTGCTGGAAGATACACCTGACCGGGGGAGATGAGGGCAACGTTTGTAACAGGTTAGGTGGAGTACCCCGACCTCGGGAGGTTAGACTCACGAGGTCGGGGGATATTCCCGGCGGAAAGGAAACGACGATGACGGTCGATGCAGGAGGGCAGGGAGCCCGCTCCTTCCTCGAGGAGTACCTCGCCTCCAGTCGCCAGGCTCTCGACAAGATTCCCGTCGCTCTACTGGAGCGTTTCTGCGATCGGGTGTGGAACGCCTACGAGGAAGGCGGCAAATTCCTCGTTTTTGGCAACGGCGGCAGCG
>DQQH01000007.1 GCA_015664425.1 Planctomycetota bacterium
ACGTCGAGAATCCCCTCCCAGATGCCGGCAAGAGAGGCGGCCAGTTCTGCGGGCATCGCCGGCGCTGCTGGCTCGTGGCTGCAGATGCAAGCGGAGTTGATCGGCAAGGCCAGCGGCACCGATGGCGAGGAACTGGAAACCGATCTCGACCTGCAGAAGAGGCTCTTTGCCGTCCTTCTGGATGGCAACCTTAACGATGAAGATTTGCGTTCCAAGATGGAGGCGTTGATCCGAAAATCCCCGACGCTGTCGGAGGGGGAACAGGGTGAGGGTGAGATCGAGGCGGCGATCGACCAGTTGACGTCTCCCTGGATCCGCTGGTTCCTGCGTTACGACCCGGCGCCGACGCTGGAAAAGGTCCGTTGCCCGGTTCTCGCCCTCAACGGCACCCTCGATCTGCAGGTCCCCTGCCGGGAGAACCTCGAGGCGATCGATGCTGCTCTCGAGAGGGGAAAGAACGGCGATTTCACCACCACCGAGTTGATCCTCCTCAACCACCTCTTCCAGCACGCCGAGACGGGCGCCCCATCGGAGTACGGCAAGATCGAGGAGACCTTCGCCCCCGAGGCGCTCGAGTTGATGGCAAAGTGGATCAACAAGCGCTTCGGTGGCGCCAGCAAGGGCTCCTGACAGCGCCTCTTCTTCACGGCAGCTCTGCGAGGAACTCTCTGACGGCATCGAGGGCGACTCCACTCTGGCGCGAGTCGTTGTGCCTGCCCCCCGGGATCACAACCAGCCGCTTGGGTTCGGGGGCGAGGCGATGGACCTCGAGCGCCTGCTCGAGAGGCACCATCTCATCCTCTTCGCCGTGCAACACCAGCAGCGGGCAGGTGATCGAGCCGATGCGACTCGAGTTATCGAGGCCGATCCTCAGCAGTTTCCCCAGCCCTGGAATCGGCAGGATCTCTCTCGCCATCGCCTGAGCGTCGAGGAACGGCGAGTCGAGGATGAGCCCAACGGTCTCCCCCTCGCAGGCGAGTACGACGGCGGGAACGGTGCCGAGGCTGCGACCGTAGGCGACGACGTCATTCCCCGACAGTCGACGAGCCATGGCGATCGCCGCACGAGCGTCAGCGATCATCCCCTCCTCGGTTGGTTTCCCATGGGAGCGGCCGTAACCGCGGTAGTCGAAGAGAAACACCGACCAGCCGAGGTCCTGCCAGTGGCGAGCGACGTGAAAGCGGTGGGAGATGTTTCCGGCGTTGCCGTGGCAGTGGAGGAGCACCGCGCTCGCTTCCTCGGCGGGGAACCAGACACCGGAGAGCTCGGTGCCATCGGCGCTGGCGAACTCGATCTCCTCCGCTTCATCCGGCAACGGCTTATCCCAGGCGACCGACGGAATGAAGACCATCCGTCGTTCCAGCCACCAGCCGAAGAGCAGGAATGCACAGAAGAGGATCGCCAGGATTCGCAGCAGACGGATCCACAGCGGCAGAGTTGTGATCTCATCCATCGAGTCCCCTTCCAGATACTTGCAGCGCCATCGCCGTCGGGGCATGGTACTGGTCCCGGTGTGCTCCGTCGCCCCGAGACATCCTGTAACCGCTGAAGGAGGTCCCATGTCCAGCATCGATCGCCGCGCTTTCTTCGCTGCCGCTGCCGTCGGATGTGCGGCAACCCCACTCCTCGCCGCGGGCTCCGGAGATACCGACGAGCCGATCCCACTCCCCTGGGGAAAGACCCGTTTCGCCTGCAACATCGAGATGTGGAACTTCGGCGGGCGTCCTCACCACGACCGCATCCGCGCCGCTGCTGCCCTCGGCTACCCGGCGGTCGAGTTCTGGCCGTGGCGTGGTAAGGATCTCGAGAAGATCGCTGCCGCCTGCGATGAGACCGGCGTCGAG
>DQQH01000113.1 GCA_015664425.1 Planctomycetota bacterium
CGTTCATCGATGAGATCGAACTGGACGAACCGGGCACCACGGTCGTAGGCAGCCTCGACGATGCGGAGAGCAAAATCCCTGACGATGGCATCGCAGGTGAGTTGCAATGTCTGCCCCGGTTGAACGTTGGCCCCCCGGGAAACGAGAAGTTCAGCGTAACGATCGAGTGCCCTGTTGAGATCCATGCAGAATTCCTTTCCGCTTCCCTGGCTCGTGAAGCCCAGGCGACGCCAAGGTAACCGGCCACGCTCCTGGAGAGGAGGTCGCTCTGGAACTCCGTCCCCAGGGGGAGGATGGAAATGGGCCGCACCGGTCTCCGGTGCGGCCCCTGTGTTCTGGTCGGGGTGAGAGGATTTGAACCTCCGGCCTCCACGTCCCGAACGTGGCGCTCTACCAAACTGAGCCACACCCCGCGCGATCTCCATCGGTCGTCGGGCAAGAGCCCAACCTCAAACCCCCAGTGTAGTTGGGGATTTCATTCAAGGGCCGAGGAGTATATCGGGTTCTCCTGGACCGGTCAACGCAGGCTTCTACGGCGTGCAGTCGTAGGGATCGTTGTCAGTCTCATCGAGACCCGCGACGAAGAACGGCTCCGCTGGCGGCTGACCATCCCTGAAGAGGTACATCAGGACGTAGATCGCATCGCCGATGTCGATCATGCCGTTGTCGTCGGTATCGGCAGCATCGATGCAGTCTGGCGCAGGCCCGTCGAGGAATAGCCACTCGAGCTGAAAGACAGGGTCCCCGACATCGATTCGGGTGTCGCCGTTGACGATCCCGCGCTTGAAGCCATAGAGGAAGCCGTCACTGACACTGTCGGATCCGAGGGAGTTCATGACGTCGATGTTGACCGGGCCGATTCCGCTTGTGGAAACTGGAGCAATACACGTCAGTGAGGTGTCATCCTGGACGGTGACCTCTTCCGCCGGGATCCCTCCGAGATTGACGGTGGTGTCAGAAGCGGCCAGGAATCCGGTTCCGGTGATGGTGAGTTGGGTGCCACCGAGGTAGTGGCCACTTGGAGGATCGATGGTAGCAATGGTGACAGGGATGATCTGAACCTCGCAGGTGGCGACCAGAACTTCGGGAGTGCCGGTCGGATCAGGGAATACGACTCCGATCAGCTGATAGAAGTAGGAACCCGGATCCAGCCCGAGATCCAGGTACTCGAAGATTCCGGCATCGAACATCGAGATCAGCTCGCCATCACGATGCAATAGGAAGTAGTCGAAGGTGGAGCACTCGCTCCAACTGAGAGATGCATCGGCGGTCCCGCCCTCACATACCATGTCCAGGCAGAAATCGGGAGGAGGTGCGATGGTGAACTCTCCGCACTCCTGTAACGGAACGATGCTCTGCCCCCCTGACACCAGCAGGGTCGCCACCGCTGGAACTCCGAGGGTATCGCAGAAGCATGTCGTGGCGACGATCGGAGCGACGTCGGGGATCCCGGTGAGCTCGTAGTCGACCAGAAGCAACTCGTAGCCGCTCCCGACCGGCAGGATCGAGGTGCCGAGAAAACTGATCACAACACCGACGGTCAGGCCGTCGGCTTCGACGCTCAACTGGTTGAAGTCGGGAGGACCTCCCCCGTTCACGGTCAGGGTGGTGGCGCCATCGACCGCTCCGAGGAGGGCGAGATTGAGGGGGTCGTGGCAGATTCCGAAGGACCAGCCCTGGACCTCGACATCGTTTTCGAGGTTGACGGGAACGGTGATGGTGTCCCCCGTCGATCCACTCCCTCCACCGACAGACAGGACGCTGTCCCCGAGGAGAGGCAGCCAGGCAAGCAAACCAACTGTCAGTGTCAGGAATTTCGAGATCATCGTCCCTCCTCCTCCGGATCGGCCCATTCATCCTTGAACTCGCGCCCTTGCTATCAATAGGAGACCATCACAAATGTATCTTCAGCGCAATCCCTGTCAACAAAGTGGATGGTCAGCAATGACAAGATGTGGCGGGGGTAGGGCCAGGGCCCGAAAACGATCCTCAGGGGCCTATTCTCGCTACCAGCGGTAAAATCCCTGGCCTGCCTTGCGGCCGGTGTGCCCGGCAGCAACCAGATCCCGGAGCAGTTGCGGCGGACGGAACCGTTCTCCCAGTTCCTGGTGCAGGTGTTCAGCGATGGCCAGGCGAACGTCGAGCCCGACCAGATCGGTGAGCCTCAGGGGACCCATCGGGTGTCGATAGCCCAGTTCCATCGCCTTGTCGATCTCCTCCGCTCCGGCGACACCGTCTTCGAGCATCCGGATCGCTTCCAGGCCGAGAACCACTCCCAGGCGAGAGGTGGCGAATCCCGGGGTGTCCTTGACCACAATCGGCTCCTTGCCGAAGCCTCGGGCAAGCTCGACAGCCCGGTCGATGACCTGGTCGGAGGTCTGCTCACCTGGGACCACCTCGACCAGTCCCATCACCGGTACCGGATTGAAGAAATGCATTCCGATCATCCGCGACGGGTCATCGAGAGCCTCGCCGATGGCAGTGATCGACAGAGAAGAGGTGTTCGATGCAAGGACCGCACCGGCTGCCGCCCCCTCTTCTGCTCTCTGGAGGATTTCCCGTTTGAGTCCGACACTCTCCGGGACCGCCTCGATGACCCAGTTCGAGCCAGCCACAGCTCCGGCGAGATCGTGATGAAAACTCAGAAGGCCCGTGATGCGATCACGGGCCTCTTCTGGAGTCTTTCCACGGGAGATCCCCTTCTCGACACTCACAGCGATCGCTTCCCTGGCAGCCTCCAGCGCCTCTGGATCGACATCGAACAGAGTGGTCGAGAACCCGGAAATCGCCGAGACCTGGGCGATTCCCCGGCCCATCGTGCCTGCGCCGATAATGGCAATTCGAACGGTCATCGGGCCTCCCGAACACATCCAGCCACGAGGTGTTGCAATCACCGCCAGCCGCTGTCAATTTCCCTCAACCGCCGCTGATGGCAGAACGACCGCTGAACAGGATAGTGGCGAGCGCCACGGACTCCCAGTGAATCCGGCGGAAGAGGGAGAGAGAGGGACGGTGATGTCGAACCCCATCAGCAGCAGCCTCCAGGGAGCGGTGCGAACGATCACCATCGACAATCCTCCTGCCAACTGCTACTCCCACGAGGTGATGCGAGCTCTCGATGAAGCGATCCTTGAAGCCCGCTTTGACGACAGGACCGAGGTGATCCTGCTGCGCGGAAGTGGCGACCGTTTCTTCTGCGCTGGCGCTGACATCGGCATGCTCGGCGAGGTCACCAGTGAGTGGAAGTACCACTTCTGCCTCCATGCCAACGAGACTCTCTGCCGCCTGGAACAGACGCCCAAGCTGACGATCGCAGTCCTCAACGGGCACTGTGTTGGTGGAGGCCTGGAAATCGCACTCGCCTGCGACCTCCGCATCGGCAGGCGAGAAGGAGGCAAGATCGGCCTTCCCGAGGTCAATCTCGGAGTCCTTCCAGGAACGGGAGGAACCCAGCGTCTGGTTCGAACCCTGGGCAAGGTGCGGGCTCTCCAGTGGTGCATCAGCGGCAAGGTGGTCTCCTTCGACGAGGCACACGCTGAGGGCCTCATCCAGGAATTGTGGGAGCCAGCCGATTTCGAGGAACGAGTCGCCGAGTTTGCCGACTCCTTCTGCTCACCGAAGCGAGCAAGCCTTGCCGTGGGTCTGATCAAGAGGAGCATCCAGAGCGGTTCGGAGATGGGCCTCACCGAAGGACTTGCCCTCGAACGGGAACTGCAACAGCGGCTCTTCATCTCCAGGGATTCGGCTGAAGGGATTGCCGCCCACAACGAGAAAAGAACGCCCCACTTCGAGGGGAATTGAGCTCAGGAGGACCCTTGTCGGTCAAGATCGCTACCAGGGAGTGCGGAGCCCTCGTCATCGCCGAAGTGGTGTTCGACCAGCCGCCACTGAACATCCTGGATCTTCCTCTTTGCCTCGAGTTGCAGTCGGCGCTGGCCAAGTTGAGGGATGATGATGAGGCGCGCATCATCATCCTCGAGGGCGGAGGAGGGAATTTTTCGAGCGGCGTCGACGTCGCTGGCCACACCATCGAAAAGATGCCTGAGTTACTTCCCGCTTTCCATCGGGTTCTGCGTTCGCTCCTCGACCTCGATGCGGTCGTGATCGCTGCTGTCACCGGTCACTGCCTCGGTGGTGGGCTCGAGCTCGCTCTCGCCTGCGACCGGCTTATCGCCACCAAAGATGCCTCCCTCGGCCTCCCCGAGATCTCCATCGGCTGCTACCCCCCGGCGGGCATTCCGCAGCTGATCTCCAGGGTTCCGACCGGCCGCGCCGCAGGGATGATTCTCTCCGGAGAAGCACAGCCGGTGATGGATCTTCACGACTGGGGACTGGTCGATGTGGTCGCTGCAGAAGGCAAACTCGATGATGCAATCGACAAGGAGATTGCTCGTTACCGCCGGCACAGTCCGGCGATCCTCGGGCTCACAGCCCGGCGGATTCACCGGGAAGCTCGCCGATTGTGGGGCGACCGTCTCGACACGATGGAGCGGGAGTACCTCGACATCCTTCTCCCCCACCCCGACTCGAGTGAGGGAGTGGCAGCGTTTCTCGAGAAGAGAGCACCCATCTGGGCACCCCGTCAGGGGCTCGTCGGGCCTGAGGATGTGGCACTGTGAACATGCCCATTCCAGCAACGATGACCGCCGCTCTCGTCGAGGAACACGGCGGACCTGAAAAATTGCTCCTCGTTCAAAGGCCCGTTCCGCAGCCAGCAGCCGGCGAGGTCCTCGTCGAAATCAAGGCGATGGCGCTCAACCACCTCGATCTCTGGGTCCGCAGGGGAGTCAGCGGCCACCGATTCCCCCTTCCCATCATCCCCGGATGCGATGGAGCAGGCATCGTCGTTTCTGTCGGAGACGGGGTCGACGAGAAGGTCGTCGGCGACGAGGTTGTTCTCGCTCCTGGGGTCTCCTGTGGGCGCTGCCAGGGCTGTCTCCGGGGAGACGACCACCTCTGCGGCAACTACGGGATCCTCGGCGAGACGCGGGATGGAACCTGTGCATCCTTCGTCACCGTCCCCGCCTCCAACCTCATCCGTAAACCTACTGGAATCTCGTGGGAAGAAGCGGCGGCATTTCCCCTCGTCGCCCTCACCTCCTGGACGATGCTCACCCGCAAGGCTCGCCTGAAAGCGGGAGAAACCCTTCTCGTCATCGCCGCTGGCAGCGGGGTCGGATCGATGGCGGTTCAGATGGGCAACATCCTCGGTGCGCGGGTGCTGGCGACGGCGGGAAGCGAGAAGAAACGGTCGAAAGCGAAGGAACTCGGCGCCGAGGTGACGATCGATCACAGCAACGAAGACTGGGGGCGAGAGGTCAAGAAACTCACCGCCTCGAAGGGAGCCGATGTAGTTTTCGAAAATGTCGGTTCTGCGACCTGGAAGAACTCGATGCGCTCGGTTGCCAGGGGAGGAAGAATCGTCACCTGCGGTGCAACCACCGGTGGCGAGGTCAGCCTCGACCTGAAGGCACTATTCTTCAAGAATATCGCGATTTTCGGGTCGACGATGGGCCGACGTGGAGATCTTCACAGTCTCACTCGCTTGCAAGAACGAGGCCTCCTCAAGGCCATCGTCGCAGACACCTTCCCCCTCGAGAAGATCCACGAAGCCCACGCTCGACTCGAATCGAGGGACGTCTTCGGAAAGGTCGTTGTGGTTCCCTGATCGCGGCGGGCTTGGGTCGACTGCAGTCAGAATGCGGCGTTGTATGTCCCGCCGTTGGCGTTGGCCACCGCCTGGAGGAACGCGGTCCCTGCTTCGTTGACCTCGACCCCGATGGTGTTGATCTCCTGCATGTCCCAGTTCGCCTGGTTGATCGCCTCGGTAGCTTCGTTGATGGGGTCATCGGAATCGGAGGTCGGTTCCCCATCGGATAGAACGATCACGACAAGGCGGTTCTTGGTCGAACTTCGATTGATATTCAGAGCTTTTTCTACTCCGGGAATAATAAAGGTCGCCCCCTCGGGGCTCAGCCCCTGGGCCCAGCTAATCGCTGCAAGTTTTCTGGCAGAACTGGCACGCACCACCTCGTTGCGCCAGGCGATCACCGTCGAACTCCAAAAAACGAGGCCGAACTCTGCCTGAGCACTCAGGCTGAGAATCGCTGACGAGAGTTCTTCCTGCAGAACGCCCCAGCGGCCGTTCCAGCCCATTGAACCGGAGCGATCGAGAGCCCAGCAGAAGCAATCACCCTCGTACTCGCTGCCGTAGAAGGTGATCCATTCTGGAGCGGATTCATCATCATCGTCATCACCTCTTCCGCCTGAAGGCAGATCGAGGGGACGCCGCGGATCGTCGACGACAGAACTGGAAAAACAGAAGCCAGCAGAGAGAGTGGCTGCGAGAAGAACGAAGAGGAGCGAAGCGCGAGTCAGCAACGCCATTTGTTTCGCTCCCTTCTACATGCCACCGGATGCAAGAAAGCCACGGCGGTCGCGGGACCACAGCGGCTTCTCGTCGATGAAAATCCAGGATCGAAGCGTCAGTTCGCCGCCGTGTAAGTCCCCTGATTCGCCATCGCAATCTGTTGCAAGAAGGTCTGCCCCGGGCCGCTGACCTCAACTCCGATGGTACTGATTTCCTGCATGTCCCAGTTGGCTCCGTTGATGGCTTCCAACGACTCATCTGGGATGTTGGTGCCATTACAGATCGGCTCTCCATCGGAGAGGACGATGACGACCTTCTTGTGCTTGTGGGAGGTGCGATTGATGTCGAGTGCCTTGACGACACCAGGAGCGATGCAAGTCCAGCCATCGGGAGTCAACGCCATCGCCCAACTGTTGGCTGCGGCTTTGTTGCTCGTGGTTGCCTTCACCGCTTGTTCTTGCCAGGTAATCACGTTGGAACTCCAGAAGAGAACTCCGAAGTCCGCCATCGAACTGAGGCTCAAGATCGCCGCACTCAATTCCGTCTGCAGAACTCCCCAACGACCGTTCCACCCCATCGAACCGGAGCGATCGAGTGCCCAGACGAAACAATCTCCTTCGTAGTCACTGCCGTAGAAGGTGATCGTCTCGGGGGCATCCTCCTCGTCTTCATCACCTCCAGCACCACCAGAGGGGAGGTCGAGGGGACGACGGAGTTCGCCGTCGCCACGGACATCGGTGGCCGCCAGGCCAACGAAAGAGACGAACGTGGCGAGAAGAAGGAGCGAGAGCCAGTGGGAATGCTTCATGCTGATTGAACCTCCGGCCGTCAATTGTACCCGAAAGGGAACCAGATGGGACGCCCCGGGTCGCTCCCGGGTGTCGTTGCCCAAAAGGGAGACGGCGGGCAGCCTTCGATCCCTCGGGGTTTCTTCACTCACTTCTCTTAACGTGTACCAATCCAGGCATTTATGACAGACATGCTAGTCCCCGGTGGGGGCTTCCGGATCTACCGTGACGCCCCTGTTCGCCGTCCCTCGACGAACTTCTCATCCCAGACCGGTTCGATCACAAAAAGAGCGGGCCGCCAGAAGGCGGCCCGCTCAGCGTTTCAAATCCGGGCAACGACCTACTCTCGCGGTTGTACCCACTACCATCGGCGTGAAGGTCTTGACTACCGTGTTCGGAATGGGAACGGGTATGGCCCCTTCACTATGATCACCCGGAAATTCTCAGCTCCTCAAAGCATCACTCGACGAGCGAACTCGCCGGATGGGTGCCCATCGGAGCTTCTATTTCAAGAATGGTGGTTCGGTAGCGCGACGACGTGACGTCTTCAAAGCGGCCCGCGAAGATCGCGGACCACCTGGTCCATCCGAGCGCGACACCCTGCGCGGGTGGAGCCGAAGCCCCCTTGCTTCCCGTGCGAAGGAGTAATTGTGGCCAAGCCAATCGACTGATTAGTACCGGTCAGCTGAACGTCTTGCGACGCTTACACACCCGGCCTATCAACCTGGTGGTCTTCCAGGTGTCTCAAGGGAGATCTAGTTTTGGAGGGGGCTTCGCGATTATATGCTTTCAGCGCTTATCCTTCCCGGACTTAGCTACCCTGCGGTGCCGCTGACGCGACAACAGGAACACCAGAGGTCCGTCCTCCCCAATCCTCTCGTACTAGGGGAAGTTCTCCTCAAATCTCCTACACCCACGACAGATAGGGACCGACCTGTCTCACGACGGTCTAAACCCAGCTCGCGTACCGCTTTAATTGGCGAACAGCCAAACCCTTGGGACC
>DQQH01000256.1 GCA_015664425.1 Planctomycetota bacterium
TCCTCCGACTCCCCATCGGAACCTTCCTCCGACTCCCCATCCGACTCCTCGTCCTCCTCTGTTCCATCGCTATCGCCACCCCTGTAGACCTTGTAGCGGAAGTTCCGCAGCTGCACCTCTTCCCCGGGAAGGAGAACGATCGCCATCCCGCCGATCGGGAAGTACGGAGCCGAAGGATGGTCGAGGTTTTCGAAGTTTTCGATGTCGGTGATGGAGACGAGACCATCTTGAAGCTGGACCCGAACCTTCACCCAGTCATCGGTGTCGAGGTCGAGAGAGTGGCCATCGTAGTTCTTGATGTTCTGACCGGGACGGATGCCGGAGGTGACCCCGATTCGGAAATCCTGCCCCAAAGGGACCATCGCCTCGAACTCGACGACATAGGACTCCCAACTGTCTTCACCCACCTCCAGCTGAGCGATTTCATCGCTGCCGTTTGTGGCACTGATCACCCCATCGTCATCGGCGGTCCAGACCTCTGTATCCCTGTCGGAGTAGGTTCGGAAGCTGGAAAGGTACGGATCGACAGGAAGAACCACCCACTCGATGGAAAGGGTTGCGGTCTCTTCCTGCTTCTTCTCCCTGTAGATGACGAAGTACTCTTTGATCAGATCCTGGATCTCAGGGTAGTAATGGGTTGTCTTGTATTCGTCGGAGAAGGTCTCGAGCAACCCGATCGCCTTGGCGTACTCCTCCTGGCGTGAATAGGAGCGGGCACGTCGGGTGATGCGATTGTAATCGTTCTCCGCTTCTCCCAGCCGTTGAATCTCTTCGAGCCTGTTCTGCCAGGCTTTGTGAGCAGGGGTGTCGAGAAAACTCTCCTCGGGATCGAACCTGCTGAGGGTGATCTCGGCGTCGGCGAAGTTTCCATCGGCGACAAACTTGGACGCTTCCTCGGAGAGGGACTCGAACCGCTGCATGGCAAATTTTTCACGCACTGCGGACTGCTCGACGATCAGCCGTTTCAGTTCCGCTTCCAGGCTGGTGCCCTCGACTGCCAACTCGAGTCCCCTGAGATTGAAGAGGTGATCGTCGAATCGGCTCGAATCCTGCTGGATGCGTTCCTTGATACGACCGATTTTTTCGCGGTTTCTCTTGAGGTCCGCTTCTGCCACCATCCGTCTCAGTTCCTCCGGCGTGCGTTCCGGCTGGGTCGGTTCGATGGTGGGAGGTGGCGCCTCGGAGCCGCAACCGCTGGTGAGACAGGCGAGGAGAATGAGGGAGATAGGGAGCAGTACTGACCTGGCTGCGCCTTGCATCGGGCCCCTTCCGCTCGAGCCATCGGCAGCGCTCCGGCAGAAGGAGCCCCTCGACGGCAGCAACGATCAGGAGGAGGGGTCGGAAGCGGCGAGTTGTTCGCGAGTTGCCTCGACCAGACTCTCGAGTATCTCCTCCTCGGATCCTTCCAGGCGGCAACCTGCCGCCTTGGCATGACCTCCACCGCCGAAGCGAGCAGCGACGGGGTGTATCGAGATCTGCCCCTTGGACCGAAGAGACACTTTATAGCGCCCAGGAGAGAGTTCAACGACGAGGAAGACGATTTCGGCTTCTCCCACCTGACCGAGGGCATCGACAAAGCCGTCCATCTCCTCCATCTCGACATCGAACAGGACCCGATCGGCCATTCTGGAGATCCCGAAGACGATCTTGCCCCCTTCTTCACTCCTCAGATCGGCGAGGAGGCGGCCGAGAAGACGCGTCCGGGCCGGACTGGCACTCTCGAAGATGGCCCGATGGACCGCCTCCGGATCAACCCCCCGGGCGACCAGCTTCGATGCGCAGGAGTACGCCTCCTGGGAGGAATTGCTGAAGCGGAACCAGCCGGTATCGGTCGCCACCGCAACGAAGAGGGGCAGGGCGATCCTGTCGGTGATCTCGACCTCGAGGGCCTCCAGAGCCCGCAGGACCAGATTGCCGGTCGAGGGGCTTCCGGGCACGCACCACAACTCATCGAAGAAGGCCGCGTCGCCGCCCAGGTGGTGATCGATCCCGATCACCTCCAGGGCTGTGGTGTCGATGAGGGGCAGCAGCCGTCCGAGCCTCTCTTTTTCCGAGGTGTCGAGGACGATGACGGTATCGGCCGCTCTGAACGCATCTTGATGGCCGGCATCGGGCTCGCCGTCGAGGACCTCGGCAACCCCATCGGGGTCGATGAACCCGACGGTTTCCGGCGGGCGGTGGGTGAGGAGGGTCCGGGGAGTGGCACCGAGGGCGGTGAGGCCATGGTGCATCGCCACCGCCGAGCCGAGGGCATCGCCGTCGGGATAGATGTGAGCGATGATCAGCGGCGCCCGACAGAGGCGCAATTTTTCGAGAAATGCCTCGGGGGGAGAGAAATCGTCGGTGGAATCGACCGGTCCTCCCGCGTTGACAAAGTTGCGTTTTCGCAATACATTTCCCGTTCGTCATCTGCGGGCCTCGAAAGACCCCGGACCAGGGGCGGTTCCCGGCAGGGAGCCCGGCCTGGGGGTCTGGCTCGGAAGGGAGAAGAACCCGAAAGCCTGGGAAGAAATGGGATTGAAGAGGCAGCGGGGAAGCCTCGGCGGCTCGCTCCCGGTTCCCCTCGGCTCCTATCTTCCTCTCGTTTCCTCGTCTCCGGCCTTTCCCGCGGGCCTTGAATTGGTCCGACGGTGCGTCAATCCGGTCCCTGGCGGCACAACCGCCACACCCTGGCTGCGAAGCAATCGAGCCACAAGGGGTCAGCAAAGAGACAGCGGCAAAATCCCGCTCCCGCAGCCGCACATTCCAGGGATTGCTGCTCCCTTTTACACCGAGGGGCACGCCCTCAGCAAGCAGACGAAACCAAGGTGCATCTCTTGGACATCGGCCGAAAAATCCTGAACCTGCGAAAAGACCGGGGTGTCGCCCAAAAATCCCTCGCGAGCCTGACCGCGGTCACCCCCAGCGCTCTCTCCAGAATCGAATCTGGCATCCATCAACCACGAGGACCGGTGGTGATGCGGATCGCTCGCCACCTCGGAGTCACCGTCGACTACATCCTCGACGAAAACGCGCCCTACCCGCCGCCAGCCAAGGACATCCTCGACAACCTCGGTGACGAGACGCAGGAGGAGGCTCGAAACCGCACGGTGGATGTCAGCACCCGCGAGGAGCGGATACTCGAAGGGCTGAGGAAACTCGACTTCGAACGCAAACTGCTTCTCGAGGCGGTTCTCCAGGGGCACCGCGATGATGTCCGCTTCGCCGTCTTCCTTCTCGGAGGTGGAAAAAACCTGCCCGGCTTCTCCAAGGAGGAGAAGAAGACCTTGCAGGCGAGATTCGACAAGGCGACCCGGTGAGTCCTGCGGGGTTCCACCGCCTTTGAGAGGGAACAGCCTGGCGGCCCTTCTCCCCGCTTCACATCTCGATCAGGAAAGTCCCAGCATCGCCGAGACCTCGTCCTGCCCGCTGCGCACTGCCTGAGCGGAAGCACGGAGCGCCTCGCGGTCGGCAGCGCCCAGATCGAGTTCGATCACCTCTTCGACTCCTCCGGAGCCGAGCACAACCGGGACTCCTACCCAGGTTCCATCGATCCCGTACTCACCATCGAGGAGGGTGCAGCAGGGAAGAATACGGCGCTGGTCGAGAACGATCGACTCCACCATCGCTGTGGCTGCAGCGCTGGGAGCGTAATAGGCACTGCCTGTCTTGAGCAGTTGCACGATCTCGGCACCGCCATGGCGAGTACGGGTGACCAGTTCTTCGAGGCGTTCCGCCGGGATCAGATCCGACACCGGAATCCCGCTCACCGAAGCGGTGGCTGTCAGGGGAACCATGCTGTCGCCGTGGCCTCCGAGCACCATAGCCTGGACATCCTTCACCGACACCCCGAGTTCCTCGGCGATGAAAGCGCGGTAGCGGGCAGTATCGAGGACACCCGCCATTCCGACGACCTTTTTCCTCGGCAGCCCGGAAACAAGGTGGGCGACGTAGCACATCACATCGAGGGGATTGGAGACCACCACCAGGGTCGCATCGGGTGCCACCTCCTGAACGCTGCCAGCAACCTCCTGCATGATCTTGCCATTGACCTTGAGAAGATCGGAGCGGTCCATCCCCGGCTTGCGCGGCATGCCGGCGGTGATCACAACCACCTTGGCCCCTTCGAGGGGTCCGTAGTCGTTGGCTCCAGTGACACTGGAGTCGTATCCGTAGACGGACGCCGCCTGTGCAAGGTCGAGAGCCTTGCCCTGGGGCATCCCGTCGACGATGTCAAAGAGTACGACATCCCCGAGCTGCTTCTCAGCGATTCGCTGGGCGGTGGTCGAACCGACAAAGCCACCTCCGATGACGCCAATCTTCATGCGTGCCATGATGGCTGCCAATCCTTCCTCCGGGGGAAGCCCCGGTCAGTCCCTAACTCTGTACTCCCAGTGCCTCGATGAGTGTTGCGCCGATGGATGCGGGGGACTCTGCCACTCGAACACCTGCTCTCTCGAGCGCCTCGATCTTGCCCTTCGCCGTTCCCTTGCCACCGCTGACGATCGCACCGGCATGACCCATCCGCCGCCCCGGCGGGGCGGTTCGCCCGGCGATGAAGGAAACCACAGGCTTTGTCATCTCCGACTGGATGAACTCGGCCGCCTCCTCCTCGGCGGTACCGCCGATTTCGCCGACCATGACCACTGCGTCGGTGCCGGGGTCCTTGTTGAAGAGGGACAGAATATCGATGAAGTTGCTCCCGACGATGGGGTCGCCGCCGATCCCAAGGCAGGTGGACTGCCCCAGGTTCCTCGTGGTGGTCTGGTAGACCGCCTCGTAGGTGAGGGTGCCACTGCGCGAGACGACTCCGATTTTTCCCGGCTGGTGGATGAAGCCAGGCATGATGCCGACCTTGCATTGGCCCGGTGTGATCACTCCAGGACAGTTGGGGCCGACCAACCTGGCGCCGTTGGCGGTCACTGCAGCCTTGGCCCTGACCATGTCGAGTGTAGGGATCCCTTCGGTGATACAGACGATCAGTTCGATTCCCGCCTCGGCAGCCTCGACGACGGCGTCAGCGGCAAATCGAGCGGGAACGTAGACAACGGTTGCGTTTGCATCGGTCTGGGAACGAGCGCTGGAAACGGTGTTGAAGACGGGACGATCGAGATGGGTGCCCCCCCCCTTGCCCGGAGTCACCCCCCCGACCAGGTTGGTTCCGTAGTCGATCGCCTGTTCGCTGTGGAAGGTGCCGTTTCGACCGGTGAATCCCTGAACGATCAGCCGGGTGCTGGCATCGACGAGGATGCTCATCGAGTCGCTCCTCTCGCGGCTTCGACCGCTCTCTTCGCTGCGTCCTCGAGATCGGTGGCAGTGATGATGTCGAGCCCCGACTCCAACAGGAGGCGCTTCGCCTCCTCGACCCGATTGCCCTCGAGGCGAACGGTGAGAGGTACCGGTATCTCCGACCCGCGGGCTGCTTCGAGCACCCCCTGGGCTATCACGTCACAGCGGACGATCCCCCCGAAGATATTGACGAGAATCGCCCTGACGTCCGGGTCCTCGAGGATGATCTTGAACGCCTCGCTGACACGCTCGGCGGTGGCTGCTCCCCCGACATCGAGGAAATTGGCGGGTTCTCCACCATGCAACTTGATGATGTCCATCGTCGCCATCGCCAGGCCCGCGCCATTGACCATGCAACCGATGTTTCCTTCCATTCCGACGTAGGAAAGATCCCACTCGGCGGCACGAGCCTCCCTCGGATCCTCCTCGTCGTTGTCTCTGAGCTCGCCATGCTCAGGATGACGAAATTCTGCGTTATCGTCGAAGTTGATCTTGGCATCGAGAGCGATGACATCTCCCGATCCGGTGATCACCAGCGGGTTCACCTCGGCGAGTGAGCAGTCCTCGGCGAGGAAAGCCCGAGCAAGATTGCAGGCGAGTTCAATGAAGCCCGCGGCAGACCCCCCTTTGATGCCCAGCGTGTTGGCCACTCTGGCGGCAGCCAGAGGATCGAGCCCCGAATCAACATCGATCTCGACGAAGAAAATCGCCTCCGGATTCGTGGCAGCGACCGCCTCGATGTCCATTCCGCCTTCTGCGCTCGCCATCAGCACCGGGCATTCCCTCTTACGGTCGATCACAATGGCGAGGTAGATCTCGCGATCGATGTCACACCCTTCCTCGATCAGCAGACGCCGGACCTTCTGCCCCGCAGGGCCGGTTTGGTGGGTCACCAGTTGCATCCCGAGGATCGACGAGACCGCTTCCTGGAACTGGGAGGAGGAGGTCGTGACCCTGACGCCGCCGCCCTTCCCCCTGCCACCGGCATGTATCTGAGCCTTGACGACCCAGGGGCCGTCACCCAGTTCGGTGGCACGTTGCTTCGCCTCCTCCAACGAGGTGGCGAGTCCCCCTCGAGGCACTGGAACTCCATGGCGAGCGAGGATCGCCTTGGCCTGGTACTCATGGATCTTCATCACAGATCCCCTAGCGATTCGATGGTTCGTATTCAATCAACACCTCCCGGTAAGGACGGGAGGCGCGAGTAGCCAGCGGGGCCCATGGCAAGAAACCAGGTGTGTGACGACCCCAGCGTGGCGCAGGATAGCCGCCACTCTGGTGGTGCGCAACGAGACTGGAGCGGCAGGGGGCCTTATCCCTCTGCGGGTTCTTCCCCCGTCGACTCAGGAGATGGCGTCTGGAGAATTTCGAGAGAGTGGCGTGCCCGGACTTCCTCCTCGGTTCGCCCGAGGGAACGCAGGAGGGTGATCAGGATCTTCAGCCTTGGGACGGACTCCCCCCCTTGCAGGATCGCCTTCTCGATGCTGGTCAGGGAAGCCTCTCTCTCTCCGAGGGCGAGGGAGATCACTGCGATCTGATCGTAAAAGCGGGCGATCTCTTCCTTGATCCTATTGCGAATCTCGTTGAGCGATCGATTGTGCTCTCGAGTCGAGAATGGAAGTTCGCTGTCGAAGGGGAGATTTGCCCTGTCTACGAGAACAAGATCTTGCCTGTACCTCAGGAGAGCCCTTACTCCCTGCTCGAGAGTGGAGCGTGCCTCGTTAAATGTCTCGCGGCGCTTGGCTACATCGCCCCTGTCGGAAACAAGCGCTTCTTCGTACTGAACATTGCCCAGATCGAACCACGCATCGGCGTATCCGGGGTCGAGGCTGATTGCCTTGAGGAACGATCCGCGAGCGCGCGCGAAGTCGTAGCCAAGCTGATAGATCCTGCCGAGGTGATAGTAACTGAGTCGCATCAACTCGGTATCACCGACTCCCGTTTCCTTGCCGATGGCACGCCTGAAATATTCGATGCCGCCCTCTAAATCCCCTCTCTTCTGGTAGCGGAAGATGCCGAGGCTTACGAGGGGGCCGAGAGCCGTCGGATCCTCACGGACCGCACGCAGGTAGAACTGCTCGGCGCTGTCGAGTCGCAGATCGGCCTCGGCGAGAATCCCCTGCCGCCAGAGGTCGGCAGCTCGGCGCCGCTGAGGATTCTCCCGGTCAGGGCTGAGGGCGAACTTGAGGGTCTCCTCGACCTTGCGGCGATTCTGGTGCCACCACTCCTGCCAGCGATCAAGTGCCTCCTGCTGGCCCGTCGGATCGGAATTGGGATCAAACCCGAAAGTCTCGCCGGTGTATTCCTCGAGCTTATTGAATGCAATCTTTCTCGCTTCCAGGTTCACGAGAGAAAGAGACTCGATGAGAGTCGGGATCCCGATGTAGACGCCGTTGTCTCCGAGGGCGAGGGCGAGGGCAAACTGCGACCTCGACTCCGACTTGCGGTAGGCGTTGATCAAATCGATGATGCGATGGGTCCTTCTCAGTACGTCGATCGAGAAAGAGCGGACTTGAACCGATTGGTCCTCATCGAGAAGGAGCAGACCCAGAAGCGGGTAGAGATCGGAGCCATGCTCGAGGAGCGCGTCGCGGAGCACTTCGAACCGTCTCGACTCCGAACCCTGGGTGAGATCTTCGATGAAGGTGGGATGCTGGGAGGAAATTCCTTCAGGCAGGGAGATCCGGAATCTCTCCTCGAGAACGAGCCGCTCCAGATCTGCATTCTCCCCCTCTGCCTCGAGATTCTCCTCGATTGTTCCGAGGGCGAAGTAGCCTGCCATCCGCAGGTAGGTCTTCCCTTCGGAGCGGGAAACGGGTTCACCGTTGCGCACATCCTCGATCGCAGCCTGTACCCTGTCGGGGAACCCCACGCGGGGAGTGAAGAGGCCATCGCTGCAAATTCCCCCCGGTCGGATCGTTCTGGCGACCTGGGAATCGGGATACCTGGCGCCTCCCAGTTCCACTTCGACAACCCACTCTCTGGTCCTCGAATCGAAACGAACCTTGCCATCGATCTCGTGGCCACTGTCGAGAACGAGAAGAAGCCCACTGGGTTCCTTCCCACCGGGCTCATCGACAAAACTCCACCGCTGAACGTCATCCTTGAGGATCCGGGTCGATCCCAGCCGCCTGTCGAGCTCGAGATATTCGTTGTGCAGGTCGTACACGCGACCCTGGACCGCCTCACCACCAGGCAACACCAGCCGAACGAACTGGGCCTGAGCAAACGGCAGTGGCAATGGGCAGAGCAAGGCCAGCAAGATCCCCATCGCAAAGATACTCTCGGTCCTGTTCAAGCCCTTGCTCCATTCTCCCGCTGAGGGACCTCAAGGTAACCTGACAGGGGACCCACCTTCAGGATGGCCCCTCCCTGTCGCTCCCCTGTCATGACAATCCCCACCTCGGGTAACCCGATCCCGGGGACAAACCGTCACCGGGGGCAGGTTTCACCACTTCCCCGTCTTGCGATTGTGACCTCCCGGGCCCAGGGTGCAAGCGCACTCGGCGAGTAGGGGTTGCCAGAGCCACGTGGACCGGGAATGATCGCCATCCTGGTGGCGTCAACAGCACTCCTCGAAGGCTTCCGCCCTGGACTGGGGAAACAGCATGGAACAGCCCCTCCTGAGGGATATCTCCCGCGGTGACCGGATGGGAGGGATCTATCTGGTCGAAGGTGCCAATCTCAAGACCGCCCGCAATGGCAAGCACTTCATCCAGATGGCACTGCGCGATCACACCTCCTCGGTCAAGGCGGTGCGCTGGGAAACCTCCCGCGAGGAGTTTCGCAAGGTCGAGAGCAAGCCCTTCTTGAGGGTAGAAGGGCGTGTCGAGGAGTACCAGGGCAACCCCCAGGTGATCGTCGACAAGCTCGAAGCCCTTTCCGCCAAGGATGCGAACCTGGAGGCCACCGATTTTCTTCCCCGGACAAAGCACGACGTCGATGCGATGCAGAAGGAACTGGAAGAGAGAATCGCGGCGATTTCAGACGAAGGGGTGAGGAGTCTCGTCCTCCGAATCCTCGAGCGCCCGGGCCTGCGAGAGAACCTGCGAACCGCGCCCGCTGGCAAGATGATGCACCATGCCTACATCGGTGGATTGCTCGAACATGTCCTGTCACTCGTCCAGTTGGCGGACAAGATCTGCGACCACTACCCCAGGCTCGATCGGGACATTTTCCTCGCAGGGGTCGTCCTTCATGACATCGGCAAGACAGAAGAACTCAGTTGCGAGGACGGTTTTTCCTACACCGACGAGGGACAGATGGTCGGCCACATCGTCATGGTGGTCAGCTGGATCGACGAAGCTGCAAGAGACCTCGGAGGTCTCGATCCCGAGATGGTGCTACAACTGAAACATCTCGTCGTCAGCCACCATGGCAAACTGGAGTACGGTTCTCCCAAGAAGCCGATGACCGCTGAAGCGCTGGCGATGCACTTCATCGACAATCTAGATGCCAAGCTGATCGGCTACTTCGAGGCCTATGATCAACTCTCACCGACCGCCGAATCTTCTCGCTGGGGAGAGATGAGTTATCTTCTCGATGTCCGACCCTACTTTCCCACGGGGCTCGACTTCAGGACCCAGCCAGCGAGGACGGGGAGACCGAAGACGCCCCCTGAGAGTGGCGACGCTTCGACCACAAAGGAGAGCGGTCAACTCCCCTTCTGACCCCTTGCAGATGACTGGAATCAGGGGGTTCTGCAGCCGAGTGCGGGTTGCTGGCGTGCTGCCTCGATCAGCGAATCAAGCAGTCGCTGGTTCTCAGCTTCCTGCGGACCCTCGACGAGAATCCTCAGCAGTTTTTCGGTGCCGGAATATCTCACCAGGATGCGACCTCGATCGCCGAGGGTTTCTCGCCCATCGGCGATCGCTCTGGAGAGAATCTCCAGACTCTCGATGGGCGGCCTGGCGGTCACCTCGATCCCCTCGAGCACCTGTGGGAAGCGAGGGATCCCCCGGCGAAGTTCCGAGAGACCAACGCCCGTCTCCTTCGCCCTGTGGGCGATCGCCAGTCCTGTCCTGATCCCATCTCCTGTCGGGCAAGCCCGACGATCGATGATGTGCCCCGATTGCTCCCCACCGAGGACAGCCGACCTCGTTACCATCGTTTCATGAACCTTCCGGTCCCCCACCGGCGTCTGAACCACCTCGATTCCGTTTTCCCTGAGGTGGGCAACCATTCCGGCGTTCGACATCACCGAGCATACGACGATCGGCGGGACCAGTTCTCCCCGCTCCAGCAGTGCGAGGCCCCAGATCACCATCGCCTCGTCCCCATCGACCACGGCACCCTTCTCATCGACCAGGGTGGCACGATCGCCATCACCGTCGAAGGCAATGCCCAACTGGGCACCACTCTCGAGAACCTGCCGCGACAGGTCCTCCGGGTGAACGCTACCGCAGCCAGTGTTGATGAGGAGGCCATCGGGCTCACCGTGGATCGTCTCGGTCCGGGCATCCGCACGGGCGAAGATCTCGGGCGCCCACTGGCATGTGGCTCCATGGGCACAGTCGAGGACGATGTGCATCCCTTCGAGGAACCCGGCGGATGGAAAACCTGACTCGAGCAGGGCCAGGTACCTCTCTCCCGCCCCCGGATCCTCCTCGACCGCCGGTAGATTCTCTCCGGAGAGATCCTCTTCAGATTCGTAGAAGGCTGTGATCGAGATCTCTTCCTCGACGCTGAGCTTCCTCCCCGTCGCCGTCACGACCTTGATGCCGTTGTACTGGGGGGGGTTGTGTGAAGCTGAGAGAACCACTCCCAGTTCCGCCTCGCCACTCGCGACCAGAAGTGAGACTGCCGGAGTGGGAAGTACACCTCCGCTTCTGGGGTGCTTTCCTTCCCTCTTCAGCGCCGCTGTCAGTTGGGCTTCGATCAGCGGTCCGGAGGTGCGCGGGTCACGGGCTGTGAGAACGCGGCCGGCGGAATGGCCGACCTCCTCGAGATGGCGTGCCAGAGCGCTCCCGATCCTGTCGACAGACCCAGGAGTGAGGAGACCCTCCCCTCCGACGTCCCGAATTCCGTCGGTTCCGAAGATGTTGTTTCTGGTCTCGGTCACTGGTTCACCAGAATCGCCTTGTAGGTGACAAAACGCGGCTCGAATCGGAGGGAATCGGAAGCGATTCCCTCCGGCAGGCTACCCTCCGACCAGCGGAAAAGTTCGGGGGGAACCGTCACCTGCTTGCCGGTGATAGAGGTCACCGGAACGATGACCCGGAAGATCTTTTTCTCAACCAGCCCCTTCCATTCCTCGATGGCAGCGGGTGTTCCCCTACAGGTCACCTGCAGGGAGGCATCCCCTGTGATTTCGAGAGCCTGGCTCACCCCCACTGCAAAGAGAACCTCGACTCGAGCGGATCCCTCGACGAGGGTGCTCTCGAGTTCGATCTCGACCCTCGCAGTCTGTGCCGCCCCCTCGGCAAAGGTGACCTCGATGCCAGCGGGCGCGCCTTGCAGAACGAGGGGGATCTCCTCGAATACGCGCCCCTCTTCCAGCCCCTCGACGGAGATCTCCTCGATGAAGATCCGAACCTGGTCGCCCTGGAGAACGCTCTCGGGCCCCCTGATTGTCGTCACCCGCGGCTCGATCCGAATCCCGTTCCCCTTGAGAACCATCCCAAGTGCCGGGGCTCCGGTGATGGCATGACGAATCTGCCTTTCGACATTCACCACGTTGTCGATCGTCAGTTCCACGGTCGCCGGGTCGCACTCCTGCAACCTGATTCCGTTGGGCAGAGAGAAGAGCCCCGGTTGCTGGAGGGAGATCTTGCCGCTCTCGAAGACCATCAGCACCCCCTGAGGCAGAGGATTCCTGTCGAGATAGTCTCCCAGCAGCGTCCGTGGGCCTCGAAGGGTGATACGCACAGCTCCACCGAACGCCTCCCCCGTCCCCCTGTACTTCGATTCGGCGATGGTCGCAGCGATCACGGCAAGCTCTCCGGACTCGGGAACCACCTTCAGCGTTGCGTTGACGAGTTCACTCGTCTCGGTGTTTCCAAACGCATAGACCCAGATCACCAGTGCCATGAAGAGAGCGGCAGATTTGTTCCCGAGGTTGGTGAAGAGGGCCTCGTAGATCCAGGATCGTTTGGGCCTCATCTGGAGTCACCTCCTGCAGGCTGGGGCGACTCTTCCGCCCGTGGAGGTTTTGCCTCTGACTCCTCTTCCTCCTTCTGGGCATAGTAGGTACGAAGGCGCTCGGTGAGCGCTTCCCGGTCGAGGTTGCGCAAAACCCTGCCCTTGACGCACAGGGAAACCTGGCCACTCTCCTCGCTGACCACCACCGTGACCGCATCGGTCTCCTCGGTGATCCCGACCCCGGCGCGGTGACGTGTTCCCGCCCACGTCCCCAGTTCCGTGTTTTCCGACAGTGGAAAGAGGCAACCAGCTGAGGAGACTCTCCCTTGCTGAATGATCACCGCACCATCGTGGAGTTCCGTTCCCGGGTAGAAGATGGTGGTGAGCAATTCGCTGACCACCTCGGTGTCGATCCGGGTTCCGCGGTCGGCGTAGGGGGTGAGGCTCTGTTCCCTCTCGATGGCAATCAATGCCCCAACCTTGTTCTTCGACAGGCGGTAAACCGCCCGGATCACCTCTGCGATCACCTCGCGCTCGTCGCGGATAAACTCCCCGAAGATCGGCGTCTGGCTGATGCGAACCAGCCCCCTGCGCAACTCCGGCTGGAGAATCACAATCAGGGCAGTGATCGTCGCAGGGGTGAAGACGGTCAGAAGGAAGCCGATCCTCTCCAGCCCGAAATAGTAAACAACCACCCGGAAGGTGATGACGGTGAGCAGGACAAAGAGGGCGAGCCCCTTGAGGATTCCCGCCCCACGAGTCCCCTCGCAGAAAACGATGAAGTAGTAGATCAGCAGGTAGATCAGGATCACTTCGATGAGGAAGAGCCACCAGCCGACAGCGAACACCTGATTCCACAGACCCTGAATATCGCTCAAACCACTCCTCCAGTCACGGAAGCGGGTTCATCGATCGCCTCCAGGGTGTCGAGGAAACGAACGGTGTCGGCGACATCGTGAACGCGCACCCAGTCGACCCCGAGTCGTCTGCATCGAGCGACGAACGCCAGGGACCCTGGCAATCTTTGCTCGGGGTCCCGGCCATCGAAGGGTTCCAGAAAGGACTTCCTGGAGGCGCCGACGAGCAGCCGTGTCCCCTCGATCCTCAGTTCCTGACAGCGATTGACCAGCTCGTAATTATCCTCTTTCCGCTTGCCGAAGCCGAGTCCCGGGTCGAGGAGAATACGATCGATGGCGATACCTGCCCCGATCGCTGCCTCGATCCTCTCCTCGAAAAAGAATCTCACTTCCGAGATGACGTCGTCGTAGCGGGGATCGATTTGCATCGTCTCGGGAGTTCCAGATCTGTGCATCAGCACCACGTCCATCTGGTGAGCGGAAGCAACGGTAGCGATCTCCGGATCGTCGCGCAGAGCGGCAGTATCGTTGAGGATTGTTGCCCCTCGCTCGGCAGCGGCAGCAGCGACAGCCGCTCTTCTGGTATCGATGGAAATCGGCAGAGGGAAGTCAGCAAGAGCATCGAGAATCGGCACCACTCGTTTCAACTCCGTCTCCAGCGAGACAGGCCTGGAACCTGGCCGTGTCGACTCTCCCCCGATGTCGATGGCATCAGCACCCTCGCGGGCAAAGCGGTGAGCCCTCCCAACCGCATCTTCGATGCTGGGCAGTTGCCCTCCATCGCTGAAGGAATCGGGAGTGACATTCAGGATTCCCAGAATTCGTGGCCTCAAGACCGCCTCCAATCCGCCTCCAATCCGCCTCCCGCACTAGCTGTCGACGGGCCACGGTTCGATCTCGGCTACGATGCGTTGCGCGAGATCTCGCATCACTTCTGAGGTCGCTTGGCTGATCGTCTCGCCTGCGATGTTCGAGAAAGATGAATGCTCGCTGAGCACCCGCTCGAGCAGAACCTTGCCATCGCGGACCCGGACGAGACGAATCTTGACACGGACCACAATTCCCGTTTCCTGGACACTGTCGCCGACTCCCTCGGCGAGGACTCCCTGGCGAAAACTCAGGATCGCGCCTTCGATGACAGCGTCGGCCCGGGACCGATCGACGAGGGTTGCTGCCGTTCTGATCTGGAGTTCCCGGCGTACTTCCCGGGTCAAATCGAACTCGATTTCCCTGCGCAATGGCAAGGTCCGGTTCTCGAAGATCGGGATCGCGATCTCCCGGACTCCGACGGGAAGCTTGTAGCCACTGGTGTAACCGCAACCGGTCAGTGCCAGCGCCAGTGCAAGCAGAACTCCTCTGGACCCCATCAGGATTCCTCCTCCTGCTTTTCTTCCCTCTCCTGTGAATCCTCTCGCTGCAACTTCTCGAGGAGGTCGATCGCCTCCTTCGCCTCTGGAGTCTCCGGACAGTCGCGAAGGATTTTTCTCAGGTAAATTCTCGTCGCCTCAGGATGTTCGAGGCCGAGGTAGAACTTGGCGACGTCTAGCCAGCGCCGCGCCCGGAACCCCTGGATCTTCTCGAGGTTCTCGGAGCAGCGAGCGGCGTACTCCCCGGTGGGATGAAGCCTCAGATATCGGCGGAACTGTCTTTCCGCTTCGATCAGTTGCCCGAAGTCGTACTGGACACCCTTGAGCCTCGAGAACGCAGCCTCCCCGATCCTGAACTCCGCGGTGGAACGCCACAAACTTTCGGGGTAATCGCGGAGCAACCTCCTGTAATAACGGTCGGCATCCTCGTAGAGGCCGTTTCGCATGTACCATGTGGCGATCTGATAAACGGCATCGCCAGCGAACGGCTGGAACGGGAACTGCCCGACCAGGTCGGTGAGGATTTCCAGTCCTCGACGCTCTGCACCGACCTCGAATCCCAGAATTTTTCTCTGAGCACCGTTGAGATATGACACACCAATCTCGTAACGGCGTGCCAGTACCTTTCGGATCGTTTCAGATCCCGGGCTTCCCTCGAGGATTTCTTCTGCCAGGTCGAGAGCAGTATCGTAGTCGCGAGTAAGGAAGTGGGATTCGAGAAGGAAAACTCTCATTCGTTCCGCGATCGGCCCCTCGCCGGACTGTTCCAGAATTTTCCGGTAGATCTCGATCGCGACCTCGTAGTCCCCCGAATCAAAAGCGTTCTGCGCTTCCTCGAGAATCTGGGCCTGGTCCTTGATATCGACATCGACGCCAGGGAACCCGACAGAAATCAGGATGATGAACAGAGAGATGCCGGCTCCTGACAAGAACCCCCCTCGCCGATGCCAGAGTCTCCCACCCCCACGGCAGGCGATCTCAGGCTCGCAGGTATCTTAGCGATCGAGGCGGGCGCTCCAAGTGATCGAGGAGAAGGGCTCGAAGTTGGTCCCAGCCGTCGGCAATCACCTCCTCGGCGACCTCCCAGGCGGGGACCCGATCCCATGGGATGGCCCCGTTTGAGGCCAAGTACGCGAATGTGGAGGGATCCCGAAGGGAGTCGGTGGCGACCCTGCAACCGGAGCAGATGGGGCCGACAGGCACCCGCAGGGCGACCAGGTCGACACCCTCCTGCCGCATACACCCCTGGCAGAGGTGCCATCTCGGCGAAACTCCCGATGAAGTGAGGATCTCGGCTAAGAAACGATTTCTCAGCAACTGCCGTCCCTTGCCGACCGACAGCAGTTTCAGATAGGAGAGGACCCCTCTCAACATTTCAGGATGAGGATCTCCCCGGATGAACGATTTCGCCAGTACCTCGAGGGCCAGGTTTGCATCGAGCCAGCACTCCAGATCCCTCCTGAGGTGACTGAAGCCCTCGACGAGCTGTCCCTCTGTCGCCAGGTGGAGATCCCCCCCGCGCTTTCGATAGACGAGGTCGTACCAGCCAGCAAGGTCAAATGGTGAAGAGAAACTGGAAGAAGCGTTCCGCGGCCGACGCGACCCCTTGGCGAGCAGATCGACGATCCCCTCGTCCCTGGTGAAGAACGAGACGATCTGCGAGGTCTCGGAGTAGTCGATGCAGCGCAGAACCAGGCCACGAGTGCTGACCGTTCTGGCCACTATTCGCCGCCCTGTTGCGGGGCGTGCAGCAGGTGCACCCGCACTCGCTTGATTTTCCGTTCATCTGCACTGGTGATCTGGAATCGCAGACCATCGTGCTCGAAGAAGTCCCCCTCCTTCGGAACCCGACCCAGAGAACTGAAGAGGAAGCCTGCGACCGTCTCGTAATCATCGCTGTCGGGGATCGAAATTCCGATCGTCTTCTTCACGTCCCAGATGCTGGCGCGGCCGTCGAGATCGAAAGTCGAGCCATTGATCCTGCGGATCGATGACAGCGCCTTGGCGTCGTATTCATCTTCGATCTCGCCGACGATCTCTTCGAGGATGTCCTCGATGGTGATCAGGCCCGAGGTGCCACCGTACTCATCGAGAACGACAGCGATGTGGAATCTCTCTGTCCGGAATTCTCGCAGGAGTTCACGGATCATCTTCGTTTCGGGAACGAAGTGGGTCTTCCTGATCGCCTTCTCCACCGGCAAGTTGTGCTGGGCGGAGTCTCCCGCGTGACGAAGCAGGTCCTTGACGTACAGGACCCCGATGATCTCGTCGACATCCTTGCGGTACACGGGAATCCTCGAGTGGCCGCAAGCGATCGCCTTGGGTATCACATTTTCGATCGTCTCCGATGCCTCGAAACAGACCATGTCAGTCCGTGGGGTCATCACCTCGACCACATCCGCATCATGGAATTCGAGGACCGACTCGATCATGCTCTTCTCGCCAGGCTGTAGCAGGCCTTCTCGCTCACCAATCTCGACGGCGGCCCGGATTCCCTCCGCCGCACGCACCTGTTCTGACCGATCGACATCGGTTCCAAGAATTCTGAGCATGACCCTGCGAATCCCGCGGAAGGAACGTGTCACCGGCGAGAGCAGCAGTTCGACCTTGTCGAGGAACGGTATCAACGCCGATGCGACCTTGGCACCACGCCAGACCGCGATCGTCTGGGGAATCAATTCGAAGAGGATGAGCCCTGTCACCAGCGCCTCGACGAAGAGGCCGACGAGCCAGTAACTTTCCAGAGGCGCAGGCAGGTACCAGGCGGTGACCTGATATCTCAGCATCGTAAGAGCCCCTGCCCACGCCGAACGCGAGAGGAGACAGAGAATGCTTGTCAGGAGTTCGATGCGCTGAAGACGCTCCCCTTCTGCGACCTCGCTGCCACCGTTGCGATTGAAGTGAAGGCTGAAGTGACCTGGTGATGTCGTACGGAAACTGCGTCGGATCACCGAAAAGACGGTTGCAGCGGCTGCGGACGACCACAGAACGATTTCGAGTAAGTTGGGATCAACGATCATCGAAACGCGATCCTCACACTAATCTCGCCAGCGGGGCATCTCGATGGCAGGGGATTCTCCTCTTCCGATTCTCGGGGCATCTCCGCTCCCAGCGGACTCTCTGAGTTCCCCTTCCGAACCAGGTAATTATTCATGAGCATTTCGCTCTTCCTCCAGAGTGATTTCGTCAACGATCGAAAATCGGCAAGTAACCACGGGGAATCTCCAGAATCAGCAAGGAGGCTGCCGTTCCGTAGGAATCCCCGAATCTGCTCTCCCACGAGCCATCGTCCCCCTGAATCTCGAGAATCTTCGGCCAGACCGCTGCTGACCACGCCTCCCAGGGGCCCCCGCCGAGCTGGTGATAGACCTGGCCGGCGTAGAGATTTCCGTAAAAAGGATAGTTGGCGCTCGCAGAAAAGGCGCCCTTTCCCTGGCGTCTCTGGGTCGAGATCACCCTCTGCATGTACTTGAGGCCCCGCCGGTGCTCTTCCATGCCGTATTCTCCCGCGGCATCGAGAGTCGAGACCGCCGCTGCGGTGATCTCGTAACTGGTTCTTCCGCTGCTCCGGGTGAGGGAGTACTGGAAGGAACCGTCCTCCTCACAACAGTCCTTGAGGTAGCGCACCGCCCTGCGAATCGTATCGATGGGCACATCGAAACCGGTCTCCTTCGCAGCTCGCAGCACCTGCAGACAGCAGACGGTCAGCGAGGCTTCATCCTGGGGATCGTCCGGTGTGTAACCCCAACCTCCCCGTAGCGTCTGAGAATCGACAATCAGTTCGAGAGCCACGGTGACAACCTCACGCACCCGCGTCTCCCGTTGCTGGGTGGGCATCGCACCGAGCACCTGGGTGAGGAAGAGGGTCGCGTAGGCGTGACCGTGCATTCTCGACTTGGTTTCTCCTGCGTCGCGAATGAAACCGCGGATGTCCCGGCGCTGGGGTGCGACCAGGTAATCAACCGCTCTCGCAAGCGACTCGCCTTCGGGACCACGGTTGTATTCCACACCCGCTCCAAGGAATGCGAGTCCACCGAGACCGGTGACAGCCACCGGGTAATTTGTCGAAAGTGCGCCGAGACCGTTCTGCTGTTCTCTGAGATAGGCGATGCCCTTCTCGATCGCTTTCTCGACCTGATCGGAGTATTTCTCGAGGTGGCTGTAATCGGCGATGGAAGCACGACGGAGAGTGTTCTGCACCCGAGGGGCACCACCAGCACTCGTCTCCTCGGTCTGACCGTAGCCAGGAGGGGCGATCGAGAGCAGGAAAATCAGTGCGGAGGTAGCGATGGAAACCGAGATGGGTTCGGGCCCAGGAGGATCCTCGCCACGATCGTTGCAATCGATACGGTTCACTGATTGCTTCGTTCCGGGAGTCTTCGGAAATAGTCTTCGAGGAGAATGCGGTACTTCTCTGGCAGTTTCCTCCTGCCGTTGTCGTACATCTTCTCGATCACCGTCCGTGGCAGACGACCCCACCGGCCGCGCCCCTGACGGTCATTGAGGTTTCCTTGCTCCCCGGGAGGCAACTCGCCCTCGCTCGTCTCATCGAAGCGGGACTCGCCCGGATTGTTCGGTTCACCGCCCTCTTCCATAGTCTGATTTTTTTCCTCGGGGGAACTCCCCTGCTGTTCGATTTTTTGCTGCTGGCTACCGATCTGTTGATCGGACGAGGAGGACTCCTGCTCGGGATTTTGCTGCTGGCTCGAGGAACTCCCTGTGCCGGAACTGGAGCAAGTTGCTTTTTCGACCTCATCGATCAACAGATCTATCTTGTCGATGGTACGGGTCTGAAGGCCCTGGTTTTCAGCGCCGGTATCCTTGCGGTTGAGCAAGTCCTCGATCTTGCGGAAGTTTTCGGAAATCTCGTTCACCAGTTCGCCGATACGTCCGCCTCCTTCTCCTCCGAGAATATCGAGAGGATCGAGATCGTCCTCTTTCTTCGCCTCTTCCCCTTCATCGGGCTTTTTGACTTCGGCCGGCTTGTCTCCTTCGGAGACTCCTTGCTCCTCGACAGGCGGCTCCTGGGCTTCGATGATGGAAGGTTGGGCGATCCCGAAACAGAAAATCAGGATCACCAGAAGAGCGGTGAGTGGCAGCGGGTTATTCGCCAAGGTGATTCCTCTCCAAACTAAGGGGTCCTCGCAAGAACTCACTCCTCCCCCTCCAGTATATCCCCATGCGGACTCGCAGGCAGCGCCAAGGCTAGCCTTCCCCATCATCTGGGGGGGGCGGGCCATCTTCCCTAACTTCCTCTTCTACAGTAGGTTGCAACTGTTCCCCAAGATCCTCGGCGATCTGATCGGTGAGTTGGATGATGCTCCCCTGGCGTTGCACGAGACGTTCGAGAAGCTGCTCCTCGAGGGTGTCGAGTTCTCCATTGTTCCTCTTTCGGATCGAATCGATCCTGCGGGTGCGTTCGAGAACCTCTTCCTGCATCCGCTTGAGAGCGATCAGCTCCGCTGCCGGGGGAACCATCCGGGGCCTGCCACCGCCGGGCGGCGGCTGCCCTTGCTGCTGTTGCTGCATCCGCCGGCGCAATTCTTCCTCGAGGGAACTCCTCAATCTCTGCAATCCATCGACAACTTCCTGCTCGAGCATCTGGGTCACCTCGCCTGGATCGTAGCGCGGCTGCAGCGACTCCTTCACCTCGGCGAGATCTTCGAGAAGGTCTTCCATGATGTAGGTGAAGACTCGTGCTTCTTCCTCCTCGAGGCGTCGGTGCACATCCTGACCGAGTTCATCGACCGCAGCGACTCTTCGCGAAAGGCCACGGAGGCGTGCTTTCTGGGAACGGTTCGCTCGACGGTCGCCCAGTTCTCCGGAGATGGCGACAGTGGCCTTTATTATCACTTCCATCGAATCGGACATCTCGGTGATTGTAGCGATCAGATCGATGAGGTCCTGTTCCGTCTTGAGATCGGCGAGTTCCATCTCTTCTTCCTGGAGACGGCTCTCCTCCTGCTCCAGCTGCTCGAGAGCTTCCTCCTGCTGTTGACGAGCACGGGAAGTCTGACCCTGACCGAGAGAATCACTCGCTTCGCGCATGCTGCCTGCCGCACTTGAGAGGGACTCGCCCCCCTCTTCATCTTCCTGAGAAACTTTCCGTGTCAGTCGTTCCAGCTCATCCTGTTCCTTGCGGATCCCGGCGAGTTCCTCCTCCTTGCGCTTGAGACGCTCGAGTGCATCCTCCTCGCTCCCCGAGAGAGATTCCCTCGCCTCATTCAGCGACGCCTCTGCGGAGGCCTGCTCGCTCGATGCCGACTGCCCCCCCTCCATCTTCCTGGAAGCCTGCTTCATCGCGTTGCGCGCACGACGCAGCGCCTCACGGGCAGCGCCGACCTTCTTTCGCAGTTTCTCGTCTTCCTCGCGAGAGGTGGAGTCCCGATCGCCGAGCTTCTTCTGGAGGCCGGCGAGTTTCTTCTCCAGAGCATCGACCTTGGCGGCGAGTTCCTCCTGGCGCCCTGAAGGAGTCTCCGACTGGGCTTGCCTCGACAGTTGTTGCATCCGCTCGGCGGCCTCTGCGGTCTGACGGGCGGCCTCCTGGGTCTGCTGAGCCTGCTGCTCGCCGCTCTCTTGCTGGCCGCTCTGCTGCTCGCCGCCCTGCTGCTCACCGCCCTGCTGCTCACCGCTCTGCTGCTCGCCACCCTGCTGCTCACCGCCCTGCTGCTCACCGCCCTGCTGCTCACCGCCCTGCTGCTCACCGCTCTGCTGCTCGCCGCCCTGCTGCTCACCGCCCTGCTGCTCCCCGCCCTGCTGCTCGCCGCCCTGCTGCTCACCGCCCTGCTGCTCACCGCCCTGCTGCTCACCGCCCTGCTGCTCACCGCCCTGCTGCTCACCGCCCTGTTGCTGGCCGCTCTGTTGCTGGCCGCTCTGTTGATCGCCGCCCTGCTGCTGGCCGCTCTCGGCGGCGATTCTCTGCGCTCCTGACAGCGCCTTCTCGGCTCTCTCGAGGGCTCGAGTGGCAGCCTCGACATCCTCTCGAGAGGCCGAATCTTCCCGTTCCTGACTCCAGTCGCCGAAGGACTCCCGGAGTTCCTGCAACCTCTCGAGGAAGGCATCGCTTTCCTGGCTCTGGGGATCTCGAGCCTCTCGGAGCGCCTCGCGCGCGCCCTGGAGAGCGCGCTGTTGGCGCGCTCTGGCCCCATCGGTGGCGCGAGGAGAAGCCGTGCTCTCGCTCGCCGCCTCATCCGCGGCTTCGACCGCATCATCGAGCCTTGCCTGCGCTTCCCGGAGGGCGTCATCGACGGCGCGTTCTTCGGCGGAGTTCCCGACTTCCCGGCGCAAACTGGAGATCGACTGGCGGATCTGGCCCGCTTCCGCCTTCTGAGCCGCCGCCGAACGGCCCAGTTCTGACCACGCCGGATCCGCTCCCCGATCGTTTCCCGCCTCGATCTGACTCTGGCCCTCGGCTCGATCGTTGGCCACCCTTCTCATCAACTCACCAACGCGCTCTCCGAGCACCGCCAGTGCCTGCTGGCGACGGGCTTGTCGAGCGAGATCCTCGGAGAGCTTCTGCGCCTGGTCAACGAGTTCACCGATGCGCGCAGCTGCCGGATCCGCACCATCGTCCGTTGCCTCGCTGAGGGACTCCTGTTCCGAGATCATCTGATCGACTTCTCGCTGAGCCTCGCTGACAACCTCGACATCGGAGGAGGAACTCTCCACCTCGCGAGTCCTGTCACGGAGAGATCGCTGGCTATCGGCGAGTTCACCGACTCGCATCCTTCGCTCACTGAGTTCATCGAGCCTCTCGGCAAGTTCCTCGGGATCGATCCCGCTGTCCCGGAGAATCGCGAGAACTGCCTCGAGGTTGGAGCGCACCCGCTGGATGGTATCGAGCGCCGGAGCGTAGGACTCGTCTTCGAGCGCTTCCGAGATCTTCCTCATATCCTCGACGAGAAGGTCCCTGACCAGGCGGGTCCGGGCCTTCTGGAGACGATCGGAATCTTCGGGTTGAGATTCCATCAGCCGGGCCGAGAGCGCTTCCATCTGGACCTCGATGGAGCGGAGATACTCCCTGGCCTCTTCCTGCAGGCGTGCCAGACGACTTCCCGTCTGGGCCTCTGCCGGCTGCGGGGCCAGAAGCAGCAGGAAGAACGCAACCAGAAGCACAATCATCGCTGGACCAGGTAAAGAGATGTGCCCTTCCGCTTTCCTCATCCCAGCGGCATGAGTGACACTCACCTTCTCATCAGTAGAGGCTTGAGAGGGGGTGGCTGATCTGCCTCGGGTTTGCATCGGGGCAAAGCCCGAGGGCTCAGAGGGTACAGCGAAGTCAAGGATGGTGAGTTTGGACATGTTAAATCTCTTCGTAGGTTTCTACTGTAATTTCTGCCACCACATCACCCGTGTGTTTCGTGCTCAAAGGCTCGAACAGTAACAAATGAGTTTCTTCCTCAGCAGTAGGTTTATGTTCTACGCCTTTTGGAACTGTAAAGAATTCTCCAGGATTCACTACCACGGTTCGGTCTCTTAATCTCAGTGTTAACTGACCTTTCATCACCATAAATAATTCATCTTCATCATCATGCTTATGAAAAACGAATTCTCCTTGGATTTTTGCCAGCAAAATCTGTTGCCCGTTCAGTTCTCCAATTTTCTTGGGAGACCATCGGTCATTGAAGAGATCGAACTTCTCCTGGATATTTATTACGTTCATTTGACAACTTTACAAAGATTTCGGGGGCTGTTGCTTTCCACCGCTTTCATCCCATCACCCCTTCGGTCATCAACGACCGCCGCCGTCGTCGGACCCGTCGTTTCCCAGCGCCTCGCGGACTTTTGTCTCGACCCGGGTCTCGAGTTCCTTCTGGGATCTGAGCAACTCCTCCACCTTACGGATGACAGTGCGGAGATCACCCCATTCCTTGAGCTCGGTGACAATCCCCTCGAGCTCTCGCTCGCTGGCACGAACCCTATCGATCGCTTCCTCGAGTTCCTCGAGGGACGCCTGGGAGTTACCGGCTCTGATCGTCAACTCCTCGAGCCCGGCGAGGGCCTCCGTTGCTTCATTGCGTGACAGGTCATCGAGACGGTCGCGGAGCCCCTCGATCCAGGGAAGCTCCGTGACATCGGTCAGCCGGTTCTGGACGAGGCGATCGACGATTTCCTGGAGACGCTCGACCCCATCCTCGAGCCTGGTGTTCACACGATCCTGGCTAAGGCGGGAATGGCGCACCGAAGGAGCATCCAGAGGAGCCCCCGACGCCCTGGAAGCATCGAGGACATTCTCGAGCTCTCGTCTGACATCTCGCTGGACTTGCCATGTTTCCTCGAGTCTTTCGCTGAGGAGTGACAGTTCATCCTGGGTGATCCGCTCGAGGTCTTCCTCGCTGAGGACGTTGATCGTCCACTTTCTCGAAATCCCGATCTGCCCGAGTCCATCGACTGCTTCGACGTGGTACTGGAGTTGCTGACCCGTTTGAAGCCGCCACTTCTCGAGGTCGATCTCGAGGCTGCTCTCACCCTCCCGGACTCTGTTCCCAAGGAGAGGAATTGCAAACTCGCGGACCTCTCCTGGTCGTCCCTCCTCGGGGCTCACCAGCAAACGCGAAGAACTGATGCCGTAATCATCGTGCCCGCGAATCTTCAGCACCAGCAGTGCTCTCGGCGTCACTTCGATGTTCCGCCCAGGTTCGACCACTTCGATCGATGGAGCGATGTCGGGAACAACGGCGATGCGGTAGCGGATCGGTCTGGGATTGTCGAACCCATCTTCTGAGACCAGGTCGAACCAGTAATTACCGTTCGAAACCGCCTCGAAACTGCCACTGATCCGGTTGTTACCCGAGAACGTGACCATTTCGCTGATCGGTTCTTCGCTCCCGTCTCCAGAGACCTTCGCCTCCACCCGATGGGCGCTGCGAAGGGGAACGGAAGTGTTCGCAGAATAGGAGACCCCGGTCCCGACAGGCACTTTCAGGTGCCCTCCGACCTGCTTCGTCTCTTCCCCTTCCTGGGGAAGTCCCGTGTACAGCGGGAAACTGAAGGTCAGTTCGATGTCCTCCACCCGGGGGCGGCTCCTGACCTGAACATCGTAGCGGGCGCTCACCCAGTCGCCGCAGTGGATTCTGAAATTGAAATCGCGGACCAGATTGCTGAAGAGATGCCGGTAATTGTTCTCGCCCTTGCGGTCGAGCAGAACCTCTTCCTCGCTCTCGCTACGACCTTCACTCTCGGGGAAAACCACCTCGACCACCGCCCGTGCGTTTCCCCCTCGGATGCGCCTCGCTTCGATGCTCAGGGATTCTCCTGCGGCGAGAAGGGTCACCTCATCGGCGGGATGGAGAACCTCCAGCTCGTAACTGCGGGGCCAGGGGACATCCCTGAGGAGGACATTTCGCTGCCAGAAAGTCGAGGTGAGGTCGCCCCGTGAAAGTGCTCCGGCAGCAACCGGCGCAGAAAGAGCGAGGAGGAGCAGCAGAGCCGCCACCGATCGACGCTTCGAGAGAAGAGTGCCCGGGTCTATCCGGGACATCCGCTCCTCGGCGATTGCAACCGTTCGATCGAGAAGTTCCTTCGAGTAGAGGTGCTTTCTCGGGTTGTCTTCATGAGTCAACTGGACCGCAGTGATCAGCGTCTGCTCCAGATCACCGGCAGTCTCCTCGACCATCGATGCGAGGCGGTCCTCGGCGATGGGAGTCCTGGTGCTCAGGAGAAGGAAGCGGAACCCGGTGCCGATCACAACGATGGCCGCCACGAGTTGAACCCAGCGCACTGCCACCGGGAGGTTCACTCCCCAATCGATGAGAAAGGTGACCCAGGCGACGATGGTGATCAGGGTAAGCAAGCGGAAGACACCTGTGACCGAACGCAGGGCGCGGCGCCGGCTACGAAGCTGGCGCAGGCGTTCCAGGGCCCCTTCCGGTCGTCTTACCCTATCTGGCACTCATCACCTCTCGAAGATCGGAAGGTACTGGTACGGGATTTCCAGGATGATGCACGCCATCGCTGTGGCGTAGTTCGAACCGACGAGGTCCTGCCACGAACCATCAGGATTTTGCAGTCGAAGAAGATCTCGCCAGACTTCTCGATGCCATACAGACCAGTAGTTTCCCCCACGCTGGAATGCCGCCTGAGTCGCGTAGTAGATGCCGTAGTAGTAGTCAAAGTTCCCCGACGCCTCATAGCGACCTGGACGATGCCTCATCAGGTAAGCGAGGCCACGGTCGAGGGTGATGTCGTTGTAGACACCTGCCCCGTAGAGAGCGGTAACCCCTGCGGCTGTCAGGGCAAAGGTGGTGCGAGATCTCTGCACCCTGCCGGTGGGCCCGACTTCATGCTGGTACATGAAGCCACCACTCTCGGGGTCGTAGGAGTCCCGGACGTAACGAATCGCCGAATCGATGACCACCTTCGGAACGTGGATCCCGGCGTTGTGAGCCGCTCGCAACGCCATCACCTGGCAGACGGTAATCGACATGTCGGCGTCATCGGCACCTGGCTGGTAACGCCAGCCACCACTGTCATTCTGAGCCTTGACGATCAGGCCTACCGCTCGCTTCAGGCGCTCTTTCACCCGGTCCATTCCCGTCATTCCGTAGATCTCGGCGAGGAAAAGCGTGGCGAAGGCGTGGCTGTACATGCGCGACTCGCTGGTGGAGATGAACCCGTTGGTCTGGACCTTTCTGAGGATGAAGTCTAGACCCTTCTCCACTTGCTCTCCGTAGCGACCACGCCCTGGCAAGCTGCCATTGGCAAGGAATGCAATGCAAGCGAGGGAAGTGACTCCGACGTGCTTTCCTACGTGCCCACGATATTCGTAATGAACCTTGCGTCCGATCTTGTCGGTCCACGACCCATCGGAATTTTGCTTCAGCTTCAGATGCTCCAGGCCACGCTGCACCGCCAGGCGCGCCTGTTGTTCGAGACGTCTGTCCATCGGCCGTTCGGGGCTTTCCCCATCATCCTGAATGATCGCGTTGGCGACATCCCCGGGCAGGGCCAGCAGTCCCAGGAATAGAAAAAGCACCGGTAGGACGTGGAAAGTCGTTGCCTTCATTTCGGCTCCTCCCCGGGACCCTTCTCGGGTTTCGCCACGATACAGGTAACCCGTTGAGATGAGGTCACCAGCACCCGGTCTCCGACCACTTCGACCCGGCCTCCGGCAATCGTCGAGTTTCCGGGGTAGAAGAGCCGCGACCTGGAGGGGTCTCCTGTCGAATCGTGCCGATCATCCAGGGGGGCGATCTCCACCGGAGGAGCCGCACCACGCCTGCCCCTGTCGAGTGGCTGGTAGTAAAGCGATGGCTGCAACGGGTCGCTCGAGGCGTAGAGCACCCCTCCATTGACCAGAGCAGGACGCCCCTCCACCGCCATTGGAACGCGGTAACTGCGCCACAACCTGGAGTTCTCGAGATCGCGGAAAGGCAGGGTATCGATGGAGTCTCCGGCGAAGACAAGGCGGTCACCGAGAATGCCGAGCATGAAGGTCCCGAATCTCGACTGCACTCGCTGGAAGAGGCGGCCCGTCTCGACATCGAAACTCCACAGCTCCGGGGTGTCCAGGGGGGTCGCAAAAACCAGTCCCCCGTGAATTACCACAGGATTCTGCGCCCACACTCTCCGGCTCTGTCGGCTGCGCCATCTCCCCCGGTATGCCCGGGTGCTGGCGCTCTCGTATTCAGTCAGCCACTCCACCTGGCCATCCCACGATCGAACTGCAGCGACGACGCCAAGGTTAGTGCAGCAGTAGAGGATCCCGTCCTTCTCGGCTATCTGACCGAGGAAGGGCTCCCTCGCCGGCTCCCCGAACATCGTCAGTTCGACCTGGTTGCCCACCAGTGGCGTCAACCACACCATCTCCCCGGTATGGAGATCGAGACAGACCAGTTGCACATCGATGTAGCCAGAGCGGGTCCAGCCAAGAGCAAATATCCTTTCGCCGCGAATGAGAGGTTTCGAGTTGAAACTCATCCGCAACAGCGATGGGTCTGAGTGGCGGCGACTGGCGGTATCCCATATCACCCGACCAGAACGATTGACGTCGACCGCCTTGAGTGCGCGCTGAGGAAGTGCGACCTGGATGTCGAAACCAAGATAGTCATCGGGCTTCGTCGCCCTGGCAACGTAACTGGTAACGACAACCCCCCCCTTGCTGACCGAATCGAAGCGAACGCTCGCATCGGTCTCCTCGAAGTGGGGTGCACCAGGACGCAGGTTGATGTCCTCGACCAGTTTGCCGCCGTAGAGGTCGTAAAAGAGCAGTTTCCGGGATGTCGGCACCGCCACCCAGCCATCCCCGAGAGAGGGCACGGAGGAATAACGGATCTCCTCGCCACCGCGATAGCCAGCACGCCTGAAGATCACCGAGTAACGCCGATAATCGTGGCTGCGCCATGCCAGTTCGCCGCTGAGGAAAGGCAATTGAGGGAGAGAGTTCTCTTCTCTTGCCTCCACCGCCGCGAAGATCGTCTCCTCGGGAAGTTCCAGCCCTGAAGCGTTCAGTTTTCGACGCAATTTGTTCGCCTGGGTGAGGTCCCCACGTCGGCTGGCGAGGAGCCAGCGCCGAAGGAGGACCGCTTCTTCCAGTTCGGGATTCGACTTGCTCCCACTGTCCAGCAGGGCCCACGCCATCTCGGCCCGATTGAGTTCATCGGTCTCGAAGAAGATGTCTCCCGCGGATAGCAGGGCGTGAGGCTCCGTATCACAGATGGGGTAGAGTTCCGCGACCTTCAGGAATCCGCTGGGGTCCGCACCCTGGCGGACCCTCGCGAGCATCGATTTGGCTCTCTCCGAGAATTGCTGGCGGTAGATCTCGGCGGCCTCGGGTTTCAGATTGCGGATTTCATCGGCGATCAACCCGCTCAACGAGATGGCGACGAGCCAGTCATCGTTTGGAATCAGTTCCGGATCGAGAACGAGGTGGTTCTTTCCCCACGTCGCCTCGTGGAGGGCCTGGAGACGACGCAGCCCCTGGTGCAGGTCTCCAGACTCGATGCGCCCCATCGCCTCGCGAAAGGACTGGGCGGAGGCATCCCCTGCGTTGACGAGAGGGATGAGGGCATCCCCCGCATCGCTCTCGCTGCCACTTCCTGGCATCGTGAACAGGGCCAAGAGGACCAGAACCACCCAGGCGGGGTGAGGTCGCAGGGTGGTGCGGGAGTTTCGAATTACGGCTCTGGCAAGTTCGATCACTGCAGCCTGAAGACCTTTCGCAAAACCCACTCGACGGTCAGCAGACCGACGAAGAGCAGCAACACCCAGCGGGTGTCCCAGAGAGGTTCTCTCTCCTCGGAGATCGGGATTTCCTTCTCGATCGTCACGATCAGAGGGGGGACCTTCGTGGCATCCCCTACTCTATGGTAGGACCCCCCTGAAAGACGCGCAACGCGCTCCAGCCGCGGACGGTCCATCCTCGGATCTGCGTACTCCATCTGAGGCACCACAACCCGGTACAGAGTGGAAGCAACGGCCTCCTCCCGGTTTAGGAGGCTGATCTTGTGATCGCCGATCTCCCGTGCCTCGATGGTGGTCTCGAAATACTCCGGTCTCGCAGGATTCTGAACCGCCTGCACGACTGATTTCTCTTCTCCCGGAGGATCGGTCCGCTCCACCTCGAGAGTTTGCTCCTCATCCCGTGTCGGCTTGAAGTCGGATCCGAGGGTACGGGCGAGCACCTTTATCCTCGCCCCGAGGACGTATTCCCGCTGGTCGGTGCTGACCGAGAACCTCTTCGATGAACCGAGAAGTCGTCCGGCGCTGACGAAGCGAATCGCCTGGCCCCAGAAGCGGTAGAACCAGCGGTTCCCGACCAGTTTTCTCAGCCTCCAGGTGTCATCGGTGAGCGAGATGAAGGTCCGTCCTCGTCCGAAGTACTGGAAGGCAAAGACGGGCCGGGGACCGTAGCTGAAGTGCTCCTCAGACTCGTGGACCGCCAGGGCGACGGCTCCCTTCTTGAGTTTCTTCACCTTCGCGTACCAGTAGAATCCGGGCAGGGAAACATCGCTTCTTCCCTGCCACTGCCACATCCTCTGATTCTGCTTGGGGTCTCCCACCAGTTGCATCACGGGGTGAGTAAGCCCCTCTGGAGTCAGGATGACATGGAACGGTTCCGTCAGGTCGCCTGCATCGTAACCTCGCGTCTCGACATCCTGGAGTTCGACGGGGAGCAATTTTTCTAGAGGATCGCCACGGTAACGTTGAGGCATGAACCACTGCCCCGAGAGGAAAATCACTCCACCGCCATGGTCGTCGACGAACTCGACGAGCCATTCCTTCTGAGCACGGCTCAGTCTGTCAGGATGGAGATCTCCAAGCATCACCACGTCGTACTCGAAGAGTCCTTCCCTCGTCCTGGGAAACTCCTTGATCGGCGTCAGGCCCGGCGAGGACTCCTGGATGAATTCCGGGTCCGCCTCGAGGAGCAGGATATGCGCTTCCATCGTCGGGTCGCGGGTCAGCGAATTCTTCAGGTACCTGTAGTCGTATCGGGGAGGCCCCTCGACGTAGAGAACTTTGATCTTCTGCGCGAGGACTGTGACCGCCTGCTCGTCGATGTTGTCATCCACGAACAATTCTCCATCTCTCGGGGGAACCTCGATACGGGCGATGAACCGCCCTGGGCTCTTAGGCTGGAACTCGAGGCGGTGGGTAACCACCTCCTCGTCCTCCCCGAGTGTCGGGTAGTAAGGTACCCGCTGCTCGACGAAACCATCGTCTCTGACCAGCTGGAACTCGGCTCTCACCTGTTCTCCAGGATAGCCCTTGCTCTCGATCTGGAAGTCGACGTTGACCTTGTCACCCTCGAGAACCACCTCTGCGATGTCGAGACCGAAGACCTTGATGTTACGCGGCTCCTCGGCGTTGCCGACACCGATGGTGTAGATGGGGATTTCCCGCAGGCCGAGTCTACGAGCCGCTTCCTCGGGATCCACTGCACCGCCGTTGTCACGTCCATCGCTGATCAGGATGACGGCAGCGATGCTCTCCCCGCGGAGATCATTCACCGCATCGGTGATCGAGTCGCCGAGGCGAGTGACCCTCCCCCGCAACTGGAGGCCACTTGCAGAGAAGACCGGCTTCTCCTCCCCAGGATCTTCTCTGATACGACTCAGTTCCGAGAGTCTCCGGACGCCGTTGGAAGCCGCAACGACAGCGACGTCCCCCTTCTCCCTGAGCTGGTCGAGGAAGGCCAGGTCTTGTCTTTCGAGGAGCGCCGTGACGATGTCCAGGCGTGTCGTCTCATCGGTGAAAGGGGCACCGAGTATCTTCTCCAGCGAAGCCGCTTCGCCAGGGTCGGCGAATCGATCCTTGATTCCCATCGAGTAACTGTCATCGACAATGATGAGAATCGTCGAATCTTCCGTCTGCACTCGTTCGCGAGTCAGGGTCGGGCGGAAGAGGATGAGAACCAGCACCAGCAGCAGTGCAAACCGCAAGGTCCCCATCACCAACCGAGGCCACGACCCGCTGGGGCCTCCCTCACCGCGATAGATCCACCACACCAGGGCGAAGAGCGCCGGAACCAGGA
>DQQH01000103.1 GCA_015664425.1 Planctomycetota bacterium
CCCTTTTCTGACCGTTCTGTTCATCGTCTCGGTCGGGGTCGTGCCGATGCCCCTTGCTGCACAGACCGACTTCGTCCGCGGCGACTGCCTCGGCGACGGCAACGTCGAATTCGGCGATTTGATCTACATGCTGTGCGTCTTCTGCGATCCCGGGCCCATTTTTTGTTTCGACGCCTGCGATGCCAATGACGATGGGATCTACGGCCTCCTCGACCCGATTTACCTGCTCAATTACCTGTTCGAGGGAGACGTTCCCCCGCCTGCGCCCTTCCCCACCTGCGGAGCAGATCCGACCGGCGACGGCCTCGCCTGCAACAACTATCAGCATGACTGCCAGACGCCGCCTCTCCCACCGCCTCTCGATCCTGGTTTCATCTTCTCGATCGCCGACGGGGTGGGAGCTCCTGGCGAAACCATCTCCGTTGCGGTTCAGCTGGAAATTGTCGAGGGGGGGAACACCCTGGCGGCCTGCTCTTTCGGAGTCGGCCATGACCCCGCCGCTCTGACCCTCACCGGCGTTCAACCGGGTGTAGACGTCGGTGAAGTGGGTTACTCGAACGTCCAGACCCACGACGGTGGCTGGACCACCGCCATCATCGTCAGCTTCTGGTTAGATGAACTATTTCTCCCGGGAAACTACCAGGTGGCGACGGCCCAGTACCAGGTTCTCGGCGATGTCGGTGAGGTGACCAGCATCGACTTCATCGACACTCTCGGCGACCCTCCCATCGCAACTCGCGTCGTCCCCGAATGGGGACCCGAGATCACTCCTTCGACCATTGCCGGTTCCATCACCATCAGCACCTCTTTTCGCCGTTCCGATGTGAACCTCGACGGCACCATCGACGTCGGTGACCCGATCTGGGACCTGATCTGTCTCTTCCTGTGCTTCCCGACCTGTTTCGATGCCCACGACTCCAATGACGACGGGTCATGGAACATCGCCGATCCCATCTACCTGCTCATGTACCTCTTCTCCGGAGGCGCTGCCCCACCGCCCCCCTTCAGCGAGTGCGGAGCGGACCCGACCGAGGACTCCCTCGACTGCGATAGTTTCGACTCCTGCCCCTGAACGACCGGTAATGGCCCCCTTCTGGAGATGGGGAACCGGACCCCCGCCCGCGGGCGTTGCCCCCGTGGCTGGCCAGGCCAGGATCTCCTTCATTTGCAATCGAGCCGGCGATGGACGCCGATAGTTTCAAGGAGAAACAGTGGCGAGCGCGGTGCAGTCTTCTGAACATCATCCCGCCGCCGTGGAGAGGAACAGACAGACCTTATTTTTTTCCTCCGAACCTGATGGAATACCACGCACCGGGAAGACGCTGATACTTCATTGGCCCCGGTATCCCCAACCCGGCTCCCAAATTATCGAAGGTGATTGCAGTTGAGCAAACAGTCAAAGACCATCTCCAAACCATCCCTCTACATCGTCAAATGGCTCGATATTCTCAGCGATCCCACGTGGGTCGGGGGGGATCCAGCCACCGCCGAACCTGCCACCTGCGTGACCGTCGGCTGGCTCGTTCATTCCTGTGATAAGAAGGTGGTCCTCGCCGACAGCAAGACAGGGGACGGCGACTGGGGGGGAGTAACCGTCATCCCTTCGGGGGTGGTGCTCGACAAACACCACCTGCTGGCAGAATCCCCCGAGATCTTTCTGAAAGAAGCCAAATCACCAGGCAAGAAAAAGTGATTTGGATCCCTAATGAGGAGAGGAAAACCGGGCAATCCCCTTGTAATCGGGAGATTGCCGGTGCCAAATAGCCACGCGCCCAAGGGGACCTTCAGTGGAGATCTGATGACAAATCGTGCTATCGATCGGAACCGCGATGACGGTCCGATCCTGTGGAGCAACGCTCTCTTTCTGAGCCTCAGTCCCTTCCTCGCGGCGTCGCTGATCCCCATCTACCTGTGGAACTCGGGAAGTCACTGGGCCCTGTGGGTCTCCGCCGTGGCTCTCTGGCTCTTCTCCGGGCTCGGGATCACCATCGGGTACCATCGACTCTTCGCTCACCGCACATACAAGGCATCCTGGATCTGGCGCTTCCTCTCCCTGATTGCCGGCGCATCGGCGCTGCAGAACTCCGTTCTCGTCTGGACGGCTGCCCATCGTCGTCACCACCGCCATACCGACCACGAGGGTGACCCCTACAACGCCACCCGCGGCTTCTGGTGGACTCACATGAAGTGGATCTTCCACAGCAACGACATGGCAGATGACTTCAGCAACGTCCCGGACCTCGAGGCAGACCCCCTCGTCCGCTGGCAACACGCCTGGTACTGGACCATCGCGTGGACGATCAACCTCGGTGTTCCCCTGACCCTCGGGCTGCTGATCGATCGCCCTTGGGGGATGCTGCTCTTCGCCGGGCTGGCGCGCATCGCCTACACCCACCAAGCCACCTTCTGCATCAACAGCCTGTGTCACATCCTCGGCAGCCAACCGTGGTCGAGAAGCACCACCTCACGAGATTCCTGGGTCTGCGCGCTGCTCACCCTCGGCGAGGGCTACCACAACTTTCACCACACTTTCCCTGCCGATTACCGCAACGGTCTGCGCTGGTTCCACTTCGATCCTGGAAAATGGGTGATCTGGATCGGCAGCCGCGTCGGGCTGACCCATAACCTGAAACGCACCGAAGCGCCGATACGCTGGCGCAAGCGCCTGGAGCGCCTGACGGAGCGCTACCAACTCTCTCTCGAGTTGACCGCCGCCGATGCCGGCCATGACTGGCGGCAGATGATCGAGACCGCCCGAGAACGCGTCGACACCGAGTTGACACGGTGGTCACAGAACCTGCGCGAGTACCACCGCGCCTACCGCGCTGGTGAGGTCACCCGTTCCATGAGGCGATCGGTGCGCGACGCGCGTCGTGCATGGCGCGCCAACTGGAAAGAATTCCTGGCGCTCGGCCAGGCGTTGCCAGTGGCTGCCTGACCCGACCCAGCCTGCGGTCAACTATTATCTGAACGACGTGCTCGGCTCGCTGCCGCCCCTTCATGCCGTCGCCAGGAGCGCCGGTCTCGATCTTCCCGGTTACCTCGGCACCTCCTCTGGCAACGGCGACCCCGAAGCAAAGGAAGAGTGCTCCGAGGCCCCTCGATTTCGGTCGAGGGGTCGAGGCCCTGTTGAACAGCTTTCGAAATTGAATAGCCCCCGCCCCGGCAGCGCCGGAGCGGGGGCGAGTTTCATCCTGAGATCATCGCCAGCGGCGATGAAGCGCTCGCTCTACGGCAGCGGATTGGGGAAGTTAGCTTTCCAGCGCCCGTTTCAGTCCCTCGAACACCTGCATATTGCCAGCCCGGAAGAACTCTCGCATCTGCCTCGAGTCCTCGGCATCGGTGTAGCCATTTCCGACCAGGGTGAGATGGGTACCTCCAGCAGCCTCGGGGCGAAAATAGGCGACCGTCCAGGTTGCCTGGATGGCCTCGGCGAAGGGGAATCCTTCAGGGGATTTGGTGCAGCGAAAACAAAAGAGCCGCATCGGGTCGTAGCAGATGATGGTGTTCTCGATGGTGCCAGAATCGCCGAGGACCCCCTCGGGGTTGTAATTCGCTCTTATCTTGCCGCCGATCCTGAAATCGATGTCCGCAAGGGGAGCCATCCACAGCCGAACCCCTTCATCGGTGGTGAAGGCATTCCATACCTCCTCGAGACTCGCAGCGATGGTGATTTCGATCTGTTCACGCCCGGGAGGGATTTTCTCATCGGTGGCGGCTTCGTCGGGGAAAACCCCCGCACCCAGAAGAAGAAATGACATGACTCCCACCGGAAACATTCCTCGCTTTGACAGCTATCGCCTCCACCCTCCTGCTAGCGCTCCTTGACGGTTCGCTTCCATCTGTGACACCAGGAGGAGCCTCCCTGCAACCCCCGCCCGACTCAAGCGACCTTCCCTCGAGGTTGACCATCGACCTCCACCGCAGCGAGCGGTACAGGAGGTTCAGCCACATTACTCGCTTTCTGAAACAGCCGAGAACTTCGCCGCCAAAAAGAAAAAATGCTCGGAAATGTTGTCCGACCCCTCGCTGGAATCGCATGTAGTGGAATGTAGATGGATTGTGCGGTGAGAAACTCCCCGTACCATGTCCCATCCTGAACGTAAGGGTCTGCTATGCAATCCGAATCCCGTTTCCAACTCTTTCAATCGGAGGTTCTGATGAACAGGTTTGCTGGTCTGATTGTGCTTCTTTCCTTCTTTGCCTCATCCGTTGCCCTCGGCGACGATGACGTTCCGTTTCTTGGTTTCACCGTCGGGAGCCCCTTGTCAAACTCGGTTGCCGGAGCCCCGATCGAAGACTCCGAGATCGAGATCGAACGATTCGACGATGGCTTTGTCATCGAAGGCGAAACCAGTGGCCTGGAGCCCTTTTTCGCCTACACCATCTGGGCCGGGGTGTTCAACAACCCCGACGATTGCGATGGCGACTGCGATATCACCGATTTCGGGATCGCAAGTTTCTCGATCCTGTGGACCGGAGTCGGGGTCATCGCCGACGAGGATGGAGAAATTGAATTCGAAGCGGTGGTCATCGAGAACGAGCCGGCGGGGGAAATCGTTGTCGGCTCTGGACTGACCGATGCTGCAAATGCCGAGATTCGCCTCTTCGTCCGCAGCCACGGCCCGGCGGCATTCGACGACCCGGAACTCCTCGAAGCTCAGCTCACCACCCTGATGGGTGGCTGCGATGTTTATGGCTGCGGCGTCCCCCAGTACGCCATCCTCAGCGAAGTGCTGGAATCGGATGACGACGACGATGATGACGATGACGACGACGACGATGACGACGACGACGATGACGACGACGATGACGATTGAGGAGCCGGATTCCATCCGCTCCAGCGGCTGA
>DQQH01000039.1 GCA_015664425.1 Planctomycetota bacterium
GTTCAGAACCCCTACGAGTACGGCTCTGCCTCGGTACGAATGCTCGCCGCCATCGTCGCTGGCGATCTCTCGGGAATCCCCGAGGGGCGCTTCGTCAAGATTCCCGCCCGTCAGATCCGCCAGGCCGAGGCCAAGCACTATCGAGGTGGAGATGCGCGCGGGAAACCTCCCTGTCACGGCAGGCAGACGCCGCCGTTGATGTGAAGATGCTGACCGGTGATGAACGATGCCTCGTCGCTGGCGAGGAAGACGCAGGCGCCGCCGACATCGGCGGGGACCCCCCAGCGCCCGACCGGAATCAGCGCCTTGTAGGCATCCTTGGCTTCCTGGGGGTCATCCGCGTGGCGCTGTACGGGGATCCACCCCGGGGCGATACAGTTGACGGTGATGCCGGCGGGTGCCAGTTCGTTGGCCATGCTGCGGCTCCAGCCGTGCTGGGCGCCTTTGGCCGCGACGTAGGCGCTGAAGGGGGAGAGCCCGCGGGTGAGAACCTCGCTAGTGATGTTGATGATGCGCCCCCAGCGCTGCTGTTTCATGTGAGGCAGCGTCGCCCGGGCGAGCAGGAAGGGACTCTTGACGAAGAAGTCGAGCATCGACTGGTAAAAGTCCCAGTCATACTCCTCGATCGGCTTCTGCGGCTGGGCGGGAGTGGCGTTGACGACCACAATGTCGATGGGGCCGAGGCTTTCGGCGACCTCGGCGGCGAGGCCGTTGACCTGCGCCTCATCGGTGACGTCGGCGCGGTAGAGACCGCCGACATGGCCGGCAGCTTCGAAACTGGCGAAGGCCTGATCGGCACGCTCGGCGTTGTTGCTGTAGTTCATCGCCACCTTGGCGCCGGCAGAGGCGAGAGAATGGCACATCGCCTCCCCGAGGCCGGTGCTGCTGCCGGTGACCAGGGCGGTGCGGCCCGACAGCGAGAAGTGGGAAGTTGTCATCGTCTGCTCCTCCTCCGCATCGATCGAATGGGTCAGGCCCAGAGCCGCTGTCGCGGCGAGAGCCGATCCCCAGGGTAGAGGGATGCGCCCCTCCGTCAACAAGGCCGCTTGATCTGGGCCTCCCTTCATGTTTGACTCGGCGCCGCAAAAGGGGGAATGGCGATGGTCGAACGGCATCTGTTTTCGCTCTTCGGGGCTCTGCTCCTCCTCTCTGGCATGCTACTCCCTGGCTGTGCGAGTGTCCCCGGATCGGACCAGGTGATGGTGCCGATGTGACCCGGTTGACCGGGAGAGGGCGCCTCGGTCTGGGGCGCAGGAGAGATTCAGTCCGCGGGCTGGAGCGTCACCGCCCGGGTGGTCCTGGTCGAGGACAGCGGCCGCGAACCCGTCGAGTTCAGCGTCGTCCACCGCCTGCGAAATGACCTCCAGGTCGGCCTCGAAGGGGCCCCCCAGTCGGGAAACCTCTTCCCCGTCGTCAACTGGCGCATCCTCGAGGCAGGCCCAAACACCCCGGCTGTGGTCGTCGGCACCAGTTCGGCGTGGCCATCGTCGAAGGTCGAAGGCAACGCCGTCTTCGTCACCGCAGCTCAGCTTCTCGCTCCGGGGGTGAGCGGCTCGGTGAGCCTCTCCTACGGCCTCGATGAAAAAAAATGGCAGGTTCCGGCGAGCGTCCGGACGCACATCGCGCCCAACGTCGAGGGCACTCTCGTCTTCGATGGCGACCAATTTCATCCGTTGGTCACCTACCGCCTCGAAGATTTGAGCTTCTCCTTCATCCTGCTCAACGTCAAAGATCCGACGATTTCTGTCTCCTGGACCTTCTGATCGCTTCTGGTGCGGCCCACGCAATTCCCCGGGAGCGGTTGACCCCTCCGGTCTGGAGCGTTAACCTCTGCGGTTCTCGTGAAGCAAGTCGGGCTCTGGTGGGCCGTTAAAGCGCTGGATTGCTTCGCTCGAGGAGTGGTGGCCAGGCCGGTCACGACGATGGATTCGGGAGCCAGTCATGCCTCGTGTTTGCCAGATCACAAAAAGCAAGACCCGCAGCGGCAACCGCAAGACCACTCGCGGCAAGGCCAAGTATCTCGGCGGCGTCGGCACCAAGATCACCGGCCTGACCAAGCGCCGCTTCAAGGTCAACCTGCAGAAGAAGCGCATCTGGGTCCCCGAGCTGAACCGTTTCCTCAAGATCCGCCTCTCCGCTCGCGCCCTCAAAACCGTCACCCGCAAGGGCGCCTACCGCACCCTGATCGACGCAGGCATCATCAAGCCGTAGAGGCGTGGCAGCTTCCCGACAGCACCCTGCGGGTTGTCGCTGATCCCCGAAATCGCTCCATCGCGGTCTCTCTGAAACCCTCACCCGACCGCCAACCGTCGGCCTCCCTTCCTCCGCTCGACTCTTGTCCTCTCGATGAGTGACCCGAAATGACGCTGCGATTTTCGGGCTTCAAATTGAAAAATTTCTGTCCGATTGGGCCTCTATTCCGGATTCCAGGCAGAGGAGGGAGGTGGCCGATGAAAATCGCCATCTTCGGAGGCAGCATCGCGGGTCTCGCCGCCGCAGGTCGCCTCGAACAGCAAGGGCATGACGTCTCCCTGTGGGAGAAGAACAGCACCCCCAGCGGCGGGGGATTCGGGATACTGCTCCCCTCGTCAGCCCTCGGAGCCTTCGATGCACTCGCTCTCGGCGATGCCGTGCGTCAGGCGGGACACCCTATCGAGCGTTGCGACCTCAGGGCTGGTGAGGAAGGCTCCTTCCACCAGCAGGCTCTGACCGACACCCACGCCATCTCGAGAAGCTCCCTGATCGGAATCCTGCGTTCCTCCCTCGAAAAAACGACCTTCCACGGCGACGCCACCTTCGTCGATTTCGACTTCGACGGCACCGGTCGGGCACGCCACGGGCTCCTCTCCGATGGTCGGAAGGTCGAGGCAGATCTCTTCATCGGCGCCGACGGGGTCCGTTCCACCGTCAGGGAGCGGGTGCTCCCCGGCCTTCCCCTGTCAGAGGTGAGGGTCGTCGAGATGGTTGGATCGATCGACGGGGCGAAGATACCTCCCTTCCTCACCAACACCTTCAGCAAGACCCTCTTTCATCACCAGGGACTCGCCATCGGCCTGCTGCCGGTGAGCGACGATTGCCTGGTGTGGTTCATCCAGGCAGACCCCCTGCGCAACCCGGAAATTTTCTCCCAGGGCCGAGCCCTGCAGAACTGGGTCGGAAGCGTCGCCAGACGCTGCCCATCCCCTGTTCGGGAGCTGTGCCTCGAGATCGACCCCCTCGGCTCCCGGCTCTGCCGCTCCACCGATCGCGAACTGCCGTCGCAGTTCCACCGTGAGAACGTCCTCCTTCTCGGGGATGCCGCCCATCCTCTGCTGCCCTTCACCAGCCAGGGCACTGGATCGGCAATCGAGGATGCTCGGGATCTCTCTCGCCTCCTCGAGCGTTTGCCCAACAACCTCGAGCACAACCTCCAGCAGCTGGCCCGTCAACGGCTGCCGATTCTCAGGGAACGCCTTCGCGTCGGGCGACGGCTCCAGAGACAATTCCTGGCGCCAGGAGGGAGTGAACGGCACGGCCCCGTTCCCCTCGCAAGCTGACCCCGGTGTGAATTCAGATGCCCTCAGAAAGAGAGAAACTGTTGAGGATGGTTACAAAACCGGCATTCGACCCAACAGAGGTCGATATCGAGAAATTGCGAAAACGAGCTTTCAACCTGCGTTGGGCGACCCAGCCCGAAGACGTCATACCGCTGACCGCCGCCGACCTCGACTTCCCCGTCGCTCCCGCCATTCGCGATGCCATCGGTGAATACGCCTCTGCGGGTGTCTTCTCCTACGGCCCCGACGATGGCTTCAGTGACTTTCGCGAGGCGGTGGCCGAGAATCTCCGGTCTCTGCACGGCATCGACGCTGGCGCCGAGACGATCATGGCGACCGATGGCGCCGCTTCGGCGCTGATGATTGCAGCTCAAGCGGTCCTCTCCCCCGGTGAGGAGGTGATCACCTTCGATCCGGTCGATTTCCTCCTCCCCCACAGCGCTCAGCGCGCCGGCGCCAGGGTGGTCCGCTGCCCCCTCGACAACGAGACCGGGGCGATCCCCTTCGGGGTGCTGGAAGAACTGACCACCTCGCGCACCCGGGCGATCCTCCTGTGCAACCCGCACAACCCCATGGGACGGGTTATGACCATCGACGAACTGCATCGCATCGCGCGCCTCGCCCGGCACCACAACCTGTGGATCATCAGCGACGAGGTCTGGTCCGACA
>DQQH01000062.1 GCA_015664425.1 Planctomycetota bacterium
GCGAGGGGGCCGACGGGGGGGTGCGACCCAGGGGGTTCCTGGCAGCTGGTCGAGGAGGGCAGGCAACCCTTCCAGCCACATCCTCAGCAGCGACCACAACTGATTCTGAAAAGCGGGCAGCAGGTCGGGAGCAGCGGCTCCGAGCACCGACAGGAGGATGGCAGCGGCGACCCCGGGAATCATCGCCAGCGTTGCGATCGATGACAGGAGGGCCACTTCCGGGGTCCACATCGCAATCATCGTCCCCGCCCCTAGCCACGCACCGAGGGAGACACGCCATGCCCCCACCAGGCCCCAGGAGCGTTCGCCACGTCGCCCCTCATTGACCAGATGGATGCCGAGGACCGCCCCAAGCGAGAGTGAAGCGGATGGATTCGGCGGTCCCAGACCGAGTGCGCACCACACGAGGATGGCGAGAGAGAGGGGGGCGCCACGGGAAGTGGGGCCAAATCCGAGAGCCATCGCTGCGACTGCGACCCCGGTGACTGCTGCTCGCACCACGGGGGGGCTACCACCGGCCAGGCACGCCTGGAGGAGCACGGCGACCACCGTTGCGACACGTAACGAAGTTTGCCATCTGCCAGCGATTCGTCGGGAGAGGAACCAGCCGGCGGCGATGACGATTGAGATGTGAAGACCGCTGATGGCGAGGAGATGGATCAGGCCGGTCCGGCGATAGGTGGCTGCCACCTGTGCCGGAAGTAAATGGCGGTCTCCGAGAAGGAGTGCGGCGCCCCAGCCATTGCTGGCACCCAGACGAGCGAGGCGATCACGGATCCTGGCGCGGACTCGATCGAGTTGAGCCAGCGCTCCTCCCTTGTCGGTGATCTCGATGAGGTCGGGGTGTCCCAGCGGTCGACCTCTCGCCGGAATCAGGGCGCGCACCCGGTCTCCCCTGCCGACGGCGGTGCCGGCGGCAATGTCGATCTTCACCCTGCCCTGACAGGGGACCCCATCGACGCGCACCTCGTCGAGGAAGAGGCGCAGCCGCTGGCGGTGGGGTTCTCCGGGGCGAGGATCGAGTCGCGGGCGTGGCAGGGCTGCCACCCTGCCCTCGACGACGGTCGGCTGGCAAGGCAAGGTGATCTCCTCGCCGGCACGATCGGGGGCGAGGAGCGCTCCGATCAGCAGTGGAGCGATCACCCGCAGCAGCAGCGGGGCGAGCGGGCGGATTCCTGAACAGGCGCCGATGGAGGCGCAGCAGAGAACCATCAGCAGCAGGGCAGAACGGTCCGCAGGGGGGCCGAGGATGGCACCCAGGAGCAAAAATGAGGCGGGCAGGGCGAGGCCCCGGCTCGATCGAAGAGGCGACATCGGAGGATTTCCTGGAAACGCCCCGCCCCTGCCAATCTGATCGATTTAGCCAGTCCAGGCAAGATCTCTCGCGCTGGGCTTTTCAATCCCTTCCAATAGCGGCAGGATGAGTAGGTGTGGTCGTCAATTGGACCGCAATCGCGGAACTTCTGCAGTTTGACGGGGTTCCACGAGGTACGGGAGCGTCTCGGTGCGCTCGGAAGAGACCAGAGCCTTCAGTTGGGAGCCCGATGACAAAGAAGACATTCGTCCCCCTTGGGATCGTAGCCCTCTTAGTGGTTCTGCTCGCCTTCCTTCTCAACGAGGGTGATTCCCCCGTCCCGGTAGACTTCGAGCTTTCCTTCGCCGAGGAAACCTCATCCACCGAGCCGTGGGTCGAGGCCGGTCGGGCCGAACCCACCGTTTCGCAAGGACCCGTCGTCGACCTTGGCGAGGGCAACGCCGCCATCTCCGGCAAGGTGATCGAGCCCCAGGGAGGAGTTGCCGGTGGTGCCCGGGTCGCTCTTCTACGATCGAGCCTTCTCGCCTCGGTCGAGCAAGAGGGCGGAGTCTCGATGTGGAACGTCGTCGATTTCGGCCGAGTGTTTTCCTCCTCCAATCATCTCTCCTCCTTGATGCCGTTGCGAAAGGACCTGATCGACGGTCTGACCGTTCTTGCACGGGCCACCGCTGACGACGATGGTCACTACTCCTTTACCGGGGTTCCAGCCGGGCGTTTCGTCGTTGCAGCCCAGAAAGATGGCTCGCTGATCAGTCCCTCTCCCTCCGTACTCTACCTCGAAGATGAACAGGTCGAGGTCGATGTGCGCCTCATCCAGGCAGCCTACCTGAGCGGCAGCGTGCGCAGTGAGAGAGGGGACGCCATCGCCGAAGCCGATATCCTCCTGCGCGGGAGGGTTTTCGATACCTCCTCCGGCATGGA
>DQQH01000163.1 GCA_015664425.1 Planctomycetota bacterium
CGAGACGGCGGTTGTGGGGGCGCTGGGTGAACTCAGGGGACCGTCTCGACGGCCCCCCGTTTTTGCTGCTGTGTCCGGGCCGGACGGTCCGCCTGGTGTCTTCGGGCACTTTTCGGGCAGAGGTTCTTTGGCAGGTTGATGACGGACGCGGACCAGGCTGTTCCCTGTCAAGAGGCAGTGCCTGGTGAGCGGGAGGAGTGGTTGTCTCGCCAACGGGCGGAACCCACAAGCCTCCAAAGAGTACACGGTGTTTCTGGAGAAGACTGCAGATGGCCAAGAACAAGATCCGGATCCGCATGGAAGCATACGATCATGAGGTGCTCGATGGAGCTTCTGCCTCGATCGTTGAAACGGCCAAACGAACCGGAGCCAGGGTCCATGGGCCGATTCCGCTGCCGACTCGCATCGAACGCTACACCGTCTTGCGCTCGCCCCACGTCAACAAGAAGTCGCGGGAGCAATTCGAGATGCGCACACACAAACGCGTCATCGAGATCTCCGAGGCGAGCGCGAAGACAATGGACGCATTGACCAAGATCAACATGCCTGCGGGTGTGAACATCCGAATCAAGATCTGAGGAGGCTCTAGGTCATGACTCGGCGAATGAGAAAAACGATTCTGGGACGCAAACTCGGAACATCACAGAGATACGATGAGGCTGGGAACCGGGTTCAGGTCACCCTGATCGAGGCTGGCCCGTGCACCATCTTGCAGGTCAAGACCCAGGAGACCGAGGGTTACGAAGCGTTGCAGGTCGGCTTCGGCGATTCCTCGAAGGAACCGAAGAAGCCGCGAGCCGGCCTCTTCGAAAAGGTGGGCTGCGCTGCCAAGCGCTTCATCCGCGAGGTTCCGTCGGTGGAGGGGGCAGCCCTTCCGGCGGGTGAGAGTTTCGATCTCTCCCTCTTCGAAGGAGTCGCCAGTGTCGACGTCTCGGGTGTCTCCAAGGGCAAGGGTTTCCAGGGCACCGTCAAGCGCTGGAACCACGCCATCGGACCGAAATCTCACGGTTCGAAGAGCAAGAGAAACGTCGGATCGACTGGCATGCACCAGGACCCGGGTCGGGTGGTCAAGGGGAAGAAGATGCCGGGGCAGCATGGAAACGCGAACGTCAAGGTGAGGAACCTTCAGGTGGTATCAGCAGACGCCGAACAGAACTTGCTGGTGGTCGAGGGATCGGTCCCAGGACCTGCCGGTGGTTACCTCACCATCGAGGAGAGCCTCTAGAGGAGACGGATGAACCAGGGCCCGCCGAGGGTGGGCCCGCCGGAGGCCTTGTTGGTCGCCGAAATGGCTGAACGGGAATGTGCGACGTGAGTACCGGAGTCAAGAAGTCGAATAAGCAGGAAGCCTTCAGCGGGATCCCCGATCCGGTCGAGGTGCCTTTCCATGCTGCGGACGGCTCGGAGGAGGGCACGAGGACCTTCACTCCCGGTACCGTTTCCAATTACCCCAACATCGCGCTTCTCAAGGAAGCTGTGCGCCACTACCAGGGGCGGCTCCGGCGTGGAACTGCGAGCACTCTGGGACGCAGCGAGATCCATGGCACAACGCGAAAGCCGTATCGCCAAAAAGGCACCGGACGTGCACGAGCGGGGACAAAAAAGTCGCCCCTTTGGAAGGGCGGAGGGGTCACTTTCGGCCCGAAGCCCCGGAATTACGACTATGGCCTTCCTCGCAATCAACGTCGGCTCGCAACCCACCAAGCAACACTGTCCAAACTTCTCGACGGCGAAACTCTCATCGTCGCTTCAATCGATGGCGATTCAGTTTCGACCTCTACCATGGGAGCGATGCTGTCGAAGGCGAAGGTCGACGTCTCTTGCCTGATCGGGCTCCCCAGTTCGATGGCCATCGACGACCGCCACGGCATTGCCCTTTCCTGCCGCAACCTACGTCGTGTGCAGGTTCTCCCCGTCAAGGATTTCAACACCCTGGCGCTACTCAAGAATCGCAAGTTGGTTCTTACCGAGGCAGCCTTTGATGAGATCCAGAAGAAGGAGGAGACGTCGGGGGGGAGTGACTGATGAGAGACCCCCATACCATCATCCGCCGACCGATGATCACCGAGAAGAGCACCTACTCGATGGACAAGTACAACGCATACGTCTTCGAAATCGATTCTTCGGCAAACCGCATCGAGGTCAAGCAAGCTGTCGAAGAGATCTTCGACGTAAAAGTGAAAAAGGTGAACACCCTCTACGGACGCTCCAAGCGAAGACGTGTGGGGCGTTCGGTGGGGTTCAGCAAGGCAAGGAAAAGGGCGGTCGTGACCCTGATGCCGGGTCACACCATCGACCTGCTCTGACATTCAACTTCGGTGCCGACGGCTCCGAACCAGGAAAAGTGATCGGTGCCGATGGGCGCTGGTGGACAAACACGATCGCCGACGTGGAGTCGGTGGTGAAGGAAGAGGACGATGGGCGTCCGGAAGTACAAGCCGACCACTCCAGGCCGCAGAGATGCCTCGGTTTCCGATTTTTCGGAGATCACGGGGAAGAAGCCTGAGAAGTCGCTGCTGGTGCGTCTCCCCCGCAAGGGGGGGCGCAACAATCAGGGCCACATCACATGCCGGCACCGGGGGGGAGGGCACCGCCGCCTCTATCGGAAGGTCGACTTCAAGCGCAACAAGGATGGGGTGCCTGCCCGGGTGGCGACGATCGAGTACGACCCGATCAGGAGCGCCCGCATCGCCCTCCTCTTCTACGCAGATGGGGAGAAACGATACATCCTCGCCCCCCGGGGGATTGCCGTCGGCCAGACGATTCTCTCCGGTACTCAGGCGGAAGCGAGGCCCGGCAATTCGATGGAGATCTCCCAGATCCCGCTCGGCCTCGAGATTC
>DQQH01000117.1 GCA_015664425.1 Planctomycetota bacterium
ACGGGCAGGCGACATCGGTGAGGAAGACGATCTCGGGTCCGTGGGGGAAGACGACGACGTCCTTGCCGCGCGGTCGGACGCGGCCCATCCCCTGGACGTTCCAGTGGGCACCGACGTCGAGGAAGTCACCCTTCCAGATCAGGGCGAGGCGCAACTCCTGGGCGTCGAAGGCGTAGTTCAGCCCGCCGGGGAGTCCGACGGCGATCCCCCGGAACCCCGCCTCCCACAGCTTGCCGCGGTAGGTGATCGCCTCGCCGCCGACGATCAGGCGGTTCTGCTTGCGGCTGAGACCCTCGGGGAAGACCGCCTGGCGGCCATCCTCGAGGTAGCGCCACAGCGCCATCACCTGCTGGGCGGGGTCACCGCCGAGGAGTTCTGGCATCAGGCTACGGCCGTCGGGCCACAGCGAAGGCATCTGGGTTCCCGGTCGGAGGGACTCGGGGTCGAGAAGGTAGCGGAAAAACCAGTCGGGGTTGAGCCGCTCGGTCGTCGTCACCAGGTCGTTGGCGCGCAACCCGACCGACTCGCGGCCGTTGAAGTCGTGGCAGAGGATGCACTGCAGGGCTCCGCTGCCCGCCATCTTCCTGCCCGCCTCCCGGGCTTCGCCGCTGTTGTAGGTGAGTTCGGGGAGCGGGCTCTGGCGGCGGTCGAGCTCGATCAGGTCCTCGACGAGGTGCTCTGTCTGGTCGGGATCGAAGCGCGGCATGCGGGCGTGGAGATAGGGGCGGATCTCGGCGCCACCGCTGATGGCAGCGGCGAGAGCCTCGCGGCGCAGCTTGTCACCGACACCGCTGAGGGTCGGGGGGAATCGTCCCTCATCGCCGAGGGCTGGGTCGCTGCCGGTGAAGAAGTCACGGCGGTCCTCGGGGAGGCCGCCGGAGCCGCCGCGCTCGTGGCAGGCGCTGCAGCCGAACGCCTTCATCGTCAGCTCGACCCGTTGGGCTGCCGCCGGCGGGTCTTTCACCTGGCCGAGAAAGGCGAGCGCCCGACCGATCGCCTGGCGCTGCCGGGGATCGAGGGAGTAGCTCGGATGGGGCGGGGCGGGATAGGTCTCCGGCAGGTCGAGGAGCGCCGTCCCCTCCGGAAAGGCATCGGGCTGATGGCAGGTTGCGCAGCCGAGTTGGCGGTAGAGACCCTCCCCCTCGGCGACCCGTTCTTCCCGGGTGACCCAGGGGCTCACCGCCTCTGGCTCGCTGTCGGTGAGGGCACTGACCAGGCGATCGGCGTCGATGGGCCCCCGGTCGATCCCCGGCCCCTGCCACTCGAGTAGCAATTGTGCCTCCTCGACCCACTGGAAGTGGTCGACGGCGATGGAGTGCCAGCCGGGCTCGAGGCGCACCGTCGCACTTTCCTCGAGGATCCGCTCTCGCTGCAACTCGCCGGCGAGGTCGATCACCACCTGGTCATCGATGGAGAGCCTGCCGAGGTCGTCGACGGTGAGGTGGAAGCGGTACTCGCCGGCGACGTCGATCCGCAGCCAGCCGGAGAGATGGGTGGTGACATCGCCGCCACTGGCACGTTCAGGCAGGGCGAGGGCATCGGCGAGGCCGGTGAAGCGGGGCCGTGAGCGACCCTCCTCGTCGAGGCTCTTGCGGTGGCCACGGTCGATGGCGAGGTCGAGGGTGCCGATGACCACCGTCTCACGCAGGAGGAAGTGGGCGATGGCGCTCGCCTCGCGGTTGGAGAGCCCGAAGGACGGCATCCGGCCGGAAGGACGGACGTCGTGAGGTCGCTGGAGAAAGCGAGCCAACTGCGGCTGCGACCAACTGTCGATGGTGGCGGTGAGGGGCTGCGATTCCGCTGGCGCCGGCATCCCCTCTGTGAACGGCTCGTGGCAGGCGAGGCAGCCGACCTGGTGGTAGAGGAGCTCCCCCTCAGCGGCTCGGACGCGGTCCGGAGGATGGGGTTGCCACGGTTCAGCGCTGCGCGAGACGAGGAAATCGACGAGAGCGTTGGCAGCATCCTGGCGCTGGTCGGCGGGAAGGCTGGCGAGGAGGTCGGGCATGACGGTGTCGGGGCGGACCTCACCGGGGGCGAGGATGAATCGGCGCAGGTGACGGGGGTCGAGGCGGGAGGCGACGCCGTCGAGGCGTGGGGCGGCTCGCGGGCGCAGCCAGCTGGAGGCGAGGGCAGGGATCTCGTGGCAGGAGACGCAGCCGAGCTCGCCAACGAGGAGCAAGCCTTCGACCGGGACCTCATCGTCGGCGCCGGCTCCGCTGGCGCTGGCGAGGAGGATCAGAAGCGATGTCAGTATCCTCATTGAGCCTGCCGCTGGAGGTCCTGGGGCGTGACTCCTTTGCGATGCTTCAGGTAGCCAAAGGGGGTTGGATCGTATTCGCCGACCAGGTCGACCTTCGACCGGGCAGGAATCTTGTCTTCGAGACCCAGGGTCCAGAAGCATGCGTTGACCAGCAGACGGCGGGTGCCTGGCCGGGCGAACCCCTGGGAGGTTCCCATCGTCGTCGAGAAGACGCGCTGTTTCTTGCCCCCCTCCAGCTTCCGGGTGCGGACCCAGGCAACGGGCATCATCGGGTCGTTCTTGTCGAAGGTCTTGCCGTCGCGCTCCTCGCTGTCGCAGGGGGGGTCATCGGGGCTCATCCCGGCGAGCACCTGGCCGAGGAGCAGCGGCTTGCAGCCAGCGGGCAGGGGCAGACGAACGGTATAGACATCGGAAGGATCCCAGACGTCGCCATCGGCGATGCCACGTAGGATCGGGTGTCCTTCGGCTCCGGGGGCAGCGATGCCGCGGCCGCTCTGCCAGCCGTGGCCACCGTGATGATCGATCCAGGTCTCGCCCAGAACTTGCCTACCGAAGCCACCATCCCATTCGGGGTTACGCCAGCTGAACCGGAGGTATTTCTTGTTGTTGCGCAGGTCGAAGGCGTGGGTCGAGGTGCGCAGGCCGATCACCGGCTTGCCGGAGTCGACAAAGTCGACGATGTGTTTCATCTGGTCGTCGGGAAGGTCGCGGAATCGGGTGAAGATCACCATCAGGTCGGCCTCGTCGAGGGATTCCAGTCCCGGGATGTTGTCGAGAGTGCCAGGGTCGATCTCACCCGTCTCTCGGTTGATCGAAAACAGCACAGTACAGCGAAAACCATGGTGCTCGGCGAGGATGCGCGCCAGTTGCGGCATCCCCTCCTCCGACCGGTACTCCTCGTCACCGGTGACAAAGACGACGTGCTTTCCCAGTCCCGGCCCCTTCTTGCCCTGATATTTTAGCCAGGCCTGGCCGTCGGTGGCCGAAGTGAATCCAATGGTGACAAGAAATGACAACAGCATGGCGACGATCTGCATGGTTTCTCCTTATCAGTGAGGGCGACCTTCCGTCGCCATGCTACATCGCTTTCGCCTCCGAGGTCACCCCGATGGGTGGTTGACCCGGGCGGCAATGATGGTGAGTATGTCCCCGGGCTTGAGACGTGACCATGACCTCCGAGAGCATTTGTGCAGGGTGACCAATGCGCTCCCCGCCAGGGCGTCGGCATTTGGCCTTCGTAACCGGGTAAGGAGGATACTGCGCCGCCAGGGCGTTCGGGTTGACGGGGCTCTCCTCCCCTCTCCCGCCATTCCATTTTCCATTTCACCGATTCCCAAGAAATTCAACCTCTACAGCGAGGGAGATACCATGGGTTATTGCGCGCGTTTTTCTGTCTGGTGCTGGGTGGTGATGCTGTGCGTTGTTGCAGCTCCCCTCTTTTCTGCTCCTGCCGATGGCACCGATCGTCGCTGGAGCTACGCCTACGGCGAGAGTCGAGTTTCTCTTCTCGAGGATGCGACCCGCTGCGCAGTAAAGATCGACGCAAATCTGGAAGATGGGCAGGGGTTCCTCGCCAATATCCTGTCGAAGGTGGGAGGATTCGCCCGCCTCGATGAGCGAGATGGGCAGGAATACCCGGGGCTGTGGTTCCCGCGATTCCGCAAGGGAACTCCGGCAGATCTTCGACTGGCCATCATCGAACGCCTCCACCTCGCTCCGGGAGTCGAGTTTGCAGCACCGGTGCTGATCTACGGCGAGGCGATCGCAATTCCGATGCCTGAGATCATCCTGACTTTCGATGCCGATGCTCAGGAGGAAGAGATCCGCGAGATCCTGGCGCAGGATGACCTGCGGTTGATCCGCGAGTTTTCCGCCCTCGATCCCACCTTCCACCTTTCCTTCTTCGGCTCACCGGTCGAATGTTTCGCTCGCTGCGATGAACTCAACGAGCTCGAAGCGGTCTTCGTCGCCGAACCGAACCTGATCTGGGACCTGCCCGAGATGGCCACTCCCAACGACCCGCTCTTCTCCGACCAGTGGGATCTCAGCAACACCGGTCAGACCGGGGGAACGGCTGGCGCCGACATGAACGCTCTGGCGGCGTGGGACATCTCCACAGGCTCGGCCAGCATCGTCATCGCCATCTGCGATGAGGGTGTCGATGTCGACCACCCCGACCTGATCGGAAACATCGTCGCCGGTCACGATTCGGTGACCGCCGACAGCAACCCCCCGTCGACCCCCGGCGATGCCGGCGGCAACGATGCTCACGGCACCTGCTGTGCAGGGATCGCTTCGGCCTCGGGCAACAACGGCATAGGCGTCTCCGGGGTCAACTGGAACGCCAAGATCATGCCTGTGCGTCTCGGCTTCGGGAACTACTGGACAGCGACCAGCTGGATCATCGATGCCATCACCTGGGCGACCGACAACGGCGCCGATGTCCAGTCGCACTCGTGGGGTGGTGGGGGTGCCAGCACCTCCATCGAGAACGCCTTCACCTACGCCGCAACCAGCGGACGGGGCGGACTCGGAATCGCCTGTTTCTGTGCCTCCGGGAACGAAAACTCCGCGGTCAGTTACCCGGCGAAGTACGCCGGAACCATCGCCGTCGGTGCCACCAGCCCCTGCGATGAGCGCAAGAGCCCGTCGAGTTGCGATGGTGAGACCTGGTGGGGGAGCAACTATGGCCCCGAGCTCGACATCGTCGCTCCCGGTCCCCTCGTCACCACCACCGACATCGCCGGCAGCGCCGGATACACCTCCAGCGACTACATCCCCAATTTCAACGGCACCTCCTCGGCGACTCCTCATGCCGCCGGCGCCGGAGGTTTGTTGCTGTCGGTCGCTCCAGGCCTGACCGCCGCTCAGGTGCGCGAATACATGCGCACCACCAGCGATGACCAGGTCGGACCCGGCAGCGAGGACACCCCGGGCTTCGACAACTACATGGGCTACGGCCGCGTCAACCTCGAGAGCCTGCTGCTCGCCGTCGGCAGCACCATCGGTGCGCCGACCAATCTCAGCTGCAGCGAGTCCGGCGGCGACGTGACCCTCAGCTGGACCAACGGCGACAGTTACACCAGCATCAGCGTCAGCCGCGATAGCAGCGTAATCGCCACTCTCGCCGGCAGTTCCACCTCCTATGTCGATGCTGGCCCGAGCGCCGGCTCGCACTCCTACGCGGTGCGAGGCCACTCCGGCAGCAGCAACAGTCCATCGGCGTCATGCTCCGTCTTCATCACCGGTGGTGCGACCGACATCGTCTGGGCGGCATCCGGCGCCGCCGGCACCGTTGACGGCAGTCAGGCCCTCGTCGATGCCCTGACCGCCAACGGCCGCAACCCGCTTCTGATCACCTCCCTCGACGCCGTTCCCAGCCTCGATACTTTCGAGACGGTGTGGGTCGCCCTGGGAATCTATCCCAGCAACCACGTGCTCACCTCGAGCGAGGGCTCAACACTCGATACCTACGTCAGTAACGGCACCGGTGGCTCCTTCCTCTACATGGAGGGGGGCGACACCTGGGCCTACGACGTGGCAACTGCGGTGCACGCGCGCTTTGGCATCAACGGTCTCTCCGACGGCACCGGTGACCTGTCGACGGTCGCCGGCGTTGCCGGCAGCGGTTGCGATCTTTCTGGCGGTTCCTGGTCCTACAGCGGTGAAAACTCCTGGATCGACCACCTCGGCGCCACCGGCGGCAGCGTGGTTTCCCTCAGCAGCACCTCACCTTCCTACGACGTCGGAATCTTCAACGATGCCAGCAGTTATCGCACCTTCGGCACTTCTTTCGAAATCGGAGGCCTCACCAACGGGACCTCGACCCAGGCAGATCTTGTCGGTGCCATCGTGGAGTGCTTCTCCGGTGTCGCTCCGCCACCGCCACCGGCGATTCCCACCGCCGATTTCTCGGCCACACCGACCAGCGGCAACACCCCGTTGGCAGTGGCTTTCGATGATCTTTCCAGCGGCACCATCGACAGTTACTCGTGGAACTTCGGGGATGGCGGAAGCTCAACGTCGCAGAGTCCGTCACACACCTACATCGCGGCGGGCAGTTACAACGTCACTTTGACGGTGAGCAACGTCAGCGGCAGCGATACAGCGACCTGTAGCGGTTGCATCACCGTCACCGATCCCCCGCCGGGGGTTCCCACAGCTGACTTCACGGCCACCCCGACAAGCGGTAACCATCCGCTGGCGGTGGCATTTAACGATGCCTCGAACGGCACCGTCGACAGTTACGCCTGGGACTTCGGCGACGGTGGTAGTTCCGCCGCTCAGAATCCGTTCCACACCTATACCGCGGCGGGCAGTTACACCGTGACTCTGACGGTGAGCAACGTCAGCGGCAGCGACACCGCGACCTGCGGCGCCTGTATCACCGTTTCCGATCCTCCGCCGCCAGCGCCGACCGCCGACTTCACCGCGACTCCGACCAGTGGTGAGACTCCGCTGACGGTGGCCTTCACCGATGCCTCCAGCGGCATTGTCGACAGTTACGCCTGGGACTTCGGCGATGGCGGAAGTTCTTCGGCGCAGAGCCCGCCTCACACCTACACCGCGGCGGGCAGTTACGACGTCTCTCTGACCGTTTCCAACACCGGTGGCAGCGATACAAACACCTGCGTTGGCTGCATCGTGGTTACCGACCCGCCGCCTCCTCCTCCGGAAGTACCGACCGCCAATTTCTCGGCGACGCCGACCAGCGGCGACACGCCGCTGGCGGTTGACTTCACCGACGACTCGACGGGCACCATTGACGACTACGCCTGGACCTTCGGCGACGGTGGCACATCGTCGGCGCAGACCCCGTCTCACATCTACACCTTGGCGGGAAGTTACACCGTGACCCTGACGGTGAGCAACGTCAGCGGCAGCGACACCATGACCTGCAGCGGCTGCATCGCCGTCAGCGATCCTCCGCCGCCGATTCCCTTCGCCGATTTCACGGCAACTCCGATCAGCGGCGATACTCCTCTGGCGGTGGTCTTCACCGATGCTTCCAGCGGCATCGTCGACAGTTACGCCTGGGACTTCGGTGACGGGGGTAGTTCGTCGTCGCAGAACACGTCTCACACCTACACCATGGCGGGCAGTTACACCGTTACTCTGACGGTGAGTAACATCAGCGGCAGCGACACGGCGATCTGCGGTGCTTGCATCACCGTATCCGATCCGCTGCCACCAGCGCCGATTGCCAACTTCATGGCCAACCCGATGTTTGGCGAGGTGGAGGCGTTCGATGA
>DQQH01000065.1 GCA_015664425.1 Planctomycetota bacterium
CGGGAAAATCGAGCCTCTTTCGCCTTCTGACAGGGGGCCAGTCGGAGGGCAGGCCCGGCAGAGCCGGTCGGGTGTCGCAGCGCCAGGCGATCGTTGCCGATCCCCGGGTCGACCGACTGGTCGCCGACTACAAGCCGAGGAAGACGACCCTCGCAACCATCGATTTTCTCGATTTCCCGCCGCTGGGGAATCGTTCGGAGGGGCAGAAGCGATCCTTCGCCGAGTTGTTGACGCCAGCCCGTGACTCCCAGGCTCTGGTGGTGATGGTGCGCAATTTCGAAAACGCGGCCTTGCCTCCGGCGGGGGGGGCCATCGACCCGGCGGCGGAACTGGCGGAAGTGATCGATGAGTTGCGCCTCGCCGATCTTGAGGTGGCGACCAACCGCCGCGAGAAGATCATCGCCCAGATCCCCAAGAAGCGCGGCCAGGACCGCAAGGCTCTCGAGACGGAGCAGCCCCTGATCGAGCAGGTGGTCATCGCACTCGAGGAAGGAAGAGATGTGAGCGACCTGAAGTTCCAGGCTGACGAGGAGAAGATTCTGCGCGGCTATCAATTCCTCAGCGCCAAGCCGAGGCTGGTGGTGGAGAACCTCAGCGAGGGGCGAGAGTGCACGATTCCGGTTTCGATCGGCGGGATGGTGGCGATCGAGTCCGATCTGGCGGAACTGGAGGAGGAGGACCGGGCGACCTTCGCCGAGGAGTTCGGCCTCGAGGGTTCCTGCGTCGATGCGGTGATCGGCGGGATCTACGAGCGCAGCGGACTGGTCTCCTTCCTGACCGCAGGGGACCCGGAGGTTCGCGCCTGGCCGGTTCCCAGGGGCACAGTGGCTGTCACGGCGGCAGGGGAAGTCCACAGCGACATTGAACGCGGTTTCATCCGCGCCGAGGTGGTCTCCTACGACGACTATGTCACCGATGGAGGGATCCCAGGGGCACGTGAGAAGGGCCACTTCAGACTCGAAGGGAAGGAGTATGTCGTCGCCGACGGCGACATCATCAATTTCCTCTTCAAGGTGTGAGTGCCCCTCGACGGAAACCCCGGACTGGTGGGATGGGGTTTGACCAGCGCTCCTTCGGCACTTCTTCTCTCGCGGGCTGTGTCTCGGACACGGTCGGTGGGGCCGAAGTTCTTGCCATCGGTTACCTGCTCGTGCGTGACCCCTTACCCTGGCGGTGGTAGATTGGCTCTGGGACCTCTGTCGAGGACCTTGAATTGGAGATGCGTGTGGGCCGGGTTCTCTTTTCTTTCGGCGGCGGAATCGATGATGTCCTGAGCGTCAACTGGCTCGCCCGCAACCGTGGTCAGCAGGTGGTCGCCCTTCTCGCAGACCTCGGCCAGGGTTCCTATCTGGAACCACTGGGAGAACTCGCTCTCGAATGCGGCGCCGCGAGGACCATCATCTCCGACCTCAGGGGGGAGTTTCTCGAGGATTTCGTCTTTCCGACCATCGCCGCCGGAGCGCGTTACGAAGGGTACTGGCTGTCGACGCCGCTTGCCCGTTCGACCATCTGCAAGGAACTGGTCAGGGTCTGCCGCGAACTCGGGTTCGATGCCATCGGTCATGGGGCAAGTCCCGGTGGCAATGACCATCTTCGCTTCGAAACCGCCATCGGCGCCCTCGACGGCGAAATCGAACTGATCGGTCCCAGCCCCGATCTCGTCCGCTTGACCCTCAGGGAGCGCATCGAACGGGCGGAACAGCTCCAGGTTCCTCTCATCCCCGGCTATAGCGATGAGGTTTCCACCGATCGCAACCTGTGGGGGGTCGGTCAGTTTCATGGCGGCCTCGACGACATCTGGGAAGCCCCGCCGGAAAATCTCTTCC
>DQQH01000214.1 GCA_015664425.1 Planctomycetota bacterium
GGCACTGCCGGGGAAGGAAGCGAGGCCTTCCTCTAGGAGTCGCAGCGTCGGGATGTCGAGGTCGTTGGTCGGTTCGTCGAGAAGCACGACATTGCCACCGCGCCTGAGCATCTTGGCCATCTGAACCCGGTTTCGCTGTCCTCCCGACAGCTGTCCCACCTTCTTCTCCTGATCGGTCCCTCGGAATCCGAAGCGAGAGACGTAGGCACGGGAGTTCACCTCCGTCTTGCCGACAGAGAAAACATCGTAACCCTCGGAAATCTCCTTGTAGATCGTCTTCTCGGGGTCGAGGTCCTTGCGGCTCTGATCGGCGTAGCAGAGATCCACCGTCGGTCCCGTCTCGATTATCCCCTCATCGGGTGTCTCCAGCCCGACGATCATTCTCAGCAACGTGGTCTTGCCGGCTCCGTTGGGTCCGATCACTCCGACGATCGCTCCCGGCTCCAGCCGGAAGGAAAGATCGTCGATGACCTTTCGATCATCGAAAGATTTCGAGACTCCCTCGACCAGGAGAACATTGTCTCCGAGACGGGTCTGGCAGGGGATCGACAACCCCGGCAATTCGGTGCGCTTCTCGAATCCCTCCTCGACAAGTCGGTCGAAGGCCTCGACACGAGCCTTCGATTTCTTTGCCCGTGCTCGGGGAGACTGGCGGATCCACTCCAGTTCGCTGGCGATCGCTCTCTGACGTGCTGATTCACGGCGCTCTTCGAGAGCGAGCAGTTTCGTCTTCTGCTCGAGATACTCGCTGTAATTGCCCTCGAAGGGATTGCCCTTGCCGCGGTCGAGTTCCAGCATCCAGCCGACGACATTGTCGAGGAAGTAACGATCGTGGGTGATCAGCAGAACCGTTCCCTCGTAGCGACTCAGGTGCTTCTCGAGCCAGGCGGTGGTGTCCGCATCGAGGTGGTTGGTCGGTTCATCGAGAAGCAGGATATCGGGATGCGAGAGGAGAGTGCGGCAGATAGCAACGCGTCGGCGCTCTCCCCCGGATAGATGGGTCACCGCAGAGTCTCCAGGCGGACAGTTGAGAGCTTGCATCGCCTGGGCGATCTGACGGTCCAGCTCCCAGCCATCGACCAGATCGATCTGATCCTGAAGGAGCGCCATCCGATCGTATGCCTTCTGCATCGCACCGTCGGGGAGATCTGTCCCGAGAGATTCAGCAACCTTGTTGTACTCATCAAGGAGCGCCCTGACCGCTCTGGCGCCTACCTCGATGTTTTCGCGAACGGTCTTCTCTTCATCGAGGGTCGGTTCCTGTTCGACGTAGCCGACACGAGCATCTTTCGCCAACGTCAGCTTTCCCTCGAACTCGCTGTCCTCGCCGCCGATGATGCGCAGCAAGGTTGACTTTCCGCTGCCGTTGGCGCCGATGATCCCGATCTTGGCGCCGCGATAGAAACCTAGTGTCACTCCGCTGAGGACCTCCTTTCGCCCGTAGGAGCGATGCAGGTCCTGGACGGAAAAGATGATCTCCTGTGTGTCGATACCCATCGTCTTCTCCTGGTACTCCCGTCAAGCGTTGAGAGCGTCGATCTCCTCGAAAATTTCCGAATGCTCGGGGAATCGACCGAGTGCCTTCTTGGAGAAAATCAGATCGCTTTCGACACATACCTCGAAAACTCCGCCGCCGCTCGGAATGAGGTCGGCTTTCACCTTGTAACGGCTCTTGAGATCGGCGGCCAAACTGGCGGCCTGGGGCTCATAGTTTCACTGAACACAGTATTCGATGCTGATCTTCATTCGATTCCTCTCTGCGGTGATCTTCTCTCCTCGATTTTTCCCCCTCGGGGGGGCGGGCAGTTATTGTAGGGACGGTGGAGGCTCCCGCCAAACAGAAGCGATGGTTCCGGAAGGGTAGATTTGATGAACGAGGTAGTCCAAAAGCTCGCCGAGCAGAAGGCAGAACATGTCGCTCGTCTGGAGGAATGGCTGAGGATCCCCAGTGTCTCGACCGACAGCGCCCGCAAGGAGGACGTCAGAAAGGCCGGGGAGTGGGTTCGCGATGAACTCTCCTGGGCGGGCTTCGAAACCCGCATCGAGGAAACGGCGGGGCATCCAGTGGTGGTCGCGAAGTGGCACGGAGCCAGAGGCGCTCCGACGGTGCTCGTCTACGGGCACTACGATGTGCAACCTCCCGAGCCCCTCGATTTGTGGCGCCACGGTCCATTCGAACCGACCGTCGAGGGAGACAACCTCATCGCCAGGGGAGCCACCGACGACAAGGGACAGGTCCTCGCCCTGATCCGGGGGATCGGCGGCGTCCTTCGAGAAAAGGGCTCGCTTCCCATCAACGTCACCTTCCTCGTCGAAGGTGAGGAGGAGATAGGATCGCCAAACCTGACCCCGTTCATCGAGGCTCACGCCGAGGAACTCTCCGCCGATGTCGCTCTGATCTCCGACACGTCGCAGTTCGCCCCCGGTGTCCCCGCTCTCACTATCGGACTCAAGGGACTGGTTTACCTCCAGGTCGAACTGGTCGGCCCCAATCGCGACCTTCATTCCGGTAGTTTCGGCGGCGCAGTCGCCAATCCCGGAAACGTGCTCGCCACTATGCTCGCATCTCTCAAGGACAGCGAAGGACGGGTGCTGATCCCCGGCTTCTACGACGATGTCCGCGACCTCTCGGAGGCTGAGCGCGCCGAGATTGCCGCACTGCCCTTCGATGAGGCTGGTTTCTGCCGCGATCTCGAGTTGGAACACCTCCACGGCGAGAAGGGATACTCGACGCTCGAACGCAAGTGGGCCCGTCCCACCCTCGATGTCAACGGAATGCTGTGCGGCTGGACTGGCGAGGGAGCCAAGACGGTGCTGCCATCGAAGGCGATGGCAAAATTCTCGATGCGCCTCGTTCCCGATCAGGATTCCGAAACAATCCGGCGCCAGGTGACCGATCATCTCAGAAGGATATGCCCCCCGACCTGCAAGTTGACGGTCCACTGCGACCACGGTGCCGAGCCAGTGCTGGTCGAACGAACGAGCCCCTGGCTGGTCGCTGCCGAGCGGGCGGTGGAGAAGGGTTTCGGAACAAAACCGGTTTACATCCGCGAGGGGGGATCAATTCCGGTGGTCAGTGAGTTCAAGAAGATCCTCGGCATTGACACCATCCTCCTCGGGACGGGGCTTCCCGATGACAATGCCCATTCACCCAACGAAAAGTTCTGCCTCTCCGATTTTCAGAGAGCGATCGAGACCGCAGCCTGGCTTCTCGATGAGATGATCCGAATGGAAAATCCGGATCGTTGATTACCATCAGACGCTCTGAAGAACGCGGACACTTCAACTTCGGCTGGCTCGACACAAGGCATTCCTTCTCCTTCGGGGAATACCACGACCCCGAGCAGATGGGCTACCGATCGCTGCGAGTTCTCAACGAGGACCATATCGGTCCCGGGACGGGCTTCCCCTCCCATCCCCATCGGGAGATGGAGATCATCACCATCGTTCTCTCCGGCTCCATCGAACACGCCGACAGCCTCGGGGGTGGCGGCATTCTGAAGCCTGGGGAGGTCCAGGTGATGTCGGCAGGGCCTGGGATCGTTCACAGCGAGGCAAATCCATCGCAAACAGAACCCCTTCATCTCTATCAGATCTGGATCACCCCTGGTGAGCACGGCGTTCAGTCCCGATACGAACAACGGCCATTCCCTGACAACGGTCGTCACTGCCGCTGGCAACGGGTTGTCTCTCCCGATGGCCGTGATGGCTCGATCTTCATCAACCAGGATGCCCATCTTTTCCTCTGTGACCTCGATGCAGATCGGTCGGTGGTCCATTCGATCGAAAAGGGCCGGGGGGGCTGGCTACAGGTGGTGAAGGGTGAGGTTGAACTTCGTGGGGAGCGTCTTGGTGCTGGAGATGGAGCTGCCATTGACGACCCAGGTGAACTCGAGGTGGCGGCGACCGAAAATTCCCAGATGATGCTGTTTGACCTCGCCTAGCGCCTCCAGGTCAGGGGGATGAAGAGCACCAGCACCGCGTAAATCTCGAGGCGTCCCATCAGCATCAACAGGATCAGCACCAACTTGCCGAGGTCTGGAATATCCTCATAGTTCTCAAGAGGACCAACCCCGCCTAGACCTGGTCCAATGTTCCCGATGGCGGCCAGCACCGAACCGACGGCAGTGATCAAGGCATCGTCCTCGATCGATCCATCGACTCCTTCTGCACTGACACCCTGGGGGGTACTTCCCGCTTCAGGGACCGCGGTCGGTTCGATGATCACCGCCATCAAGAGCACCGCGAGAACGAAAACGACGAGCCATAACGCCAGGAACCCCATCACCCGGGCGATGATTTCCCGGTCGATGGTCTCCCCGCCGATCTTGAGCGGCAAGACCGCATGAGGCCGGACCAAACGGCGAACCTCTCGCAGCCCGTATTTGAGCAACGTCAGGATCCGGATGCACTTCACTCCACCAGCAGTGCTTCCTGCACAACCGCCGATGACCATCAGCAGAACAAGGATGACACGGCATGCGTTGGGCCAGTGGTCGAAGTCCGCCGTCACGAATCCAGTGCCGGTGCCGATCGCTCCAACCTGAAATGCTGCCAGACGGAAGCACTGGGAAATCGTGCCGTAGCGCTCGGGATCCGTCTCTGCAGCGGGGAACGTTCCCAACCAGAGGAAGAGGGTGATCAACGTCGTGGCCACGACCACCATCGTGGCATAGAAACGGAACTCGCTGTCCGCTCTGTAGAGGACCCCCTTACCGAAGATCGCCCGGTAATGGAGCACGATGTTTGCTCCTGCAAGCAGCATGAAGACGGTGATCACGACTTCGATGTAGACGCTATTGAACTGGGCAATGCTTGCGTTCTTGGTCGAGAACCCGCCAGTTGCCATCGTCGAAAAGGAGTGGCAAGCAGCATCAAAAAGACCCATCACCGGCCACAGCATCAGCGTCTCGATGAGAGTCAGCAGGAAGTAGACCCCCCACAGGATGATGGCGGTACGGGCGATCCTGGGTGCCAGTTTGTCTGCAGTCGGGCCCGGAACTTCGGCGCGCACCATCTGATATCCACCGGCTCCAAGGAAAGGAAGGATCGCCACCGTGAGAACGACGATGCCCATCCCTCCGAGCCACTGGGTGAGACTGCGCCAGAAGAGCAAGGCATTCGGCAATGCTTCGATGTCAACCAGGATGGTAGCCCCCGTGGTCGTGAACCCGCTCATCGCCTCGAAGTAAGCATCGAGGTAGTTGGGAATTCCCGAGGGTGAAAGCCAGAAGGGGAGCGCCGCGAATGCGCTCAGCACCGCCCACCCCAGGCCGACCACTGCGAATCCCTCACGAGAGCCGAGATCGCGGTGCTGCCCCCAGTTGGCGAGGTAAAGAAAACCACCGCTAGCAGTGCAGATCCCGATCGACCACAGGAATGCCGCAACAACCTCTTCGGAGTCGTAGAACCAGGCGATCGCCAGAGGTGCAACCAGCACACACGCCAGCGTCAGAACGAGTAAGCCGAGGACCGAGAGGAGGGCTCTAGTCCTCAACTTCGGAGCACCTTCCTCTTCGTGAAGAGGCGCTCGACCTTCTCTACCGCCTCGGGGAGAGCGAAGATCACGACGTGATCTCCAGGTTCGATCACCGTATCCCCCTGGGCGATCACCACCTGATCCTTGTGTTGAACAGCGCCGATGAGAGCCCCCGAAGGAACCTTCATGTCACGGATCGCCTTGCCGCAGACCGCGGCATCCTTGGTGACGAGGTACTCTCGCGCCTCTGCCCCCGATTCGCCAACCTGGGAGACCTGGGTCACCCGCCCCTTGCGGATGTGACGCAGAATTGCGCTGACGGTGATCAGTCTCGGATTGACCACCTCGCCGACATCGAGAGACTGAAGGATCGGCAAGTACTGCTGCTGCTGTGACTTGACCACCCGGCAGGGTACTCCCAGTTTCTTGACCAGGAGCGCGTTCATCAGGTTCTGCTGATCGTCATCGTCGAGCCCGAGGAAGTAATCGGCATCACCGATGTTGTTCTCGCGAACAAAATCGGGATCGCTGATCTGGCCGTGGAGAACCAGGGTCTTGGTCAGGCAGTTGCTCGCAATCTCAGCCTTTTCCATCTCGGTTTCGACGAGCACCACCGATTTGATGCGCCCTTCGATCATCCTGGCAACCTCGATGCCGAGCTGGGTCGCTCCGCTGATGACCACTCTCTCGACTCTATCCGCCTCGGGGTGGATCAGTTTCCGGAATTCCGGGGTCGCCTTCCTGTGGATGAAGACGTAAATGTGGTCGCCCGTTCTCAACTCATCGTCACCGCGAGGGATCACCAGTTCGCCGTTGGGTCTTGCGATGGCAACGATCAGGCCATTGAGTTCTGCTTTGTAACGCTCGCGCAGATCGCGAAGGGGGAGCCTGTCGAGAGGAGATTCCTTGGAGATCTCGAACCCCCACAGGAGCAGATCCCCTTCGGAGAACTCCGCAACATCAAATGAGCCCGGAGTGTTGATCAGACGCCGGAGCAATTCCGCAGTGGTCTCGACCGGATTGACCACCAGACTCGCTCCGATCGACTCCGGATCGAGAATGGAGTCCTTCGAACTGAGTTCTGTCTTGCGCAGACGAACAACGCACTTCTTCGCACCAAGTTTGCGGGCGAGAAGGCTGACGACGATGTTGGTGTCATCTCGATTGGTAACGGCGATGACAAGATCTGCCCCCTCTGCATCTGCTCTCTTGAGAACTGATGGGCTGGAAGCATCCCCCAGAATCGCCTGAACGTTGAGCCGCTCGTCGATCCGACGAACAAGAACCGGGTCGGCATCGACGATGTGGATGTCGTGCCCTTCACCGGAGAGGCGCTCGGCGAGGTGGAAACCGACCACACCCGCACCCACGACGACGATTCGCATCGGTCCTCCATGCTCAGCAGGAGAAGAGAGTTACTTCCCCGAGCCGGTGTCGATCTTGAGCTCTCGAGCAGCCCACTGGCGATCGAGTTCCCCGCGGATCTTGACGCGGCAGACCGAGAATTTCACCTGGTTCCACAAGAACCCGACACGGCCCTGGGTCGGAGACTTCTCCATTTTGAGTTCCGAGGTCGTCAAGGCGTCGAGAAAAGTGGTGAGCTTCCGCTCGGAGGGGCTGAATACGAGCTTCTGCTTGTGCCAAACGGTCCGGTCAAGCCACTTGGTCGGGTCCTTGTTGTATTCCGCGACCTGGCTCTTCTGGATGCGCAACTTCCTGCCCTTGCGGTTCAGTACCGCATGGGAGCCGAAATCGCTGCCCCAGTATCCATCCTCGCTGCCATGGAGGAGCACCATCAGATGGGAACCGCGTTCGATCCACTGGTAGAGGATCTCCACTTCCAGCGTCACTGCGCCACGAAAGCGAGGACGGAGGAAGATCATCCCGGCGGTATTTCCAGCAAAGCACCTGATGAGATCCTCGCCCTCTTTCTTGGGGGCAATCCTGGAGGGGCGAAATTCGATGTGCTTCGGATCGACGTTGCCAACAATCTCGCAGTCCTCCTCGATGGCTTCGGGAGAGCTGTAGGACAGTTCGAGGACCTTGCCGTCGTAACTCGCCTTGGCGGCAGTGAGGCTGGATAGCCCCGCTTTGATCGCTGCAGTGACTCTCGCCTCATCGGCTCGGGGATCCTGACCGTCAGCGCCAGAACCGGGGAGAACCAGAAGAGCGAAAAGGAGCGGAAAACTGCGATATCGGGGCAGCAGGAGACGGTTCATGCGGGATTCCTTCCAAATCTCCCCGGGATGATACGACCCTTGGTTGAGTCGGCAAGACCTCTGCGCTGCCGTTTCTTGCACTTTCTTTGGCGGTTAGACTCCCTCCTATCAAGGACCTGTGGGAAACTCCCGTGCCAGCAGCGAGAGGATCGAGATGAGAATCACGCCGGGAATCCTTGCCCTGACCCTGATTCTCCTCTTCACAGCAGAGGCTCGGGCGCAGGATCCGCCGCTTCGCGGCCGCGGCGGTTTTGCCGCCATCGTCAATGGCGATGCGATCACCATCCACACACTCGACCTGGAGATCTCCCAACGTCTGCGCGCATCCGGAACCCAGTTTTCCCCCGAGCAACTCGCCAGGGAGCAGAATTCTCTCCGGGCCGTTGTCCTGCGGCGTCTGATCGAACAAAGGCTCCTGCTTCAGATGTCCAGTCGTCATGGTTACACCGTCTCTCCCCAGGAGGTGGATGCCTCGATCCTTCGCCGTCTGGAGATGTTGCGACAGCAGGATCCCTCCTTGCGGACGATCGATGACTTCTTCATCGGCTGGGAAGCGGAATTCGGGGAGACGGAACGGGAAGCACGAACCACCATCTCGGAGCAACTTCTCATCGAGCGCCTGATGATCCAGGAGGTCTACAAGGAAAAATACGTCTCCCCTGCCCGCTTGCGCACCTATTACTACGAGAACAAGGAGGAATTCCGGACTGAGGGTTTCCACACTATCCGGCAGATCCTGATCCCGGTCGATGATCCCGATGCCCACCAGCTGATCGCACTCATCGTCAAGGAAAGAGAGAAAGGGCGAGATTTCGGCGAACTCGCGACGCTTCACTCGGTAGGTCCGAGAGCCTCGGAAGGAGGAGCGTTCACCCTCACCGATTCACAACTCGATTCACGATTCGCGCCCCTGCCAGAGGTGGTACGCAAGCTCGAGATCGGAGAGGTCTCCAAGCCCTTCGAGAGCACAGGCTTCATCCTCATCGTGGAGTTGAGAGACCGAAAGGAGGGAACTCCCCTCCCCTTCGAGGAAGCGCAGCCACAAATCAGGAATTCGATTCGAGTGGTCCAGCGGGAGATGCAGCGCAAAAAGTTCGAGGAGACTCTCTACCGCGACGCCCGGATACAGATCTTCATTGAGGGGTACTACAGCCCCCAGGGCTCCTAGCCCCCCTCTTTCCCGGGATCCGCCGCCCCCTCCTTTTCCTTCTCCTTCTCTCTTGCCGCCTTGCGGTCGAGCAACGCCTGAACTTCCGCCGGGATGGCAAGATCCTCGGCGCTGATCTCAACGTTGTGCTCGTACTTCTCGATGGTGACGATGATCTTCTGGAGCCCCTGTTCGATTTCGGATGCATGGGGCAGGGCAACCCCATCGATTTCCCGGTAATCTCCGAGAGTCGTCGTGATCGGTATCTCCCCCATCGGGGAAGTGATGATGGTACTCAACTTTCGCAGGTAATATTTCTCCTCATCGACCCACCAATGCTCGAGGCGTTTGGAGTCCTTGACGGTGAAGACGACGTGGAGGCAATCGAGATCGCCGACCTTCTCCCGCTCCTTGATTTCGATCTTCTCGTAATCCTGGTCGATTTTCAGCAGGGGATGAAGCCGGGTCATCCGCTGGTACTGCTTCAGTTCCGCATCGCCGAGCAGACGAGGCCCTTGAATTGGATCGTTTGCCCAGCCGATATTGCCGTCGACCCCTTGAAGAAATTCCCCGAAGTCAGGGAAAACCAGTCTCTCTCGGAGTACGCCCGCGGCGCTGATGTAACTGACAGTCTGGGCGTTCATTCCCGCCTGAGGAATTACCACCTTGCCGGTGGTACGACGGTTCTTGATCCCCTCCCACGCTTTCTCGCCACCGCTGGCAGCTTTCAACTTCTCGATGACCCCAGCTACGGCCGGAAGGTCCAGTGCCTCGTCGGTGGCAGGAGGCGTTGGCGGTACTTCCTGAGCGGGAAGAAGGAGCAGGGGCAAGAGGAACATCAGCAGCAACACGAGTTTCTTCATCGGCTCTCCTCATCGTCAGGCCTTGTAACGCCAGGGGCGCACTGGCCATCAGTCCTGTTCAGTTATCCAGCGGACCGCTGCCTCTAAAACGGGATCTCTCCCCGCTCCCAGGCTGCCTCGGTCGAGGGTTATCGCCTCATCGGGCTCGACCCCTTTGCCCTCGAGAATTCTCCCCGAAACGGAGAAATAGTTGGCGACCGCGTACTGAAACCCGTCGCCACTGGGCAAGCGCTCGATGATCGAGGGCAAGGCAGCGCCCGCAGTTCTCGATCCAAAGATGCGCGCACGCCGGAGATCCTGCAACCCTGCCGCCAGAAATTCGCTGGTCGAGGCGCTGCTGCCGTCGACAAGGAGCGCGAGAGGGCCCTTGTAAGCGCCAAGGCGCGGGTTGATGAAAAATTTCAACTCCAACTGCCGGGTCTTCATCTTTCCCAGATCGTGCCCCTCATCCTCGAAGAACCAGCCCGCGATTCCGCACGCCATCAGACTGATTCCCCCGGGGTTTCCTCGTAGATCGATGATGAACCCCCGCACATCACCCATCTCCTCGATCTGCCGCTGGAACCATGGCATCACATCCATCGGGTTGAAAAAGGAACTGAGCCGGATGTATGCGACCGTCTCATCGATGAGGTACCCCTCGTAGACAAGATTGAAGGGGGGAAGGTTGCCGAAGGTAACTCGCTTTCCGAGAGGTTCGCCGAGAACCAGGTCGATCTTGTGAAGTTCTCCCTCTCCATCGCGAGCCACGATCTGGATATGGTCGCCAGGATCTCCGATGAGGCGTTCCTCGATCACACTTGTGACAATCAGTTCCAATTGGCTGCTCTCGCTCATCAAGGTCTGGATCTTATCGATCACAGTTGCTAACGACTCCTCGGCAACCGATTCGATGACCCAACCCTTCGCGAGACCCACCGCCGCCGCCGCACCATCGCCGGGAACTCTGAAAATCACCGCTTCCCCCTCGATGACTCTCAGGTCGAGACCCGCGTCCCCGCCACGACCCTTCGGCGCCGATCCGGGATCTTCTGTCTCCTTCTCCTCAGGAGTCGGGGCTTCAAAACTACTGTAATAACTCCTGGGAAGAATGCCGTAGTGAGAGAGTTCGAGGCGCCCGAGAAGTTCCTGGAGGATCGACACCGCTTCACCCCTGCTCTCGGCCTGCTCGATGCGGGGGCGCAGTTCACGAGCCGCGCTGTGCCAGGAGTCACCGACGACTTCCGGATCCCAGTGGGTATCCCGCACCGTCTCGAACACATGGTCGAAGGAGGTGACGTATTTCGCCCGATCCTCCTCAGATAATCCCCCGGATGCCTTCCGCGGGGACTGACAACCCGAAATAACCAGCGACATCAGAAGAGCGGGGAGGAAGAGGTAACGCAGGAAGAAAGCCGGGGAGGTCCCTCCGCCCTGAACAGTTTCAGATCTCGCCATCGTCGTTGACTCCTCGCTCTGAAAAACAGGTTATTCAGATTTAGGCTACCCTGTGCTTTGTTGTCAACCCGCTGGCACCAAACCCTGACGACGAGGAGCGGGGTGCTCGGGCAACGTTTTTTTTCGGAAGGATCCCGACATGGTGGCAGTGAGGATCGAGGTCACCGTCGAGGAGATCAGCGGAGCTCTCGCCGCCGAGGAATCGGGTGCCAGTCGCCTCGAGGTCTGCTCCGCACTCGATCTCGGAGGGCTCACCCCATCTGCGGGTTTACTGCACCGGATCTGCGAACGGGTTTCGATCCCGGTGATCGCGATGATTCGACCCCGTCCTGGGAATTTCATCACCGATGAGACCGATCACCTTCTCGCTGAGGAGGAGATCGCCAGAGCACTCGACGTCGGAGCGTCCGGTATCGCCTGGGGCGCCCTCGACAGCGCAGGTAATATCGATGCTGCCGTTGCAAGCAGGGTGGTCGAGGCCGCCGGGGGTCGCCCGGTGACCTTTCATCGTGCTTTCGACAGCTGTTCCGATCAACAAGGCTCAATGGAAAAACTGATCGACCTCGGCTTCCGATCGCTCCTTACCAGCGGGGGTGCCGCCAGCGCCCTCGAGGGGGCCGATGCCATCGCCACTCTCGTCAGCCAGGCGGCAAACAGGATCGAAATCATCGCCGCAGGTGGAGTCCACCCCGTCCACGCCGCAGAACTGGTCGCCGCCACGGGTTCGAGATGGCTTCACCTTTCTGCCAGAAAAATCGGACCCGCTGCTCACCTCATCCCGCTGCAGCCCGATCTTGCTCCCAGATCGGTTCCCGTTGCCGGAGAACGGGCTTTCACCGATCCCGGGATGATCCGCTCTTTACATCGCGTCCTCGAAGGGCTCTCCCCTCGTTCGTGAGATCACCTGCCACAACCGGCGTCTGCGGTTACACTCCTCATCGGCCCCCAGGAGAGTTCGATGAAAAAACTCGTACCCGACACCCTGAACGCCGTGATCGGCAGCTTCGAACTGCCGTCGTGGCGTGTTGCATGGGAACGAAAACGCCTCATCTGGCAGTCGATGGGACCGGAATACGAGGTTCTCGTCGAGGAGGAGATCAAGCCGGCCGACGAGGAATGGCTCGCCTTCTGGGAGGAACTTGATCAGATCCAGGTGTGGGATTGGGACAGTTACTACTTCAATCGCAGCGATGGTGAAAATTCGGTGATCAGCTGGGGGATCCAGATTCTGCTCAATGATGGCAGGATGATCGACTCGAGCGGTTCGAACGCGGTCCCCGGCGAGACGAGGGCGCTGGCGAAGCGTCGAAGAGGAAAGAAAGAAGTTCCTCCGGCGGAGGAAACGGAGCCCACTTTCACCAACGATGGGATCCCCATCGACACCTTCGATCGCTTCGTCACAGCGTTGCGCCACCTCGTTGATAATCGCGCCTTCGGTGATCCGGAATCCGTTCCCGAGACGGTGGCAACACCGGGTCGCTCTCTGACAACTGCCGCTCCCATCAAACCTGTGCGCAAGCGAAGAAGGCGTGCGAAGCGCACCGACAGCGCTGATGCTTCCAGCAGTCGAGGGGGAAAAACCCGCAAGTCTTCTTCTCGCCGGAGAGGTGCCGCCAGGGGCAAGGTGGAGTCTGGCGAGGAAGCCGCTCCCAAAAGCCGACGCCGGAGGAGGAGACGGAAACCCGACAAGAGTTCCGCTGGCGACGGAGGAAACGCTCAGGCGGCCAGGCCGAAGAAGGAAACCGCCAAGAGTCCCGACGGCTCGGGTCGCCGTCGCCGTCGCCGCGGCCGCAGGCGCAAGGGGCCAGGGGGATCCGCTCCGGAAGGAAAGAGCAGCTAGGTTTCCCTGACTATCGGTCTTTCCCGAGGAGGTCGGCTCGAAATCCTGGGGACTGCTGCGCTCCGGGGATGATTTTCATCGGAACCTGCGCGGGAATCTCCATCGCGCTGCTGGCGCTGGGTCCAGGTCTTGCCCCCCTCCTCGGCGAGAAGGTCCGGCGCAAGCGCATCGCCCAGTGCGGCGAGCTCTGGCGCGAGGAAAACCCCGACGATGATGAAACCGGAGATGCCGCTACAGACGGCCGAACTTCGCCATCACCTGAATGACCCTCCGCGGTTCGTTGGGAGCATCGGTCTCGATCACCAGCTGTCCGCGCAGCACCAGTTCCTCACGGTACACATTCAGGGTGACTCGGATGGCGAAACGGCGTCCCGGGACCTGTTCGGTGGTCTCGACCTCGAAGACTCCCTCTGGAAATCCCTCGAGAGTCACCGATTTCACGGTCAGTTTCTGGCTCTCGTCGATGGAGACGATGGTGACCACCTTGGAGACCCCCCTCGATTCCTTCACCAGAAGATGGTCGGTGTCCTTGTTGCCGAACTGCAACACCCGCGCCGGGTTGATCTGTATCGGATCGAGATGCTCGATCTCGACCCAGCGACCGACGATCA
>DQQH01000186.1 GCA_015664425.1 Planctomycetota bacterium
CGGGTGCTGGTTGCATCGAGTACACAGCCAGGTGAGGCCGGTTCCCTCATCGAGGGCCCTGAGTCCCTCGATGACCGCCGCTTCGAGGCGCAGGTCGTCCGACAGAAGGCCCAGGGCGATGACAACTTCCATCGCTTCGGCGCTGCCCTCCCGACTGAGGGCGATGACCGCTCTTCGAATCGGCTCGTGCTCTCCCCCTGCCAGAGCTGCGACCAGATCATCGCTGAGGGCCGCCACATCGATGACGCTGGCGGCAGGGGGGAGGACGATGAGCAGCAGGAAAATTATCGGCTTCAACTCGATCCTCCGGGATGGAGGATAACCGCTGTTCGGGACCGGTGGCCATACAGCTTCGCGGGTTCAGGCTCATTCAGGGGCAGGGATTGGGAGCCATACAGTCGAGACCGTCGAGGGTCGGGTCGACGCCACAGACGGTAGGACCGGGGGGCGGCGGGGGTAAGCCGCCGATGAAGAGATACGTGAGGAGGAATACGGCGTCGGCGATGTTGGCGTCGCCATCATCGTTGCTGTCGGTGCTGTCCTTGCACGGCCACGGCGGCGGCGGAAAGATGAAGAGGACGTTGAGGAAGCAGATGGCATCGCCGAGGTTGACGCTGCCGTCGAGGTTGCAGTCGCCGCGGCGAAACTCGGGAAACTGGCCGGTGCAGGGGCCGACCTCCACCGCCATGGAGTTCGCATTGACGTCGGAAATCACCGGGTTCTCGAGGCAGATCTGCGGCATCGTCTGGCAGGTCGAGCAGTCGAAGGCCACCACCGTCAGCACCTCGCTGCCCGGGGGGATCTCGGTGAGACTGAAGGAGAAGCCGAGGACGGTGACGGGACCAGTGGCGACGTCGTAGCCGGCAGCCTCTGCGCTGCCGCCGCTGGCCGAGAGGAGCACCGGGCCTGGCGGATCGAAGGTCACGTCGAACTGGAAGCCAGCGATGGGCAATGAGTTGGTCATCACCACCTCGAAGGTCGATTGGCTGGCATCGACAAAGCCGATCTCGAGCAGGATGGGGTCCTGGGCCGACGCCCTGTCGGCGGTCAGCAAGAGCAGAATCATCGCGGTGAGAAGCAATTTCTTCATCGGCGACCTCCCTATCGGTCACCCTCGAAGGTAGCACATGATCGAGACGGTCCAAATCCCCGAGAACGGCGTAACCTTGTCGGTGGCGCGGTAAGAGGTCAAAATCGCCAGCAACCCGACAGGAAAGGCCTCTCCATGAAACGCCCGACCTTCCCGATCTTCCTCCTCATCCTGCTTTTCACGCCCATCTTCTGTTCTTCACTGTCAGCGCAACCGTTCGTGAGCCGCTGGCACGAGGAGCCAGACCGGCAGTGGCCCGGGGCTGACTTCAACGCCAACCGCTTTCAGGACTGGCGACTCGCCGATGGGCGTCTCGAGTGTCTCGAGGGTCGCCCGCGCAGCCCTGTTCGCACCGTCATCCTCCTGACCCGTGAGATCGATCCGGCTCGCGGCTCTCTCGTCAGCGAAATCAGCGTCTCGCCGACTGACGGCGGAAAAGAACGCGGCGATGGCTGGGCAGGAATCCTTCTGGGAATCGGCGGCCCCGAGATCGATTTCCGTATCCGCGCCCTCGTCCATGACAAGCCAGCGACCGATGGCGGGGTGCTGGCGGTGGTCTCCGCCACCGGCATCGTCTCATTCCGCGATTTCACCAGCGGTGGCGGCGGTGGCTCGTGGGCGATCAGCGGTGCCCTCAAGAAGGATCAGTGCGCCCAGCTCCCCGACCAGGTGATGACCGGCTTGGGCATCGACTGCGATGGTGGCGAGGTGGTGCGCCTGCGGCTGACGATCGAGCCCGAGGACGCCGGAACCTATCTCCTCATCTTGACCGCCCGCGCCGATAACGAGGTGGTCTCTACCGCCACCCTCGGAGGGTTCTCACTCGATCAGGTCGACGGTTCCATCGGCCTTGTCAGCCACCTCGGTCCGAAGCAGAGCCAGAAGGGGCACGCCTTTGTACACTGGACCATCGCCGGACCTGCCTCGGTCGCCTACCCCGAGCGCGCCTTCGGCCCGGTGCTGGGGGTCCAGTACAGCCTCTCTCGCCTCGCCCCCGGGCCCCTGACCTGGAAACTGACCGCCCAGCTGCCACCGATCTCCGCTGACGAGCTGGTCGCCGCGCGCCTCGAGGTCGAGGACATCGACGGCAACTGGCGCACCGTCGCCCGTGGCGACTTC
>DQQH01000145.1 GCA_015664425.1 Planctomycetota bacterium
CCCAGGACGATGATGGGGACTCTGACCGTAATCTCCGCCGGGAGTTGCGCCAGGCTCATCGCCAGATAGAAGAGGCCCATCGGCAGATGGAAGAGTTGAAAGCCGAAATCGATGAACTGCGCGCCATCGTCGAACGAGGCTCCGGCGATGATCTCCGTTTTCGATTTGATCCGCGTTCCAGTGGCGAACAAAACCGAACTCGCGAAGGTGTCGAGCGTGAGAGCGACGACGTCAGGAAGCGGGTAAGGGTGGTTCGCGAGGATGTAGAGCGCCGGAGAGATCACGAGGGCAACGACGGGGACCAGCGTCATGACGACGACAACGATCGGGAAATCCACGAGCGTCGAGTGGTGGTGATCGGAGAACCTGGACAGGGGGAAGCCGAGTTCCACTTTGATTTCGACTTTGATGGCGATCTCGGCGGCATTCCCAGCCAGATTGCCGAGCGTGTCGGTGGCATCCTGCGCGCGCGCATCGAGAAGGAGATGCACGACGGGGGCTCCGACAGTCACCCGCATATCGAAGAGATCCACATCGAACACAGGACCGATGCGGCTGGCCGGGGTGGCCACGACGAGGACGGAGAGGGCGAGCACCAGGTGATGGTGATCGCTGAGGTGGGGCCTGGTGAGAACGAGGTCCATTTCCAGATCGAGGGAGACTTCAACAAGATCCCCGATGGAATTCGCGGACGTCTCATCGAGATGATCGGCGAGGTCGATGGCAGAGGTGATCGCGTCGGTGGCATGCACATCTTGAGGGTGATCTGCGGGGAGGACGGCGAGTTCCACCATGATGACGACGACGACGATCAGCACGATCTGAGGGGACGGGACGATCGTGGAGGCCGTGGAGGAAAGAAGATGAACCGCCCTGGCAACCGTGGTGGCAACAGCCGCCAGATGCGCCGTGGTGGCGACGGTGGCAACCGCCGCCAGATGGGCCATGGTGACCACGGTGGCAACCGCCGCCAGATGGGCCGTGGTGACGATCGCCCCGACCGCGGTCAGATGCGCCGTGGTGGCGATGGTGGCAACCGCCGCCAGATGGGCCGCGGTGGTGACGGAGGCAACCGCCGCCAGATGGGCCGTGGCGACGATCGCCCCGACCGCGGCCAGATGCGCCGTGGTGGCGACGGTGGCAACAGTCGCCAGATGCGCCGTGGCAGGGTAAGGGAACCGTCATCGAATCAGCGCGGCGGCAGGAGCCGTGGCGACAACCGTGGGATGCCAGTCGGGATCCCACGTGGCGAACGATTCGGGGGCGGTGAAGAGGGTCCCCGTCTGGAGATCTTCCGCAATCTTCGTCGAAGCGGAGTTGTCCCCGGCGAAGTGGAGATCGAGGTGATCATCGACGGTGATCGCCAGGAGAAGCAGGTCCGGAGCCGTCGCATCGAAGTTCGCGAGATTGACGGAGATGGCGATGAACCCCGACGTCGCCGGGCCAGTGGCCGTGGTGGCGATGACCGTGAGCCCCGAAACCGCACTCGAAGCCGCGGCGATGGCCGGGAGAGAGACCGCTCCGAGAGGGAGAGGGGTCCAGGCCCCCGGGTCACCTCGGAAAGGATCTACCTCTGAACGAAGTTGAAAAGGGGATTTGCGGGGTTTACCGCTGATCCTCGACAGAAGAGATCGAGGTTCCGTTTACGGGTCAGGGGCGTGATTTTCGCGGGTCCTGCGTCCCAGGCCCTGAGAACCTCGAAGTTAGTGCCCCCCCGGATGGTCCGGGGGGGCCACTTTTTTGGACCAGGATACCCCGGCCCAGTTTCCATCCTTGCGTCTGGGGCTCTCAGGTGCCAGCATCAATCCAGGAGGACCGAATCAGGTTTTTTCAAATTTCCCTAAAGTTTTGGCTGTTCCTGCCGAAGACCCTGCTAGGCCTCATTAATGAGGTTATCCCGGGGTGGAGGGGGGGCCAGACGCCGCTGCGGGATTTCGGGAGCCTGGCCTTCAGGAGAGGGGGCAGATGACGATTAACGAGACCGGGGGCATCGGCGCGCCTCAGCCGGCCCAGCCCGAGAAAATTCAGCCAGCGAAACAGGTCGGCAACCCCCTCGAGACGGAACAGACGGATGAGACCCGGGTTGCAGGAGGGATTCAACGCGGCGCTGACGACATTCAGATCTCGACAGAAGCTCGCCTGCTCCAGCAACTCTCCGAACTACCCGAGATTCGCGAGGACAAGGTCGAGGAAGTGCGCCGGAAGATCGCCGATGGAGAGTACGACAAGGATGAGTACCTCCAGGCTGCCATCGAGCGGATGATCGAGGAGTCGATCTAGCCATCTGAATATCGATCGGACATCTCTGCGGGGGGCCGGCACTGCCGGCTCCCCGCTCTTCAATTCAGGGCTCCCCGTCACCCCCTTCTCTCATCTCCCCATGGCTGTCGTTGCAAGCCTGAGAAACCCCGGCTAGAAAGGGAGTCTCACCCGGAATTGTTCGGGGACCGGGATCCCCGATGGGAGGATGATGGCAGATGAGTGACAGCGAACCGATCACCATTGACCACTTCGCAAAGGTGGAACTCCGCACCGCCCGGGTTCTCGAGGTGGAACCTCACCCCGATGCCGACCGACTCTGGTTGCTTTCAATCGATGGTGGGGACGAGAAGCGTCGTATCGTTGCCGGGATTCGCGGGCATTACACCCGCGACGAACTCCTTGGCAGAACCGTCGTCGTCATCTGGAATCTCGAGCCTGCAGTGATCCGTGGGGTTGAATCCCAGGGGATGCTGCTGGCGGTGGAAGATTCCGGTGTCGTCAGGATTCTCGGTCCGGATGGCAAGGTTGCCCCCGGCTGCAGGGTGCGCTGAGGGCGGGAAGGACAGGCGTCGCGATGCTGGTCCATCTCTCTGTCGAGAATCTGGGATTGATCGAACGAGCCGAACTTGAGTTCGGCCCAGGCTTCAACGTGATCACCGGAGAAACCGGCGTCGGAAAGTCGATGCTGCTCTCTGCCCTCTCGATCCTCCGGGGTGATAGGGTTCGCTCCGACTGGATCGGCTCTTGGGCGCCAGAGGCTCTTGTCAGGGGTCTCTTCCACATCCAGGATTCGGCACGAACCGAGCTCTTCAGCGACACTCTCGGCATACCCATCGGCGATGGCGAGCTACTCATCGAGCGCGAGTTGAGGAAAGAAGGACGTCACAGGTGCCGGGTCAACGGCTACGAAATGACGGTTGCGCTGCTTCGAGAGATTGGAAGCCAGTTGATCGAGATTCACGGTCAAGGTGGGCAACTGGCGTTGCTGCGTCCGGTGGGGCAACTCGACATCCTGGATCGCTCGGCCAGACTCATCGCTGAGCGTTCTTCCTTTGCCGAGGCGTACGCTTCTGCCAGGGAGATCGAGGGTAGGGTGGAGGAGCTTTCACGAGATGAACGCGGGCGTGGCGACCGGAAGCGATTCCTGGAGCACGTCGTTGAAGAGCTTGACGAAGCAGGCATCGACAAGGGAGAGAGGGCCCGGGTCGAAATGGAACTCGAACTCCTCGAGGAAAGAGATGCCCTCCTCGAGCTGGTCAATCGAGTCAGGCAGACTTTTGTCGAGGATGAGGGGAGCGTGCTCGACAGCATCGGATCCTACCAGCGGGAGTTCGAAGCTTACTCCCAGCTCCATCCTGCGATCAGCGATTTCGCCAGTGCCTGCGCCGAGGTCGAGGTGCTCCTCGATGACCGACTTCGTGGTCTCGACACAATCGAGGACGATGTCGGCGGTGATCCAGGACGCCTCGGGGGGCTTCGTGACAGGTACGATCTCCTGGTTCGCCTCGAAGAGCGCTATCACCGAAGTTCCGATGAACTCCTCGATCACCTTGAAGAGGCGCGAGAGGAACTGTCCCTCCTCGTCGGTTCCGATGCGGCTCTGCCAGCGCTGAGAGAGGAACTCGATGAACGGGTCGAGGATCTCGAAGAACGAGCAGGGCTCCTCAATCGCCAGAGGGAAGGCGCAGTGGAGGCTCTCTCGTTGTCGGTGGCATCAGAACTTGTCGATCTCGGGATGGAGCGCGCTCGTTTCGAGGCGAAACTCGACAGGATTCCCGTGACTGAATCGTTGGGAGGATTCGATGAGAGAGGTAGCGACCGCGTCGAGTTCCTCTTCAGTGCAAATCCAGGAGAGTCTCTCCGGCCGCTTCGAGAGGTGGCTTCCGGGGGGGAACTTTCGCGGGTGATGCTGGCGCTGAAACGTGTACTCGCGGATTCGGATGGAATTGCGACCCTTGTTTTCGATGAGGTCGACAGCGGTATCGGTGGCAGGTTGGGCGCAACGATCGGGATCAAGTTGCAGGAAATCGCCAGGACCCATCAGATCCTCTGCGCGACCCATCTTCCGCAGGTCGCAGCTCTGGGGATGGGGCATCACCAGGTGCTGAAAGAGGTGATCGAAGGGAGGACGGTCACACGTATCGATCTTCTCTCTCGAGAGAAACGTGAGCAAGAGATCGCCGAGATGCTCAGAGGAGATGAGCGAACAGAGAGATCACTCGACGAAGCGAGAGAGATGCTCTCCCGCGGCGAAGAGAGGCTCGGGCAGTTCGAGGGGGATCTCGCTTGACCCCTGGCTCCGACCGGACACCGTACTCTGATAGGGGTCATGTCCTGGCGGCCTGCGATTCGGAAGTGGTCTACTGTCGCATCATCGGTTTTGGCAACATGGACAATTGCGCCCCATTCCAGGAGTTCGCCGCCGGCGCACAGCGGGGGGGCTGCCGGGAGTTCATCCTCGATTTCTCTCGCTGCGATGGGGTTGATTCGACCTTTCTCGGGGTGTTGCTGGGGATCAGCCTTGCTCGGGAAACTGAAGTCTGCCACGTCGCTGCGATCAACGTCGGTCCGACGGTGTTGCGAATTCTGAGTGAAGTGGGCATCGACCGCATCCTCGATGTGGTCGTCGGAGAAGTCGAGCTCCCGAACATCGAGATGCATCGACTGGAGCCTCTGGTCGGTGACCTGAAACGCCTCGAGCGGATCTTGAAAGCCCACGAGAACCTCTGCAGGATCAGTGACAGCAACAAGGAGGTCTTCGGGTCCTTCGTCGCCATGCTGCGCAAGGAACTGGGAAGGGATGCTCCGGCGACCTCCGCAGCCGGTGAAGTCCCGACAGACTCGACAGAATCTCTGGCTCCCTTCGCACTGTTGCCGATCCCTCTTCGACGTGTCTGGGGTGGTACGCGCATCCTCGATGAGATCCATCCTCAACTCGATGCCGATCCGCCCATCGGCGAATCGTGGGAAGTCTCCGATGTGGGTGAGGATCCTTATCTTCACTCTGTGGTGGCTGATGGTGGAGCCGCTGGTAAGACCCTCAGGCAATTGATCAAGGATGATCCGGAAGGCATTCTCGGGCCTGCGCTCCTGGGCGGGGAGGGGGACCCGAAGTTGCCTCTGCTCTTCAAGTTCATCGATGCTCGAGAAAACCTCTCGGTCCAGGTCCATCCCTCCGATCAGGATCTCCGTAGTTCTGGCCTTCCTGGATCTGCAAAGAGCGAGGCGTGGGTGATCCTCGATGCAGCAATCGACGCCAGCGTCATTTACGGCTTCGAGGAAGGGTGGGACCTCGAGAGTGTCATCAAGGCGGAGGAAGCGGGCAAGGGGGGCCGGGGGTTCAGACGGGTTCCTGTGAAACGCGGGGATGTCATCGACCTGCCGGCGGGGACACTCCACGCCATTGGAGCAGGGGTATTGCTCGCAGAGATCCAGCAGTCCTCCGACACCACCTGGAGGATCCACGACTGGGGACGAGTCGGCCTCGACGGCAGACCCCGTCAGTTACATCTCGAAGAAGCAGCGCAGGTGATTTCCCCCTCTACGGCTCCCCCCTGCCCATTGCCAGAGCCCCCCTCCTGGGATTCGTGGGTGCGTCGTATTGGAGAAGGTCCCTTCACTCTCGATGAACTGCGCTTCGACTCCCCGGATTTACCGGTGCCAAGAAACGAGGGTTGCTTCTCCATCCTGGCTCTGTTGGAGGGGGCTGGTGTGCTGATTTTCGAGGGCGGGAGTCGGCCTCTCTCCCGTGGCAGCGTTTGTTTCATTCCTGCGGGCTGTTCGGGTGTCGCTCTGAGAGGGCCTGGGGAGACTTGGGCCCTGTGTATGGCGGCCACCGCTTGCTCCTCTCATTGACCCCCCTTGTGACCGGGGATACCCTGGAACCGTCTCTTTCCGGGCAGTGGGGACCCACTCGTGGGACTGTCCCGGCCAGTTCGGTTCTCCCCCCGTTGGGGGTGAGCCGTCGAGATGAAGCAAGGGTCCTGCCCTCGAGCGGGATCTGCAGGAGGCGCGATGTCCACTTCCAACCGTCCTGCCGGACGTGCACCCCGTCGCCGGGGCGATCGCTTGGCCTCAGAATCGAGCCAGAGCGCCGGAGGCGGCCGTGAGGAGCGCAGGTCTGAATACGTGCCGCCGGCGAAGAAGGGTGCCCACCCGGTTGTCATTATCGGTACCGCAGTCCTCCTTCTTGGCGCTCTCGTTGCCTTCCTCGTCGCGCTCTCGAATCGGCCCGACAGTCCCAACGTGGTCCAGGTGGAGACCACGAACGAAAAGGAATATCGGGAGATCCAGCAACGGACTGCACACTCGCGAATGCTCCGGTCGGAAGCTGCGAAGATGCGTGGGGACGACGACCTCGAAGCGTTTGCCATCAAATGCGAAGATACCCTCGCCTACGTCACCGACACCCTCGACATGCTCGATAAGATGCTCGAACCGGTCCGCGAGGAGAACAACGGAGAACTACCACCCGAATATCACGGCTACCAGAAAGACTACCGGGAACTGCAGTTGATTCTCGAGGACATCGTGAAGATCAAGCCGCTCTTTTCTTCGGAGCGTTTGAGGGCTCAGGAGGATTAGCTGCAGATGTCGAACCGATCAACTCTACCGGAGGTCGATTCCCCTGGAAATCTGGCAGGGGATGATCCCAGACGCCGCGGCGATGAAGAGAGCGATTTCGACTTTGGCGATGTTTTTCTCGGAGTAATCTACGCCATCATCATTCCCACAGTTGTTTTCTTCGGACTCTCTGCAGTGGGGTTGCCGGTGGGAACCAGGGCGCCCGCCAGCCCCAAGGACTCGATGATTCACAACGAACAGCTCAAGGCGCTGAACCCTGCGATCATTCGTGAGGAAGTGCAACTGCGCGTTAGTAACGTCGAACGAATGATGAAACTGGTCGATGACTATCTTCGTCGGTCACGAGCCACCGATGACAATCAGCGCAAGGGGAAGTGGCTGGAGTTTGCCACCGCAGTTCTGGGACGCTGCCGGGGAGAGCTCGAGGACATTCAGAAGGCTTTGCCGCAGAGCCGGGAACTTTCTCGCGATCGGGCGGTGGGAGAGCGGATCCAACTCTGGCTTGCAACGGTCGCTGAACTGGAACGGGTGATCGCCGCGGAAGACCCCTTCAAGGCGGTCCGCGGCTAGCCCATTGCGGGGTTGGAAGGGGCGATGTCCCTCACCGAGACGCTGCTTGCCCTCCACGCCTTCGAGGAATCGGTGATCGATCGCCGTGCCCTCGCGGAACTCCTCGATACCCTCGACTCCTGGCGCCGCGCAGGTCTGGAGGGAAGCGCGGCCACCATTCTCATCGAGAGGCACGGCGTCGATCCTGCCAGAGTTCGTGGCTGGGAGAGTCGCCTTGCCGGCGACAGCCACCATCGACTTGGTCGCTACACTCTGATCGGCGAGATCGGTCGTGGCGGCATCGGAATTGTGTTCGAGGCTCGCCACCCGAATCTGGATCGCCCGGTTGCCCTCAAGGTGCTTGCTGGCGATCGCCGGAGAGATCCCGTCCGCCGCTCGCGCTTCGAGGATGAAATCCATCGCCTCGGCAGGCTGAACCATCCCAACATCGTCCACGCTCTCGATGCGGGCCACGAGGGAGATCTTCCTTACCTGGTGATGGAGATGGTCGAGGGAGAAACCCTCCTCGACAGGTTGCGTCGGCTCGGCCCGGTGACCCCCGACGAGGCGATCGACTGGATCGTTCAGGGGAGCCATGCCCTCGAGGCGATCGCTGAACAGGGCTGGATCCATGGCGACGTCAAACCGAGCAACTGGATCCTGGCTGGAGGGGGACGCCTGGTGCTCACCGACCTGGGGATGTGCCGCCCTGTCAGCAGTTCCGGGAGAGAGGTGCTGCCCGGGGGCACAGCAGCATACCTCGCGCCGGAATTGATCCTCGGGAAGGGGGGGGACATCCGTTCGGACATCTACTCCCTGGGCGCCACCTTCTGGCACCTTCTCACCGGCAAGAAGCCGGTCGTCGAGCGCTCTCTCGACAAACTCCGTCGGCGCCTCGCCGAGGGGGATCTTCCCATCGCTGGCGAGTTGAGAGAGCTTCGAAAAGACCTGCCCGAATCTCTCGCAGCGACAATCGAGGAGATGCTCGAGTTCGACCGGAACCGCAGGCCCAAGGATCTCCCTGCCCTGAGAAGCCGGTTCGATCCGCCTTCCGCACAGGTGAGGAAAACGGGAGGGAAGAGGAGACGGGTCACCGGGATTTTCCTGGCCCTGGTCATCGTATCCCTGCTTCTGTTACGCCAGGAGCCCGAAGAAAATCAGCCAGAGCAACGACTCGAACCCGCTGTCGAGGAGACGGTGGTTGCGACCACACCCCTTGGCGAGGAATGGCAGCGGCGGGCTGCTCTCACCCCCCGCGATCACAGGGAACTCTTCGC
>DQQH01000242.1 GCA_015664425.1 Planctomycetota bacterium
AGCACATTCTCGAGTACATCTGTGTCGGGGCGACCCTGGTGCAGGTCGGGACCCACCTGTACAGGGAGCCCGCCTGTCTCACCGACTGGCTCTCGACCCTGCGGGAACACCTCGCCAGCGAGGGGATCGAGCGTCTCGACGACCTCAGGGGTACCTTCGAACCGCCCCGGTAACGGTTGAGAGAAGCGCCGGAGACGTTACTCTTGGCGACGTGTCGTGGTGTCCTGCGCGGCCGCAGGACCTCTCCGGGGATGGTCGTTCGCCGGGGGCCGTCCTCCCGGCCGCTGAGAGATCGAGGTCGACCGCCGATGGCCAGTCTGATCGATTCCCTCAAGGGGGCCTTTCGGAAGATCATTCCCTCCAGGAACGATCGGATCCTGCGAGAGATCCTCCCGAAGATCGAGCTCATCAACTCCCATGAACCGGAGATGATGACCCTCTCTGACTCTCAGTTGCGCGACAAGACGGAGGAGTTTCGCAATCGCCTCGCCGAGGGCGAGACCATTGCCGATCTTCTCCCGGAAGCATACGCCTGCGTCAGGGAATCCGCTCGCCGTTTCCTTCACACCGAGACTGGCGTTGCGATGCGCCATTTCGATGTCCAGTTGATCGGCGGCATCGTTCTCACCCACGGAGGAATCGCAGAGATGGTCACCGGTGAGGGCAAGACCCTCGTCGCCACCCTCCCAGCCTACCTCAACGCACTCCCCGGCAAGGGAGTGCATATCATCACAGTCAACGATTACCTCGCCCGTCGTGATGCCACCTGGATGGCCCCTGTTTACGAAGGTCTCGGCATGACCGTCGGTGCGATTCAATCGAACATGAACAGTGCAGAGAGAATCGAGCAGTATTCCTGCAACATCACCTACGGCACCAATAACGAGTTTGGTTTCGACTACCTGCGCGACAACATGAAGGTGCGACCCGAGGACCAGTGCCAGAAGGAGCGTCATTTCGCGATCATCGATGAGGTCGACTCGATCCTCATCGATGAGGCGAGGACTCCGCTGATCATTTCCGGGCCGGCAGAAAAATCGACCGACCTCTACTACAAGGCAGATCGAGTGATCCGTCAGCTGGTCAAGGAGCGCCACTTCGAGGTGAAGGAGAAGGAGCAGCAGGTGATCCTCTCGGAGGAGGGGATCGAACTCGCCGAGGGGCTCGTCGGGGTCGACTCCTTCTACAGCGCTGCGAACATGATGTGGCCCCACCATCTCGAGCAGGCTCTCAAAGCCCACCATCTCAATCACCTCGATGTTGATTACGTCGTCCGTGATGGCCAGGTAGTGATCGTCGACGAGTTCACCGGCAGGTTGATGGAGGGGCGGCGCTGGTCCGACGGCCTGCACCAGGCGGTCGAGGCGAAGGAAGGCCTCAAGATCAAGGACGAGAACCAGACTCTCGCAACCATCACATTCCAGAATTTTTTCCGACTCTACGGCAAGCTTGCCGGGATGACCGGAACTGCGATGACCGAGGCGCAGGAATTCCGGGAGATCTACGGCCTCGAGGTGGTTGCCATCCCGACCAACCGCCCGCTGTGCAGGGGCAACCTGACCGACATCATCTATCGCACCAAGAACGAGAAATGGACGGCGCTCGTCGACCAGATTGCCCACGTCAATAACGAAGGGCGCCCGATCCTGGTCGGCACCATCTCCATCGAGGATTCCGAACTGGTTTCTTCGCGCCTCGACAAGCGTGGGATACGCCACAACGTTCTCAATGCCAAGCAGCACGCACGGGAGGCGGACATCGTCGCTGAAGCGGGTCAGAAGGGGCGTGTCACCATCGCCACCAACATGGCGGGTCGCGGCACCGACATCGTCCTTGGAGATGGAGTCGTCGATCTCGGCGGGCTTCTCGTGATCGGCTCCGAACGGCACGAGTCGCGGCGCGTCGACAACCAGTTGCGCGGCCGTTGCGGAAGACAAGGGGATCCCGGAGCATCGCAATTCTATCTCTCTCTCCAGGACGATCTGATGCGCATCTTCGCGACCGAGCGCGTCTCCGCTCTCCTCAAGCGATTCGGGATGGACGAGGGAGTCGACATCACCCATCCGATGGTGACCAGAGCGGTGGAACGCGCTCAGAAAAAGGTCGAACAGAGAAACTTCGAGGTCCGCAAGAACCTCCTGGAGTACGACAGCGTGATGGACAGCCAACGCAAGGTCATCTACGAGTTGAGGGACCGTGCGCTCAAGAGCGAGGACCTGCAGGGATTGGTGGTCGAGCACTTCGAGGAGTCGATCTCCAAGTACTCCTCCGGGCTGATGGAACATCCCGATGCTCTAGATGATGCACCAGCTCTCTTCTCCGATCACCTTCGCGATCGTTTCAACATCTCGGTTTCTCCCGGGGAAATGCCCGGAGAGAGCATCGAGTCCTGGTTGCCCACACTTGTCGAGAACTACAAA
>DQQH01000268.1 GCA_015664425.1 Planctomycetota bacterium
CGCCAGACCTGCCAGCATCCTAATCTCGATAAGAACGTTCCCCAATCTCCACTGGAGGCCAATTGTCCACCATTCTCGAGTCCTTCTCCCAGCGACGGGAGTTTGTCCGCATCCCCGTCGAAATCCCTGTTCGTTACAAATTCCTCTCCAGAGAAATCGACCTCGGAAACGAGTCGATTCTCGAGGGCACCTGCTCCAGCCTCGGCGGCGGCGGCCTGATCCTGTGCGGCCGCATCCCTAGTTTCAACTGGATCCCCGCGCTCCTGATGGGCAAGATCCAGCTGGGCGTGAACCTGCTCCTGCCCTCGGTCGATGTCGCGGTCAAGGGGCTGTGCCACGTCGCATGGATCGACGAGATCCCCGAAAACAAGGACCGGTGTGTCGTCGGTTTGAAATTCCTGGAAATCTCCAAGGAGGAGCAGGACCGGATCCTGAAGTACCTCATCAAGAGTCAGATGCGGAAGTCGTAGCAGGGGGGATCTCTTCCCTCCGAGGGGAGCCCAGCGATCAAGAATATCGGCCTCCTCATCGCCGCAATATTCCTGGTCGCAATAGCCCGGGCGGGGCTGCTCCCCTCCTCCATCCCGGTCGAAAGGGCCGCCAGCGGGTGGCCCTTCCTCCTCCTTCTCCTTCCCCCCCTTGTCGCAACCCTGTTCGCCAGCCGCCGGCGGATGGGAGGGGCGCCCCTCTCTCTTCTCTCCCGGGTTCACCGCTCCCAGCGCGCCGGGAGCGGTGCAGCCATCGCGACCTTCGCCATCGCGATCTTCAACAACTGGCTGCTGATCGCCGAGAGCTGGATCCCCGTCGACTGGTACGGTGCCTCCGAGGCCCTGGTGCTCTCTCCCTTCATCGCCGGAGCGGTCCTCTCGAGGATCCCGTCGGTGATCCTCGAGAGAAGAGCAGGGATCGACGACACCCCTGGCGACGCCCTCAGGAGGGAGGCGAGGCCTATGCTGGTCCTCTTCCTCCCGTTCCTGGTCCTGAGTGCCATCGATGATCTGATCGCTGGCAATCCAGGCTGGATCGAGAGCACCGCCGCTGTCGGTCCAATCGCCATGCAGCTGCAGTTTTTCCTCCTGATTGCAGCGATCGTCCTCGTCTCTCCGCTGCTCGTCCGCCGGCTCTACCCCGCCCATCCCCTCCCTGAAGGACTCCTGCGCCAGCGTCTTCTCGCGGCATCGGACGCCTGCGGGGTTCACTGTCGTGAGATCTTCGTCTTTCGCACCGGACCCCGACCGATCGTCAACGCCTGCCTCACCGGGGTCCTTCCCTTCCAGCGCCAGGTGTTCCTCACCGACGGACTGCTGGAGACCCTCGACGACAAGCAGGTCGAGGGGGTCTTCTGCCACGAACTCGGTCATGGACGCCGTCACCATCTTCTCCTCTACCTCCTTCTCGCCCTCGGATTCCTGGAAATTCTGCAACTTCTCGACGGAGCCCTCGCCACCTTCTCACAGTGGTGGGTGGCGACGTTGTTCCTCTCGGTGACCGCCCTCTTCTGGATCTTCTTCAGCAAGCTCTCGCACCACATGGAGCACGAGGCAGACCTCTTCAGCGCCGAGGCGATGGGTTCCCCGATCCCCATCGCCTCGGCGTTGCAAACACTCGAACACCTGGGGCAGGGACGCCAGAAGAAGAACTGGCGCCATCCGCCGATCCCCAGCAGGGTGCACGCCCTCTTCCGCTGGAGATTTGACCCTGTTTTTCGGGAATCATTTGGCAGCAAGACCCGGCTGCTGGTGGCAACGACGATCTCCATCACGGTGGTCGCCTCGCTGCTTCTCTCGTGGCGAACATTCGACAGCAGGGAGGGCCCCTGGGACGAGCCGATCGCCATCGCCGGAGCGCTCCTCAGCCAGCAGGAACACTCCATCCATCGTCCAGGAAGATCGGCCGAGAGGGAGGAAGAAGTCCTGCGCAGGGCGGAGGGAAGGCTCCACGAGGCACTCGACCTCCTGGAAGGAGCAAAAGGCATGGCACGCAAGCGAGAACTCATCTACCGCCAGCTGGCACTGATCTACAACCACCTCGATGAGCCCTTCAACGCGGCGGCGTGTCGGTGGTTGTCGGGGATTCAGCGGATTCGAGAGGAGCGCTGAAGGAGGAGCCCCGCCCGGGCGCTAGCCCGGACGGGGTCGTGATGGTTCAGTCGATCAGGCGGTAGGTTCCGTCGTTCTGGTTTGCGATCTGCTTGAGGATCTCGATTCCATCCTGGTTGGCGCCGATATCTATCGTGTCGATCGGCAACCTCTGCCAGTTGGCTCCATTGATCTCTTCCAGCATTGTTGCACTGGAATACCCTGGGCAAGTCGGGCCGCCATCCCCGACCAACAGGATCCGACGATTGCTCATCAGCGAGTGCGTGCTGATCTCGAGCGCCTTGACGACGCCGAGGGAGATGCAGGTCGCGCCGTAGGGTTGCATCGAATTGACCCACTCGATCGCCGCTTGTTTCTTCGCACCGGTGGCTCGCACCGGACGGTTCTTGAACCAGGTGACGCTGGTGGCGAAGGAAACAAGGCCGAACTCGTTGTCCTCGGAGAGTTGCTTGATTGCATCGGTGACCTCAGCTTTCAGCATCTCCAGTTTGTCGCCAGGATTTTGCGGCCCCATGCTGGTCGAGCGATCGAGGCACCAGAAGAAAGCGTCTCCCTCGTAGTAACCGCCGTAGAACTCGATGACGTTGCTGTCGAACTCTGGTTCCTCGATTTCGTAGGCCAGCGAGGAGAGGGCTCCTCCGCCGGAAGGCAGGTCGAGGGGACGACGCTGAGAAGCCTCATCGGTTGCGACGGTGATCTCCAGGGAGAAGAGGACGATGAGCCCCACCAGGATTGCCTGGAGACCGCTGATTGCCCTGCGTGTTCCGTTCTGGCTGCTGTGCTTTGTC
>DQQH01000249.1 GCA_015664425.1 Planctomycetota bacterium
CGCTCGATGCTCTCCTCGGGAAAGGTGTGCTCGCTGAAACCTTCGAGCCAGATCGACTCGAGGTCGGCTTCTTCGGGGATGATCCGCAGGTTGAAGCCGATGTCGCGGGTGACCCGCCGCGTCTCCCTTTGCGCCGCTTCCTGGGTGAGATCGACGACGGTGGCGGCCAGGACGGCGATGGCGACCGCCACTACCGACAGGATGAAGGAGCCGCGTCGGAAGCTCGCCTCTGCGATGAGCATCCGCACGAGGGCTCTCATCGCTGCTCTCGTTTCGTTGCGATGAGGAAGATGAAAACTCCGCCCAGGAGTGCCGCGAGAGAGAGGCCGAGAAGGAACCACAGGGCGAGTCCCCTCCTCGGGGTTGCCAGAGGGACGGGTCCGGTGACCTCTCCAGAAATGGGTGCATTGTCGAGGGTGACCTCCTCGTAACCGACGAGTGGGTCGGTCAGGCCGGAACCTCCCGCCACCTCGGCGGCGCGCGCAACCTGGCGGGCGAGGATGCGGCGGATCTCAACCTGGACCATCGGGTTCATGGCATCGAATCCGAGCGCCATCACCGCCCGCGCCTGTTGCACCGAGTCCCAGCGGTGGGGAGCCATCGGACCCTGCATCCAGCGGGTGTCGAGGCCACACTCGCAGTCCTGGCCGATCAACTGCAAGTTTCTCTGCAACTGCCCCTCTTCGGTGCCCGGGAAGCTGAGTACTGGTCCGAGGCGGCGGCAGCGGCCGATCAGCACGGCGACGTGGGCGCCGCTGTCATCGGGGTCGATGCCAAGACCCCACAGCAGCACCCGCTCCCTGGCGCGATCGGCGAGGGGAATGACGATGGAGAGGGGCGGCTTGTCGATCGGCTTGGGCAGGGAGTCCATCGTCGACGTCACCTTGACGATCGCTTCCTCAGTGGCGGCGAGGGCGAGAGCGTTCTGTCTGGCGTCCTTCCCCTCGACCACCAGCAGGATGCTGTGGGCGCGCAGGATTTTTTTCAGAAGCAATTCCCTCACCGGCGAGTCGAGAATCGAGTCGAGGTCATCGAGGTCGACGGTAAGGCTACGCCCGTCGGGAGCGATCAGCAGCGCGACCTCTTCACCGGCGACCAGCTCGCGCCCGAGGTAGCCAGCGGCAGGGTGCTCCTCGCCGATGATGACAGGTTCGGCGATGACGTTGCTCTCCTCGAAGGGAGGGAGGGAGGCGGAGCGGCCGGTCCCGGTTGCTTTGAAGATGTAGAGGCGATAGGAGCGAGAGCCGAGGTTGACGAATCCGACATCGCGGACGGAGTACTTGCACGCCCACAACTCGCTGGCGAGGAGCAGGAAGATCATGACCAGGAGGATCGGCGGTGATCGGAGCTTCATCTCGGTCTCCCGGGACACTCCTTACTTCGGGACTGCCCCGGGTCAGGATAACACAGCAGAGGTCTGTCGAGAGCGAGGGGAAGGGCCAGGAACCCTGGTTGGAGCGCCAGATTGAAGATACATTGGCTGCCATGAAAACTCCCACTTTCACAACCATCCTGGTGGCAGCCCTTCTGTTCTTCCCCTGCTCGGGACAAGCCGACGAGGTCGACCTCGCCGGCATCTGGCGCGGTGACATCGATCCCGAGGGGCAGGCTCTCGAGCTGGTCTTCCACATCGCATCCGATGGCGATGGTGGCTGGCGCGGCAACGTCGATACCCCGGCTCAGAACTCCTACGGGTTGCCCCTCAGCGAGATCTCCGTCGGAGAGGATGGGGTGGTCACCATCGTCGTCGCCATCACCGGAGGTCGCTACGAGGC
>DQQH01000265.1 GCA_015664425.1 Planctomycetota bacterium
CCTGAAGGCGATCTTGAGGGCATCGGAATGCAGGCCGGCACCGAAGAATGCGGCAAAGAGGAGGTCGCGGACGAGACCGAGCACCCTGGAGAGCATCGTCCACGCCGTCATCGACCGGGCGCGCAGGAGTGGTGCTCCCGTTCCCGATGGACCCTCGATTCTCTCCTTCGGATCTGCCACCGTCTCCTCCGCGCGTCATGCTACCTGAGACGGAGAACCAGGGGCGCCAAAAGGGGTGAAGCCACCGATGGGAAGCCTGGAAAAGAGACGAGCCGGCGAGACCCAGGAGGTCTCGCCGGCTCTCTCTGGTTTGCCCGCGCCCTCAGGGGCAGGGCGGGAAGTCGGGGCAGTCGAGTGCGTCCGCTGTCGGATCGATCCCGCAGGCCCCGAACGGTGCGGGAGGATTGGCGGCGCCACTGAAGAGGTTGCCGAGTCCGGCGACGGCGTCGGCGATGTTGATAGTCCCGTCGTCGTTGATGTCACAGGCGTCCGGGCAGGTCCCCTCGGGCCCTCCAGAGAAAAGGAGCGCTAGGAGGTAGATGCAATCGGCGATGTTGAAGGACCCATCGGAGTTGCAATCGGCGCGGTCGAATTGATCACCGACGCCACCGAGCCCCAGCGCCAGGAGGTAGAGACCCATCAGGGCGTCGCGGTCGCCACCGAGGCCACCGAACTCCATCGAGGCGCAGATGGTGTCCCCGCCCGTGTTGGTGGAGTAGAAGATTCCGACGCCGTAGGGCGTGCCGATCACGTCGTCGGAATTCCAGATGAGTCCGGCATTCGGTCCTGAAGCATCTACCGGACCAGCGGAGCCGTCGGCGGGTACCAACTGGTCGGTGTAGTCGTTCCCGGTCGCGTTGTCCTGGGTATAGGAGACGTTCTGGAGGCCGGAAAGGTCGAGGCCGACGCCGGAGTCGGAGCCATCGACAGAGGTCAGGGAGTCATCTCCATCGTCGATGACGCCGCTGGCGACGCCATCGCGATCGTCAAATCCCGATGGTGTTGGGTTGAAGCCCCAGTGATCCGCGCTCTCGAAGTAGATCGCAACACCCTCGACGCTGAGGTTTCCGAGCATGCTTGCTTCATCGGAAGTGAGGTGGAAGTTGGTCGGGTAGGTGCCGGCGGCCACCCACACCGCCTCGATCGTCGGCGCAAGCCAACAGAGGAAGTCGTCAGGGTCCGCTCTCACCAGGAGGGGAGTGCGGCCGTTCGCTTCGAGGGCTGCCATGAGGGCGGCTCCGCTGTCGTTGGTACCGGTATCGCCTCCGTCAAAGAGGCCTTCCAGTGCCAGCACGATGTCGGTTTCGCCGTTGTAGAAGCTGTGATTCACATCACAAATTGCAGCGCCGGCACCGACGGCACAGTTGCCGCGCACTTCGTAGGAGTGGGGACCATTTCCAGGATTGACATCATTGAAGGTGGTGGAATCGCCGGCGAGAGTGGCAACCGTCACGCCATCACGAAGGACATCGACCGAGCCGTAAGCCTGTCCGTTGATCCACGACAACGAGACGGCGTCGTTGAGGCAGTCGCTTGAACAAACCAGATCTGTGGGGCCGGTGCAATCTGCAGCGCAGATGAGGAGAGCCCAGCCCTGCAAGAAGCCGCTGTCACCACCTATTGTGTCGGCGAGGGTCATCGTCCAGTTCCCTGCCAGGAGGCTGCCGTCGAAATCGCCCAGTGATCCAGGCCCATCGGGGATCGCAGTTCCGTAGCCATCGTTGGGACCCCCCTGTGCGGGGTCGTCGTCATAGCGGTCATCAATGTTCACTCCGGCGCTGTGGTCGTGCAGACGCACGGAGGTTCCATTGGGGGATTCGAGTGTGATCTCGAGATCGGAGAGATCGGGGTGCTGGACCTGGAGGGTGACGTCCAGATCGAGGATCCCGTCGGTGTTGGCGACAGGCACGCTGAGAACCGCGGGGGTTCCCGACGGATCGCCGTCGGGGATCTCCTGCGGACCTCCTGCGAACACACTCCAGCTGTTGAGGGTGCCGGCAACGGTTCCTGAACCCGGGGTCAGGAAGACATCGACGATGCTCAGAGCCCACAGGCCATCGGAGTTCTCGCCATCGAAATCTGCCATTGTTCCCGGTCCAGAGGGTTGAATCGGCAGGTTCTCATTGAAGGGGACGGTGCCGTTGGTCGCGCCCTCATCGTCGAAGGTCGCAATGATGTCATCATTGGCTCCACCGTTCTCGTTGTGGAGACGGACCACCGTGCCCGAAGGGCTGATCACATCGATCACCAGGTCACCGATGAATCCCATCGAAATGTCGACCGCCACATCGAGGTCGGCGATGACGCTGCCGCCAGTGATGATGACGGTGTCGAGGAGCGGGATGTCGGTGATGTCGGCAGGAGCTGCGCTCGTTGCCGAGGACTGGGGAAGATCGGAGAAGAGCAGTTCGTAACCGGGGTTCGGAAATACGTGGCAATCGTCAGGGGGGCATTCGATGGTCAGGGTGCCGTCGCCATATTCGCCGTTGCTGCCGCCGATCTGGATCAGGTACTCCTCCCCTGCAGAAGCGGTGAAGATGATCTCCGGGTCACCGGTACCGGGACAACTTCCCGCGTCGCATGCGATCTCTGTGCCCGCTGCGGGAGGGCAGCCGCCGCTGGCGAGGTAGACCGCCATCGAGGGGTTGAAGTTGGTCGTACCGCAGGTGGTCAGTGTTACGCTGCCGTCGCAGGTCGCGGTATAGCGTAACCAGATGTCATTGAGAAGAAGCCCGCAGGGACTGGGTCCGTCGCTCACGGAGGCGATGTTGGAGAAGGGGAAATCCCCTTCGGAGACCAGTTGGGCATCGAGGCACTCGTCGTTGTCTGGGGGAGTACCGCAGGCAGGGTCCTGAGCACAATCGTCATCGTTGCAATCGATGAGGCCATCGCCGTCATCGTCGACGCCGTTGCTGCAATTCTCGGGACAGGAGGGGTCGTTCGGGGTCCCCGGGCTGTCGTTTGCTCCGAGAGTGAACTGCCCGATGGACCAGTCGCCGGTGGAATCGGGGCAGCGAAGAAGATGGCCAGGAACGAAGGACCCATTTGGCCCGATCTGGTTCCCGCAATAAACCGGATCCCCAGCGACGGCGGGATCGGTCTCGATGAAGGAGACGCAGTCGATGATCGCTACCCAGGGAGTCACATCGAGAACCCCGTCATCATCGATGTCGAGATCATCACCGTTGGATCCACTGAAACCCTGGACCAGAATGTGGGAAACGTTGTCGCTGTTCTCGAAGTTCAAGGTTGTCGTGAGATTCGCCACGGCGAGAGTGAACGTTCCTTCTGCTGCGACAAAGTAACCGCTACCACTGATAGCCAGGCCGGTCAACTCGATGACCGCTTCCACGATACCACTTTCGGCGCCGCTATCGCCGATAACGATGTAGGTCAGTCCATCGAGGCTTTCACCGGAATCTCCAGAGAGTTCGAAGTACTCATCATCGTCAGAGCCAGGCATGTCGATTCGAATCTCGTTGATCACGACATCGCCAAAAGAAACCGTCGAAAGGAGTGCAAACAGGAGAGCACAGAAGAAGAGCCTTGCGCTGATCATTCAGGATCCCTTTCTCGGAGAGTTTCCCTGCCCGCTGTGATTCGGCCAGGCCCGCACACCTCCAGTACCTTGCTTCCAGGAGGGGCTTCCCCGGAGGAAGCCACAACCTTCTTTCCGCCGCCAGTCACCGGAGAGAATCCTCTCCTGGAACGGTGAACCAGAGTTGGA
>DQQH01000040.1 GCA_015664425.1 Planctomycetota bacterium
ACCGCCGGGATCTCGTAGACGACCCATTCGCTGAGCAGGCTGAAGGGTGGGATGTTGAAGAGGATCAGCAGACTCAGGCCGATCACCAGCGGCGGCAAGACGATGGGAACGTCGAGGAGGGTGTCGATCAGGTTCTTGCCGCGAAAATTGAAGCGTGACATCAGGTAACCGATGGGAATCGCAACCCACAGCGACAGGATCGCCGAGATGGTGCAGGAGATGAGGCTGAGCCAGATCGAGTAGCGTATTTTCTCATCGGCGAGGCAGCGCAGAAGTTCGGAGACCCCCCGCTCACTGAAGGCGAGGTAGGCGAAATCGGCGATGATGAGAAGAGCGATCAGGACCAGATATCCACCGCCGAGCCCTGCCGAGATGGCGAAGAAGGAGAAGTCCGATGGAACCCTGTCGCGCCGGGGGAAAGAGGTGGTGGTGTCGCTCGTCTGGCCCATCGTCGGTTGTCATTCCTGCCGAGCTCGCCAGGCGAATCCCCTGGCGGCGAATCGCTCCTGAGATTCCTTCGAGAGAAGGGCATCGATGAGGCGCCTGGTGAGGTTGGGGTGCTTGCTGCTGTTGCCGATGGCGATGTTCTGGAACGCAAGTGCGCTCGGGTGAGCGATGGGGATCATCGCAAGATGATCGCCGATGTTGTTGCAGTTCGCACGGTAGACGACCACAGCATCGAGTTTCTGTTCCCCTGCCGCCATCATCAAGAAGAGTTCGTGGGCACTGGGGGCGGTCAGCACTCTTGGGCCGACAACATCCCACACTCCCGCCTCGACGAAAAGACGCCGGGTGAGGTCACCGAGGGCGGTCTTCTCCGGGTCGGCGATGGCAAGGGTGACATCGGTTCTGGCGAGGTCCTCGAAATTGGCGATATTTCGGCGGTTCTCAGAAGAAACCAGGATCAGCATGTCGGTGCTGGAGACGTCGGATGCCTCGCCAAATAGCCCCGCCACCTTTTCCATGTAGGAGACGTCGCAGGTGAGGAAGGCATCGGGGTTCTGCCCCGCCTCGATCGTCTGTACCAGCGCCCCGCATCCGGCGAAGAGAGTCTTGATCTCGCAACCTTCCCGTGCGCTGAAGAGATCGATCGTCTCCTCGACCGCCTCACGGTTGACGCCGCCGCTGAAGAAGGTGAGGCGGGGGCGCTCCTGCCAGTGGTCACCATCGACGGGCTGAAAGCCGTGGTTGGCGAAGATGGGCTGGCCGCGCTCGGGTGCCGAGAGGTAACGCGCCAGACGCAGGGCCTCGGTGGGGCGGCGGCAGTGGTCGGTAACCGCGGCGATGATCGTCGACCCGGCAGCGGTCAATTGCGGGATTTCGACGGTGTCGAGACCGAACTGCTGGGCGGTGGTCATCCAGACGATAGCGCAGTCGACGGCGCTGCTGATGGCGACATCGCTCGCCACCTCGGTGACTCGAGGTTTCACCGCCTTGGCGCCGGCCATTAATCGGGCCCACGTTCCATCCCCCTCGAGGGCCTGTTGCGTTCGCTTTCCTGCTCCCGCTTTCTCATCGCAGAGAAGGTAACGGGCGCTGCCGTCGAGAAGGTCGTCGATCCCCTCGATCCCACTCGGGTTGCCCTTCTTGACCGCGAGAACCAGGTGAAAGCGGGCGAGGGGGATCGACTCGCGCAGCAACCCCTTTGCCGTTGCACGCTCGACGAAGGATTGATCGGCAGGGATGTAGATGTCGGAGCGGTTGGTACCACTCTCCTTCTCGAGGAGGATCTTCCCCTCCAGTTCGCCGCTGGAGCCGTGTTCGAGGCGGACGGGAATCCCCAGTTCCTTCTCGAAGCGCGCAGCCGCCTCGGCGACGGGGAGCCTCAACCCGGCGGCGCAGTAGACGACCAGGGCATCCCCGGGGGCCCCGCCCCTGCCGTCATCGAGGCGAATTAGGAGCAAGGAGAGGAGCACGACCACCAGCAGGGAGATCACCAGGATGCGCATCGACGAGGTGGAAGAGCGGTGATAGTCGTACAACGATCTCCCTCGCGCCTTAGGCGGGTTGTGGTCGGAACAGGACTGATACTATACCGCGGGGCCAGGAGATCCTGAAATCTTCCCTCTCCTCGCCCGTGGAGGTGACGTGCTGGTGCGCTACTGGTTCCTGCTGCTGATGCCGCCGGTGATCCTGCTGGCGATCGCGTTCCCATCGGTGGGGGAGACGCTGCGCGGTGTTCCACATCTGACTACCGCCCTCGTCGCCTTGCTCCTCTTTCTCTCCGGATTCT
>DQQH01000004.1 GCA_015664425.1 Planctomycetota bacterium
GAGCAGGGGGGAAAGATCTCTCCGATGCCCTGGACCGCATCGACTCCCTCGACAGAAACGTCCACATCGAGATGGAAACAGGGACGTCGACGGGGAAAAACCCAGCCGCTCTCGAGAGCTGGATGGCCGGGATACGCGCCAGAATGCGCACAGGGACTCGAAGCGCCCTCTTTTTTTACCCGGCTGGATTCTGTCCTCAGGCGCCCTCCATGTCCATCATGCAGCCACCCCCGGGGGAAGAAGGAGACGATGGAACCTCGCCACGGCAACCGATCGACTGTTTCCAGGTTCAGCTGGCTCCTGTCCCTCGTCACACCCCTTGCCCTGGTGCTGGTCGGTGTCGTCGCCCAGGGAACTCTTCTCGTCCCCGATCCCCTGGAGGTTCCGGAGGTCGCCTCACCGCTCAGGTGGACACCCGCTCCGTTGCGAGGCTGGCTTCTCGAGCAACGCCCGTGCGGAGTCACCCTTGCCCTCCATTCCGCAGATCCTGACTTCGATTACGAGGGGGATCTGGCCGAAATTTCGACCACCGGTGCGCGCTGGGTGCAGTTGAAAGTCAGTTACTACCAGGCGCGGGCGGATTCGAGCCGAGTTGCTGTCGCTGACATCCACACCGCTCCCTCATGGCGAGTGAGGAGAACGATACGCCAGGCGAGAGGACTGGGGCTGCGAGTTGCATTTCTTCCGGTGTTGTTGCTCCAGCGGCCCGGGGTCGACGACTGGCGCGGAAACATCCGACCTCTCGATCGTCCACTGTGGCATCGTTCTTACCGCCTCTGGATGGGAAAACTCGCTGAACTTGCAGAGAGTGAAGGGGTGGAGATCCTGTGTGTCGGAAGCGAGTTCAATTCCCTCCAGGGTGATGGCGAGGAATGGCTCCGGACCATCACGGCAGTTCGTGAACGATACCAGGGGGCGGTGATCTACTCCGCCAACTGGGACAGTTACCAGAAGATTCCCTTCAGCGAGGCCCTCGACGGGATGGGCGTCACTGCTTACCAGCCTCTGGCGTCGGGAACCGAGCCCACCGTCGCCGAGATGGTCAGCCGCTGGCTCCCCGTTCGCCACCAGTTGAGAACCTGGCAGCGGCGTGAAAGGATCCCCCTGCTCTTCACCGAGATCGGGTACGCCAGCATCGATGGGATTGCCCGTGAGCCCTGGGATTACACCCGAGACGCCCCTGTCGACGTCCTGGAGCAAAGAGATGCCTATCGCGCCTTTCTCCAGGCGTGGGATGGAGTTGATGAACTGGGCGGGGTTTTCTTCTATGCCTGGTTCGGCGTGGGCGGCAAGGCGGACCGGTCCTATACTCCGCGAGGCAAACCTGCGATGGAAGTACTCCGGCAGTGGATCGATCTGTGGGAAAGGGAACACCGTTGAATCGTCCCCTTGTGATCCTCATCCTCGCCGTGGCCCTGATCCTCCTCTGGACGCTGAGGAACCGTCCGGCCCATTGGGTCGCCCCCACCGAAAGCCCGCTGGCCTCGACGATGGAGACCACAGGAGTGTCGGCCAAGGCCCCCACACACCGGCAGGCTCCCCCACCTCTCGAGGCGCGTTGGGACAACGACCAGCTGAGAGAGGCGGAGGCGGCCCTCGAACGCTGGCAGATCAGCGGCGGAATCCTCGACCAGGTCCCCGCTGACGGAGATCTTCTTCCCCGTGAAGAGCGACTCAGGTACCACCGGATGCTTCGCGCCGCCCTCCTCGAGTTGGCGACCGGCGACCTGCCGCGGATGCAGGATCTCGTGTTGAAACTCCGCGGTGGTGGCAAACTCCGTGGTCAGGTTCGGCCCTCTCCGGGGGATGGATTACTCATCACCACGGCTTCCGGAATGGCGCTCCAGGTTCCCTCTGCTGCCGTCTGGATGATCACCCAATATTCTGACACTGAGAAGACGGAAGAAGAGGTCGGCGAGTTCGAGGGCCCGGCCACCTTGACGGTGCGGATCCTGGAACTACTGCCAGCCGGGGGGGTCGAAGCCAACCGGCTGTGGCAACGCTGGCTCGACAGAGGTGGACCGGCACACCTCGCGCGCTTGATGGAAGGAGCAGGGGGGAAAGATCTCTCCGATGCCCTGGACCGCATCGACTCCCTCGACAGAAACGTCCACATCGAGATGGAAACAGGGACATCGACGGGGAAAAACCCAGCCGCTCTCGAGAGCTGGATGGCCGGGATACGCGCCAGAATGCGCACAGGGATCCCTGGCGAGGAAAGGGCAGCGATTCTCTTGGGCCACCAGGAATGGCAGAAGTGGCTCGACCTGCGAGGGCCGGATCTCTATCGTTCGGAATCGGCTCTGGCGGAAGCGCGCCAGAAGTTGCAACTCCTCCTCTCGGATGTCGTGAGGGCCAGTGGATTCTGAGGGGAGCCACCTTTCCTGGCAAAGGAGGTCTGGTGCGAATCGCAGTGATAGGCCTTGGCATCTTCGGCAGGACGTTGGCGCTCCAGTTGCACAGAAATGGCGCCGAAGTGATCGCCATCGATCGCGACCGTGATCTGGTGGCGAGCGTCGCCGGGGAGATCGATGACGCCATTGTCCTGGACATTACCGATGGAGAAAAACTCCAGCAGCATGGTCTTGATGGAGTCGATTGCATCGTCGTCGCCATCGGGGAGGATCCTCTGCCGGCGGTGATGATCACGGCCATCGCCAGCGACCTCGGAATCCCGAGAATCATCGCCAGGGCCAACAGCAAGTTCCAGGAACGAGTGTTGCTCCACGTTGGCGCGACCGAAACCTTCAGCCCAGAAGGCACCGCAGCGGAGGCGATGGCGCAGCGGATACGTTCTCCTGGTTTCGTTCATCAGTTACCGCTCGATGATCGCTGGCAGATTCGTGAACTCATCGCTCCTGAGAAATGGTGCAACTCGACCCTCGCTGACCTCAGGCTGAGGCAGGAGCACGAACTCACCCTCCTTGCAATAGCGGGTGATGACGACATCGAATTCTCCCCCGGAGGGGAGCGGCTCATCGCAAAGGGCGAACGCCTCTTTCTCCTCGGACCGCGTGAAATTCTCGACCCGTTGATCGAGTCTGCATCCCAGGAGTGAGCGCCCCGGTACTTCTCACGTCTAGCCGAGCAGTACCTTGCCTTCTGGAACCTCGGGTCCAGGAAGATGGCGACGCCATGATCCCAGGAGAAGGACGAGAGCCAGCGGCCCAATGCGTCCTACCACCATCGTCACTTGAACGATCAAGCGGCCGCCATCACTGAGTTCGGGTGTCACTCCACGGCTGAGTCCAACGGTGGCGAAAGCGCTCACAGCCTCGAAGATGAGGTCGAGGGGGAGAAACTGTCCCGCCCTGATCGATTCCGACTCGGTGAGCAGCAGTCCCGCCGAGGCGCACAGGACACCGGTCAGGGAAACGGAGATCACCACCGCTGCGGTTCGAATCGCGGCTTCCGGCAGGGAGCGCTTCGAGACCCTCACTTCGGATTCTCCCCGCAATTCAGCCCGGACAGCCAGAAAGAGGAGTGCGACCGCCACCGTCTTTACTCCTCCTCCGGTGGAACCCGGAGAAGCACCGACGAACATCAGAAACAGAAGGACAAGTGCAGCAGCGGCAGGCAAGGCTCCGATGGGCGTCGCCGAGAAACCAGCGGTTCGAGCGCAGATGGCGTGGAAGAGTGAAAGTCCATCGCCACCGCAAGCAACCAGCGCGATCCAGCCACCGATGATCAATAACGAACTCGTGACGAGGACGATCTTGACCATCGGGCCGGATCTCGGCCGCTCCCCGCCATCGGGTAGGCGAGTTCGCCAACGTTTCCACAGAAGGAGGGTCACCGGAAACCCCAGTCCTCCAACGATGATGAGGACCGAGAAAATCGAAAGGACCGGGATCGATCCCGCCCAGTGCGAAAGAGAATTTTCCGACAGGGTGAAACCAGCGTTGCAGAAGGCAGAGACGGCATGAAAGAGGGAAAAGAGAAGGGGGTGATCGCCCTGAGGCCCGACAGGTTCCATCGTCAGCAACAGAGCCAGCGCACCGAGAAGTTCGATCAGCAGGGTGCTCTTGATGATGAGTGAGAGGAGGGTTTTCACCTCGGTGATCGAGTCCTGTTCGAGAAGTTCCCTGAGCATCGTTCCCTGGCGGATACCAAGCCCTCCCCCGAGAGAGAGAGCCACCAACGCGAAGACGCTCATCACACCGAGCCCGCCGAGTTGGATCAGAAGGAGCAGGATCACCGCTCCGAAGGGAGTGAAGGTGGTGCCAGGATCACAGACCTGCAATCCGGTCACCGTCGAGGCGCTAATCGCGGTGAAGAGGGTATCGCCGTAGGAGAGCCCCGATCCTTCGACGAGTGCCTTTGGACTGGAAAGGAGCACGCTCCCGGAGAGGGCGAGGCCCAGGAGAAGGAGCGGAAGCAGAAGAAAACCACCGTGTCCCGTCCGCCGGAAGATTCCGGGAAGGGATCCTCCGACGAGGCGGATGAATGGAGCGAGAGCTGCGAAGGTCGCCGCCGCCAGGGAGTACCCGACCCCGGGAGGAGAGCCGATCTCCACCAGTGCTGCCTCGATCCCCGGCAGCGCCAGGGCAAGGGTGACGATCCCGAGCAGGAAGGGAACAACCGAGGCTCTCCTCGACCCGGTCCCCAACTGCAGGAGACCTTCGAGGAACTGGAGGAGGGTGAGGCTTCCCCAGCCCAGTGCGAGGAGCCCCCGATCCGCTGGCGGGATCTCGACCCCCCAGCCCTCGACACCGAGGATCCGGATGGCGATCAGCAAACCGATCACTGCAGAAAAAACTCGTGTTTTCTCCACTGGGCTGGTCAAGCTCCTCCTTAGCGGACGCACTCCCCGGCTTCCAGCCAGGGTGCTTCTCTGGACCGGTACTGGACGATACGGTATACCTCCTGTCGCCGTAGGTTGCATTCCTTCCCCGAATGCTGGCCTCTAGCGGCAGGAGTGGCTTGATCACCGATGGCCCTGTAGCTCAGTGGATAGAGCACTAGCCTCCGGAGCTAGGTGTCGTACGTTCGAATCGTACCAGGGTCATTAAATATCCGGGGGCCCTCGGGCTCCCGGTTTCCAATCTCCCCTCTCCAGGAGCCAGATGGCAACCTACATCATCGGCGATGTTCACGGCTGCTGGCAAACCCTCGAGGCACTCCTGGAAAGATGCGGCTTCGATGAGGCTGCTGATCAGGCGATTTTCGTCGGCGATCTGGTCAACCGGGGTCCCTCCTCCCTCCAGGTTCTCCGCTGGGCGGTGGAACGAGCGGAAATTGTCGACACCGTCCTCGGGAACCACGACCTCCACCTCCTTGCATGTGCTGCAGAAATCGAGAAATCGAGGGTGATGGACACCTTCAAGGACGTACTGGAAGCAGCCGATCGAGATCGGTTGCTCGGCTGGCTGAGGACGAGACCCTTCATGATCGAGAAGCAAAAGCACACCATCGTCCACGCCGGGCTACATCCGAGCTGGACCCTCGAAGGAGCGAGGAAACACGCCAGGGCATTGAAAGAAGAACTATCAGCCGGGGGGAATCGGCTTCTCGAAAAACGGCGCTCCCCCGACCTGTGGAATGACGCCAGCGACGCCGAGGAGAGGCAGATTTACCGCCTCGCGGTGTTCACGCGGATGAGAGCAGTGGCCGCAGATGGGGCGCTGATCCACGGCTTCTCCGGGGGCCTCGGTGACCTCCCCTCCGGGAGTTTTCCCTGGTTCAGGGCCCCCGACACGCAGTGGTCCAATCAGCCGGTGATTTTCGGTCACTGGGCTGCGCTCGGCCAATTCAAGGACAGGGTAGCGTGCTGCCTCGACGGCGGCTGTGTCTGGGGTGGATCACTGCTCGCCAAACGCCTCGAGGATGGAAAGATCTGGAGCGAGAAGAGCAGGGATGGAAACCTGCGCAACGGTTAGACGGCGACCTCTTGTTCGAGAAGGTCATCGATGATCAGGGTACCGCTGCGCTGGTCCTTGTGGACCTTGATCAACTTGTTCTTCTGGGCGTCCTCGAGCAACTTCGAAAAACTGGAGTAACCGTGATACTCCTCACTGAAGGTCGGCTGTTTGCGCTTCATCGTCTGTTTGACCATCGAACCCCAGATGATCTCCTTGTTTTCCCTCTGAAGAGCGGCAATTGAATCGACCAGAAGGGAGAACGCGCGCAGTTTCTCTTTCGAGAGGCCTGCGAGGTGACTCTGCTTCTTGGGCCTTCCCCGTCGAACATGCTTTCTGACCAGGTCCTCGTAATAGATGAACTCATCGCAATTGGCGATCAGCAGGTCGCTGGAGGAGTTCTTCATGCCGATGGCGATGATGAACTTGTTGTTCTCACGGAGTTTGGAAACCAGGGGTGAGAAATCACTGTCGCCGGTAACAAGGGCAAAGGTGTCGATGTGCGGTTTTGAGTAGCTGAGTTCGAGGGCGTCGACCACCATCTTGATGTCGGCGCTGTTCTTGCCACTCATGCGCTTCTTGGGGATATCGATCAATTCGATGGCGCACTCATGAAAGGGCACCTTGTATATGCTGAATCCAGACCAGTCGGCATAGGCCTTCTTGATGCTAACTTTCCCCTTCTCGACCAGACGATCGAGGATCTTCTGGATCTTGAGAGGGTGCAGGTTCGCCTCCTTGGCGCCGATGGCGAGATTTTCGAGATCGATGAATACTGCGATTTGATGTTCGTCGTCAAAGTGAGCCAAAGGTCACTCCAGTTCGCTGGTGGGCCATTGTCGGCAAGCGGACGGACTCCGTTTCTCCCCGGGAAGGGGTATGCCGAAGGGACATCCCAGTCTGGTCCCTCTTTCCAGGAAAGCAAGCAATCCCCTCTCAGAGACCACAGGGAAACCCTCCTTGGGGCAGGGGGTCGGGGCCCGGATCGGGATAGGGAGCGAGGGGAGCGGGACCAGCCGCAACCACGTGCCCGAGCAGGTGGATGGGATCGGAAAGATCGAGCCGCTGGTCATCGTTGACGTCGAGGGCCTCCAGACAGGTGACCGGAGCGCCGATAAACAGGATCAGGAGAGAGTCGACCACATCCCCCAGGTCGATCTCCCCATCGTGGTTTGCGTCTCCACGGATGAAGAAGGTGGGATTCGATCCCGCCTCCAGAGGATTAAAACCAAGGCCTGCTTCGACGATATTCGAAACACCGTCGCCATCTGCATCGCCGGTCGGATCGGCACCGATGGCGCGGCCAAGGCCAGTAGAATCACCCGCGCCCATCGGGTACTCGACCGGAATCGACTCGACGATGGCACCAGTGCTGTCGAGAATCTCCACCACATGACCGAAGCGACACAGGACTGCGATCCGGCCATCGCCGAGGGCGGAGATACCGAGCGGCTTGGCGGAGACAGCGTGGTTGCCGATGGCTCCACCGGCAGCGGAGAAGTGAGAAACATCATCTGAATTCTGGTTAGCGAACCAGACCCCTCCCGAGAGATCGATGGCCACGCCGATGGGAAAGACTCCAGCAACAGAGGAGAAGAGAGTCACTCCATCTCCATCGATCTGGCGGACACCCTCCTTCTCGGCAATCCACAGGCTGCCATCGGGATGAGCAGCGATGGCGGTTGGAAAGAATCCGACAGAGATTTCCAAATCGATGCCGCCATCGATTCCAATCCTGGTGACTGCGTTGGCGAAAGAACGTGTCACCCAGGCCTTTCCCAAGCGATCGATGGCGACCCCGTAAGGCACCCCACCAACGGAGTAACTCGAGATGATACCGGAGTCGGGAGCGACCCTGAGGACGAATCCGGTCGCCGGAATCGTCACCCAGGCGTTGCCTGTCGCCGAAACGGCCAGCCCTTGCCCCGCTGCGCCCAGATCTACCGAGGAGAGCAGGGTGCCTTCGCTGCTGCGGTGTTCGAGCTGGCTCTCGATGAGGACCCAGCCGCCCCCGAGATGGTCCCTGGCTATCGCCCGGACTTCGCCGGGAAGGAGCGCGATGGGAGTGCTCACACCGTCCTCGATGGAAAGCAACTGATCGCCCTCCCCGACCCACAGATCGCTGGCCAGGGCCTGGCAAGAAAACAGAATGAAGACAAACAACAACAGCAACTTCGTGTGTTCCATCGGCGAGATCCTTCCGTCGCTCCCAACCTCCCGGTCGGTGGTGCGCTTCATTCCTTCATTGGTCGCAATCGAGTTCATCGGCTATCAGATCCCCTCCTGGCAATGGCCACGGGTATGCAGGCGGAGGGCCAGCGGTGAAGAGAAAACCGAGAAGCAGGATCGGGTCGGATAGATCGACAGTGTCGCTGTCATCGATATCAGCACTTTCTATACAGGCGATCTCCTGTCCCGCGAAGAGGTAACCCAAGGCCCAAACAGCATCTGCGATGTCAACGATTCCATCCGCCGTTGTGTCACCGCGCAGAAAACTCCAGGAGTCAGCGAGGACCAGGACCCTCTCGTTCCCCTGGAGTGTCACCCACAGGCGCCCTCCCGCCCACGAGATGCTGTTGGGAAGGGCGCCCACTTCGCTGCTGGAAATCTCGGTGCCGGTGGCAAGGTCGATGATCCTGACGGTATTACCGAAGAACTGGCAAACCGCAAGACGATCTTGTGTCGGAGAGAGAGCGATGCTGGTCTGGACGTATTCGCCCCCGGAAATCTCGATGCTCTCGAGGAGCGTGCCGGTCTCCAGATCGACACGGAAGATCTCGGGGGAACCACCGAAAACGCTGATGAGCGCCTCCTCCCCCGAAGAGTTGACACTGATGTCCGCTGGCGCCGGGAAATCGCTGGTGTCCACGGGCAGACCGACCAGAAACGCCGGAGTACCGCCGACTGGAAGAATCCACACTTCCGGTGCTGCGGTGTAGTCATTGCCCGGGAAGCCGACGGGAATTACCAGGGTTCCATCAGGTCTCACCGCCATCCGTACGATGCCTCCAGCGAGAACGTGGCGATCGACGATGGTGTGACTGACGCGGTCGACAGCTACCAGATTTTCATCGGAGCCGTCGAAATCCCCACCGTTGGAGGCGACAAAGATTCGATCACCAGCCTTGCTCAGGCACAGTCCGGAGAGGAACTCGATAGGGTTTCCGACGCTGTCGGTCAGATCAATCGACATCACCTCACCACTGAAGAGGTCGATGCGAAACAGTGAACTCCCTGTCGAACAGGTCACGTACAGCTCCTGAGTGTCCTCGAGGAGCAATAGTTCTGTCGGGTAGTAACCGACAGCAAAGGTGCGAGTCACCTCGAGGGTCTGGAGGTCGAATTCAGCGACATGGTGGCCGCTGTATCCTTCGGGAGGTTCTCCGAAGGGGGCCACCTGACCGGCGAGGGCAACGTATCCTCTCAGGCTCCCACCCGATTCATCGATGGCGATGGAATAGGGATTGGAGGCCACCGGATCGGCTGCGGAAAGTTCGATGGTTCCGATGGCCGTTTGACCTCCGATGGCAGTCGTGAAAACGACCAGAGCGGTGAACACGACCAGAACGACGGCGACGAAGCGGAATGTCTCGAAGGATCCGGGGCTCATGGCGACGTACCTCTGCGCGGAGGACAGCTGGACAGGCCAGCACTGAGCAGGAGGTCTTCTGGCTCCCGGATCGTCCTTGGCCCACACCTTCCCGCCGGATCTCCCGGCAGTGGTCGCCCTCAGGCTTGTGGAGTTCGTCCCCGGTTACAGCGGCGGCACCGCGGTGGATTTTCACCACACTTCCTGCCCGGATACTCACCGGGCAATCCTGCTGCGCGGATCCTGGCGCTTTCGAGAATGAAGGTCAAGGGGATCAACCCCTTGTTGTTCTCTCACCGGCGCGAGAAGATCGACCGAGAGGAGTCGATGAAGATCAAGATCGCCGAACTCGCCGGGGCCCTCAGTTCACCCCTTCCGCCGCTGGTGGCCATCATCGGCAGCGAGGATTTCCTGCGCAGGGAAGCGATCGGTCAGATCCTCGCTCATATTCCCGAAGGACCACCGAAAGAGGAGCAGGTCCGCCGTATTGGCGGCGACCGCGCCCCCTCCCGGGAGAAGTTGACCGAGCTCTTCGACGACCTGAGAACGCCTTCCCTCTTCGATGGTGCGCCGGTCATCATCCTCAGCGAAGCGAATCGCTGGATCGAGGAAGATCCCGAGGGCTGGGTTGCTGCCCTCGAGCAACCATGGCAGGACTCGCTCCTCATCCTCACCTCCGACAGTCTCGACGGGCGAGGCAAGGTGGCTCAGAGGATTTCCAAGAAGCAGCTGTGGATCCAGGTCGAGAAGCCGTTCCATCGCCCGCCCCCCTGGAAACCCGATTCAAAGCCCTGGGACAACGATCTCAACCGCTGGATCGTGGCACGCTGCCGCCACAGGAAGCTGAAGATCGACCCGCCCACAGCCCACCTCCTGATGGAACGGACCGGACCGCGCCTCTCCGAGATTGCCGCCACCATCGAGACGATGGCCACGGTTCTCGACAGTCGCTCGCAGGACACCGTCGATGTCGAGCTGGTCGAACAGCACACCCCGGACGGAAGCGGGTCCAATCTCTTCGAGGTGGTCGATTCCTGGTTCGAAGGCGACCGGAAGGAGGCGTTCACTCGCCTCCGGGGAGTACTTCACCGCGGCAACATCGACTCGAAGGGGCGGCGGTCGAGCGATCCTCCCTCCCTTCTGCTTCAGTTCATCGGCATTGCCCTGTCCCGTGCTCGGCAGCTCCGCCACGTCCATCAGGTGGTTGACAGAGGCGGTGGCGAGGCAGAGGTGATGAAGGAGGTCGGTGTCGCTCGCCCATTTCTCCCGCGGCTGAGAACTCAGGCCAGGGCGACTTCGAGGGAGGAGGTCGAGACCCGAATCGAGGCGCTGGCTGCTGCCGACCTCGATCTCAAGAGTGCCTCGGGGGTCAGAGCTACAGAGCTCTTCGAGCGCCTCCTGGCAAGGAGCTAGTCACGGCGATAGTCGTGGCAGCCTGGTACTTCTCGATCGAACAATAATCTGCCGGAACCTCTCCGCTTTCGCCATCCCCCGCGATTGCCAGCTGATCCTGACCTCGACCAGAAGTTCGTCGACGTAGCCACCCACCTCGGGAGCCTTGCCGTAACGGATCTCAATCCCGTATCCCGGCCAGCGACGCTCGACCGCCTCCAGTGGCGGATTCGCCACCAGTTCCTCGACTCTCGCCCCGTGGTGCAGGGCGCCCTCGATGTTGGAGAAAACATGCTCGGCGATGGCCACTGCGTTCTCACGATCGATCGCCCTGCGATGGGAAGCGGTGGCGGAGGTGAAGAGAGCGATCGCTGAGCCGATGCCGATGGTGAGAACCCCGAGAGCAATCAGAATCTCGATCAGCGTGAATCCCGATCGCGAGGAGACGCCAGCGGCAGAGTGCGACATCTGCTTACTCATCGCGACACCCAACGAGAATCTCTCGTTGTCGGGATCCTGACGACCCGGCTGAAGGTGGTGCCGTGAACCACCCTCGTTCCCCTTGGATGCTCAACAGCCTCACTTCCTCGAACCCCTCGTACACAGCCGACGAACGCTCTACGGGTCTTTGTGGTGTAA
>DQQH01000158.1 GCA_015664425.1 Planctomycetota bacterium
ATCCCAATCCGCTGGCGAGGTGAAGCCTCGACCTTCATCACCTGACATCGGCCGATGCAAACTTCCAGCGCCATCGCTTCGATCGATTCGGCGGACTCACCGTAATGACTTGGAGCGTCGATGTGGGCTCCGAGGTGACAGGTGGCCCGGATCGTCGACAGGGTCAGGTTGTCTCCCCGGGAGTGGTCGAGAAGCACTTCACGGGTCAGCGCTGTGTCTCCGGGGAAGACTGCGGTCGAGGAGGTCACCAGTGGCGAGATGTCGTAGAGCATCTCTCTCACATCTTGCATCGGATCGCCCACAAGTCGGGGAAAATCGGCTTGAAGAGGCTCTTCTTAAGAAATTCGACCCCCAGCGATCCCGCGGTTCCCAGCTTGTCTCCGATCGTCCTCTCGGCGAGCTTCACGTGCCGGTATCGCCACTCCTGAAGCCCCTCATCGAAGTCGGTGAGCAACTCGAACAGGATCGAGATGTCAGGTCGCTCCTTGTAGAGGCGGAGGATTTCCTCCTGGACCCTCTCATCCGCCGCGCTGGGAAGTGTGACATCCCGGTTGAGAAGGTCATCGGGGATGGCAGCACCGTTCTTCTCCAGGAAGAGATAGATGTGGTCGATGATCGTCGGTCGCTGGAACGCCGCCAGCACCTTCTCGTGCCCGGGAGTTCCCTCGGGATGGAAACTGACCATCGACTCGCGCTTGGATCCAAGACGAAACTCGAGTTCCCTGAACTGGTACGACTGAAAACCACTGGCCGTCTCGAGTCGATCGCGGAAGGAGACAAAGGAGAGGGGAGTCATCGTCTCGAGGATGTCGAGCTGGCCGACGAGGGTCTTCATCACCATCCTCATCCGCTTGATGGTGTGAATCGCTCCGTAGAGTTGGTTCGACTCAAGATCCTCCTCGACCTTGTCCAGTTCGTGAAGAAGTTGCTTGAACCAGAGCTCGTAGGTCTGGTGGATTACGATGAAGAGGATCTCGTCGTGTTCGGCAGGATCCGACCGCGGGACCTGGAGATCGAGTAGTTTTTCGAGGGCAAGATAGTCGGCGTAGGTCAGTTCCATGACAACCTCACAATCAAGAGTGCCGCGACGGCAATGGACAATCCGACCAGCGCCAGCGCCATCCGAACCTGGCGACGGGCAGAGGTCACCGCCTCCAGGTATGGGGTGTTCGTGAACGAGATCGTCGAATAGAGCGAGTTGAAGGATGGAAACATCTTCTCGAGAAGGTGTTCCAGCTTCTTCTTCAGCAAGAACCTCGTCGATGCCACATGGTCCCTCATCTCGACGAAATTGGCGATGGCAAGATCGGCGAGAGCATCACAATTCGGCTTGCGCGAGGAACTGTACTCCTCGAGCGCTTCATTCCAGGAACCCGGGTTCCCCACCAGGAGCCGGTGGAGGATCCGACAATCCTCGAAGCCGGCATTCATCCCCTGGCCGTAGAAGGGGACAACCGCATGGGCTGCATCGCCAACGAGTACGGTCTTGCCAACGACCCACGGGCGGCTGCGCACCGTCACAAGGGTCGAGGGCTCGCTTGCCTCGAAATCCTCCAACAAGTTCGGCATGTGCTGCACTGCATCGGGGAACCAACGGCGGAAGAAATCCATCACCTCCCCTTCCTTCGTCAGGCGACCGAAGGAAAACTCTCCCTCCAGAGGCCAGAAGCAGGTGCAGGTGAACGAACCATCGCTATTGGGGAGCGCGATCATCATGAACTTCTGGCGCGGCCAGATATGCAACGCATTCTCCTCGAGGCGAAATCCACCGTCTGGCTTCGGGGGGATGTTGAGCTCCAGGTACCCGTGCTCGAGGTATTCCTGGCGGAAATCGAAACAGTAAGAACGCAGCAAACTGTCCCGGACAGCGGAGAAGGCACCATCCGCTCCAACCACCAGGTCCGACTGGACAGAGGTCAACTCACCAGTCTCGCTGTGACGGAATGTCGCCACACCAGCTGGGGCATCGACATCGACACAGCGTTGGTTGAAGTTCAACTCGACATTCTCGTTCTTGCTCGCCTCCTCGATGAGCATCTTGTTGAGTCCTCGGCGAGAGATGGAATAAATGCAGTCTTCTCTTCTGGATGAATATCTCTGGAAGGTGAGTTCGCCGCTGACTGCGTGCATCATCCGGCCGCGCATCGGCACGACCATCTCGATGGTCCGCTCCTTCAGACCGACCTCTTCTAGGGCGGTCAGTCCTCTCTTGGAGATGGCGAGGTTGATCGAGCGACCGCGAACGATCTGCGCCCCACGGATGTCCGGTCTTCGCTCGAAGAACCGCACATGGTGCCCATCCTTGCCGAGATAGAGCGCCATCAGGGAACCGACGAGGCCGCCACCAACAACGGTGATGGATCGCCCTTCCATGTCAGCCCCCCACCCGATCGGTGAGGACGTCAACGAGGAGATGGACATCCTCGAAGGTGTTGTACAGAGGGACCGGTGCCAGACGAACCACATCTGGAGGGCGGAAATCGCAAACGAAACCCTTCTCCACCAGCGCCTCCTGCAATCCCCGAGCGTCGGTGGAGAAGCGCAGGGAGAGCTGGCAACCTCTCCGCTGGGGCTCCTTCGGGCTGATCAGCGAATAGGGTGATCCTTCGATGCCATCGATCAGCCATTCCAGGTAGCCAGTGAGGCGAACCGATCTCTCCCTGAGAGCGGGCATCGTCGCCTCATCGAATATGGCGAGGGATTTCTTCAACGGAGTCATCGAGAAGATGGGCGGGTTGGAAATCTGCCACCCTTCCGCTCCGGTGTGGGGGACGAAATCCTCGATCAGGTGCAGCCCGAATCTAGTCGACGGATCGTTGCCCCACCAGCCCGCCAGCCGCGGAAGATCGGGACTGTCTCCGTGGCGCTGGTGCACGAAGGCGCCAGCGATCGCTCCAGGGCCGGCATTTCCGTACTTGTAGGAACACCAGGCTGCGAAGTCGACGCCCCAGTCGTGCAATTTGAGTTCGAGGTTTCCAACGGCGTGGGCAAGGTCGAATCCGACGATCACGCCACGCTCGTGAGCAGTCGCGGTAATACTTTCGATGTCGAGAGCCTGGCCGTTGAAGAAGTTCACTCCGCCGAGTAACACCGTGGCGATCTCATCGCCCTCTTCCTCGAGAAGAGAAACGATGTCCTCCTCCCTCACGCAGTCCTCTCCCTCTCTTGGTCTCACCACCAGAATCGCCTCGTCGGGGTCGTAGCCGTGCCAGCGTGCCTGGCTCCTCAGTGCATAGGTGTCCGATGGAAATGCCGGAGCCTCGCAGAGAATCTTGAATCTTCCGGAGGTGGGCCGGTAGAAGCTGGCGAGAAGGAGGTGGAGGTTCACCGTCAGGGTGTTCATGAAGACCACCTCCGATGGGATTGCACCCACCAGACGCGCTCCTGGCTCACGGAACTGTTCATGATAAGGAAACCAGGGGTTCCTTCCCCGCAGGTGACCACCGACCGCGAGGTTTTTCCAGTCTTCCAGTTCCACTTCGACGTCCGCCGAAACGCCCCTTGGCATCAGCCCGAGGGAGTTTCCACAGAAGTACCTCGCCTCTTTACCATCGGCAGTCCTGGGGATGTGAAACCGTTCCCTGAAGCGGGTCATCTCGTCGGCGGCATCGAGTCCTCTCGCGTACTCGAGGCCCAGCTCGTGGCGGACGGGTTCTGATCGATTCATCGAAATCCCTCCCAACTCACGATCCCAGTTTCTCGACGATCTTCCCTTCGAGGCCGAGAAATTCCAGCGCCGTTCCTGACAGGAGTCTCTCTCGAACGTCATCGTCGATGCTCTTCATCGAATCGATCAGCGACCCCGGTTGGTCTTCCCCGAGGGGAAAGGGATAATCACTCCCCAGAGCGATCCGGTTCGGGCCCATCTGATCGATCAGAGCGAGGAGGCTCCGTTCATCGTGTACCAGGGAATCGATGTAGAATCGATCGAGGTAACCACTCGGGCTGGTGCTGGTGTTGACCTGGCAGAGATCGGGCCGAGCGATCCAGCCCTTCTCGATTCGCGCCAGCGTCGGGAGGAAGGAGCCCCCACCGTGGGCGAAGCAGATCTTCAGGTCAGGGAGCCTTTCGAGGACCCCACCGAAGATCAGCGAACAGATGGCAAGGCTCGTCTCCGCCGGCATCCCGACAAGCCAGGGCAGGAAGTAGGACGGCATCCTCTCCTCCCCGAGCATCTCCCAGGGATGAACGAACATGGAAACACCGGTCCGGGCAGCGTTCTCGAAAACGGGGAAGAGCGCGGGGTCGTCGAGATTCCACTCTCCGCAATGGGTGCCGATCTGCACCCCGGGGAAACCGAGTTCACCCCTGCAGCGCTCCATCTCCTCGATCGCTAGCTGCGGATCCTGCAGTGGCAGTGTACCGAGGCCGATGAAGCGACCGGGATGATCTCGCACCACACCGGCGATATGGTCGTTGAGGAGACGGGAGAGGTCGTGTCCGTCGGCAGGCTCGGCCCAGTAACTGAACATCACAGGGACCGTCGATAGGGCCTGCACTCCCACCCCGTCGTGGTCACAATCTTCGAGCCGACGAAGAGGGCTCCAGCAGCGGTCATCGATCTCGCGGAAAAATTCCCCATTCTTGAACAGCCGGGCACAGCATGGAGCGTAGTGTTCGATGGAAGTGAATCCACCGTAGCCGTATCGCTTCTCCAGATCTGGCAACTTCTCCGGCAGGATGTGGGTGTGCAGATCGATCTTCAGTGACAAGAAGGGGTCCCCTCGGGATCGTTCAGTTGCCGTCCATTACCGGAGGCGCAACCATCGACCCACATTTTTCGCAGCACCGCTTCTCTTCATCGGCCCAGAAACCCTCCATCACCGGCCTCAGTTGCTTGACAATGTCGACGAGGTAGAGTTCGTGGTCGAAGACCACCTCGTTGCAGTTGTCGCAGAAGAAGACAAAGTGATCGTTCTGGCCTTCGGGGCGCTTGCGTTCGACAACCATCCCAACTGTGTTGGCACCGCGTCTAGGGGAGTGTGGAATCATCGGAGGCAGCAGCATCACATCGCCCTCGCGGATGGTGACGTCGCGAAACTCACCATCCTCGCGGATCCTCAGCACCACGTCCCCCTCCAGCTGATAGAAGAACTCCTCCGTCGGGTTGACGTGGAAATCCTTTCTATTGTTTGGACCACCGACAATCATCACGATGAAGTCGGAATCCTCCCAAACCACCTGGTTTCCCACCGGAGGTTTGAGAAGATGACGGTGCTCCTCGATCCACTCCTTGAGCGAGAACGCGTCGATCTTTCCCATCTTCGAACCCTTTCAATGGGGGGTGACCTGTCTTTCTGGAGGGAGAGCGCCGCACTCCGATTCTCCGACCACAGGCGACCGCAACCAGGGCTTCCTCGGCGCCCATTTCTGCTCGACCTGGAAGCAGGAACGGTGTTTACATTACTGTCGTGGCACTCTACGGGCAACGGGATTCGGACCCGATGAACCCTGCGAAAACAACCCAGGAGGAGCCTTGAGCCCAGCAGACGCTCACAGCATTCGATTTCTTCCGACAGACTTCGCGCGATATCGCGAGGAGGTCCAGTCGAACCCCGAACACAACGCTGCCAGGCTGGAAGTGCGTCAGAAACTCGACGCCATCGGCAAGCATCTGTCCGGGGCTCTCAGCAAGGGCAAGGTCTCTTTCGCAGCCCGAACCAGTCTTCATCACCCCTATCGATTCAATCGAAACCGAGTCGACAGCCAGTGGCTCTACCTCTCTCGGAGCGAGAAGGAGCGCAAGACGCTGCAGAGAAAGCTCGGCATCGAACTGAGCAAGGAAATCGACCAGGGATACACTCACACCATCCTCGTTCTCGAGGTCAACGAACTCGGAATCGAGTGCGCGCTGCGCGTCCACCAGAGTGCATGGTGGGACAGCGAGAATCTCAAACGATCGCTGGCAACTCTCGAGGGAAGAAATTCCTTCAAGGCGACCCTC
>DQQH01000174.1 GCA_015664425.1 Planctomycetota bacterium
ACGCCGGGAACTTTCTTGAGTTCGGATGCGTCGAGAGTGAGTATCGGTGGTGGAGGTGCCTGGGCGGTTCCGGGCGCACCGTCGGTTTGGTTGTCGAAATCTCGATTCTGGAGGTCTCATGCGTAGGTCCACTCTCATCATTGCCATCCTCGCGGTGGTTGCGCTGGCGCTGCCGGCCTGTTCAGGCTTCTCCTCGGTCACCAGCGGTGATGCCGCCGAGGATGCGGTCTGTGTCTGTGCCGATGGCAAGGCCGGCACCGATGTCTGGTGCGCCGACTGTGGCGTCGGCTATGTCGGCGGCAAGAAGGCGACCAGCTGCAAGGGCTGCTTCAGCGCCAAGACAGGCGGAGACGCCTGCACGGCGTGCTCCAAGTCCAAGAGCTACTAGGGAGCGGCGATCGCCATCTCCTGTTTTTCGACTCGCCTCCCTCCGTAGAGGGGGGAGGCGGGCCGAGGGGAGATGTCGTGGCGATGCCATCGGGCTGCTATCATGGAGGCTGCCTGCCGGAAAAGAGGCACGATGGCTTGTAGACGCGGTTCTCTCCTCCTCCTGGTTCTGCTGTTGCCGATGGTGCTGGTGACAGAGGTCGCCTCGGGCCAGTACGAGGTCTATCTCAACGATCGCGCGGCCAGCCTCGGCGAGCCGGTGAACCTCTACCTCTACCTCGACAACAGCGCCGGGGCGGCGGTGATGGGCTGGTCGTGGGGGGTCTGTCACGACCCGGCGGCGCTCGAGTTGCTGGCGGTGAGCGAAAGCAACGCCATCTCCGGCAACCTCCCCGATTTTTACTCGCTCGCCATCTACGCCGATGGCTGGACCGTCGATGCCGCCTACGAACTTCCCGATGCCTACCTCCAGCCTCACGCCTCTCACCGCATCAACCGGGTCACCTACGAGGTGCTCGCTACGGAGCTGGGGGAGGAGAGCCAGGTCTGCTTCTGCTCGACTCTCGGGACACCGCCGGTGGCGGTGACCATCACCGAGGGGGTCGGTGGGACCACCGTCGTTCCTGGGCAGGAGTGCGGCGTGGTGACGATGAATCCCATCTTCAAGCGTGGCGACTGCAACGGCGATGGCGCCGTCGACCTGGCAGACTCGATCTATCTGCTCATCAGCCTCTTCTCTGCCGGACCTCCGCCGCCCTGTGAAGATGCCTGTGATCTCGACGATGACGGCGCGATCAACATCGGCGACGCCGTTTTCGGGATCCTCTACCTCTTTCAAGGGGGCTCGGAGCCAGCCCTGCCCGGGCCCAACGAGTGCGGTCCCGATCTCCCTGGAATGACCGATTCGTACGGCTGCAACACCCCTCCTGAGTGCTAGGCAGCAAGGTTGTGGAGATCGGCTCCGGGGTTACAATTGGGGTTCTCGTTTGAGTAGAGCGCTGAAATCCTGAGAGGGAATCGCGATGGCCCGCCTGCTCTTCCTGATCGGTATTTTCTGCCTTCTCGCCCCGAATCCCGGCTATGCCGACCTCGGCGATCAGACGGTCGGCTGGTACCAGCGTCAGCCGGCGTCCTTCCCCGGATACAATTTTTTCGCCCCGGGGCGAGACACCACCACCTACCTGGTCGATGCTTTCGGGCGGGTGGTCCACAGCTGGCCGAGCGAGTACAACGCCGGCAACGCCGCCTATCTGCTGGCGGCAGGGGAAATCCTCAGGGCAGCACGCATCCCCGGGCCGTTGCCGATCCTCGCCGGCGGCGCCGGCGGACGGGTCGAGAAGATCGCCTGGGATGGGACTCTGCTGTGGAGCTTCGAGTACTCGAGCACCCAGGTCCAGCATCACCACGACGTCGAGATGCTGCCCAGCGGCAACGTCTTGATGATCGCCTGGGAGCTGAAGAGCGCCGCCGAGGCGATCGCCGCCGGCCGCGACCCGGCCTCGCTTCCCGACAACGAGTTGTGGCCCGATCACATCATCGAGATCGAACCGAGTGGCCTTACAGGCGGAACCATCGTCTGGGAATGGCACGCCTGGGATCATCTGATCCAGGATTTCGATGGCGCTCAGGGCAACTTCGGCGTCGTTGCCGATCATCCCGAACTGATCGACCTCAACTACGACGGTGGCGCCGCCAATGCCGACTGGACCCACTTCAACGGCGTCGATTACAACGCCGAACTCGATCAGATCCTCATCAGCGTACCGACCTTCGCCGAGGTCTGGGTGATCGACCACAGCACCACCAGCGCCGAGGCCGCCGGATCTACCGGTGGAAACAGCGGCCGTGGGGGTGATCTTCTCTACCGCTGGGGAAACCCCCGCGCCTACGACAGCGGCACCACCGCCGACCAGGTCTTCTTCTTCCAGCACTGCGCCGAATGGATTCCTTCGGGATCTCCAGGGGCGGGCAACATCATCTGCTTCAACAACGGCGTCAATCGTCCCGGCGGCAACGCCTCGTCGGCGGACGAACTGGTGCCCCCCGTCGATGCCAGTGGCAACTACGTCATCACCCCGGGAAACGCCTTCGGCCCCGCAGCGCTCGAGTGGACCTACATGGCGCCGGTGCCGACCGACTTCTTCGGCCGCATCCTCGGAGGGGTTCAGCGCCTGGCCAACGGCAACACGCTGCTGTGCGATGGAGCCCATGGCCTCTTCATCGAGGTCACCGATGGTGGCAGCGAGGTGTGGCGTTACGTCAATCCGGTCGGACCTGCGGGGGCCTACGTCCAGGGCCAAACGGTGCCGGGGAATCCCAACTCCGGCGAAAACAACGTCTTTCGGGTGCTGCGCTACGGCCTCGATGCCCCCCAACTGGCGGGCCTCGACCTGACGCCGACGGCTCCCATCGAGCTCTACCCGACGTTGGGTGACTTCGATTCGAGCAGTTCGATCAACAGCGGCGATTTCGATTGCTTCAGCGCCGTCTTCACCGGCCCGTGCGCCAGCGACCCGTGCAGCGAGCCCATCTTCGAGAGTGCCATGGGGAACTACGGCGATTTCGACGGCGATGGCGATGTCGATTGCGATGACTGGGGGCAGTTCGCCGGGGTGTGGAACGGGCCGCCGACACCGGTGCCCGACTTCGCCCCCTGCATCGGCGAACCCCAGTTCATCCGGGGAGATCCCAATGCCGATGGCACCGTCAACCTCGCCGACGCCATCACCGTTCTGGGATATCTGTTCACCTCTCAGGTGGTCGGTTGCATCGTCAGCGTCGATGCCAACGACGATGGCGCTGCCGACATCAGCGATGCCATCACCCTTCTCGAGTTCCTCTTCGGCGGAAGCGGGGGGCAGGTGCCTCCACCTTTCCCCGGCTGCGGTCTCGACCCGACTCCGGGAGGATCGCTCGCCTGCGAGACGCCTCCAGTGTGCCCCTGACAGAGAGGCTGTGACACTCGACGATGACTCGCTGGCTCCGAGTGCCAGCCCAACGGTGTCCGCTGTCACCTCGCTGTCAGGAGCGGTATCATGGTGGGTAAGAAATGAGGAGGTCGATATGACAGACTCAATCTCTCGATCATCTTCCGGGATCCTGTGCGCAGGCCTGTTGCTGGCTTTCCTCGTTGTTCCCTCCCTCTGCACGGCACAGTTCAATCCATCCCTGTCGACCACTTTCGATAACCTTCAGGCAGGGCAGCCGAGCGGTTTCACCCAGGCTGGGTTCTTCCCCCAGGGGGGGCTGGGGCCCTCCGCCATGGTGATCCAGTTCGACCGCGGTTCCTTCGACTTCTCCGGCTATGCTCCCGGAGACCTGGTAGGAGGTCTGGTCGTCGATGTCTTCGTTCAGATCGTGTTCATCGTCATCTCCGGAGAGATCATCGCCGAGGTCCAGGTCACCTCGGTCGGCCCCGACACGATGGAGGCGATCGCCGTGGTCACCGAGATCACCGGTAACGTCGGGGTGGGTCTTTCGCTGCTGGGGCTCCCCGATCCTCTCGGCGAGACCGCTTTCAATGTCATCTACACCGATCTTCCCGGGGACTCCGGCGCGACCATGGTTGTCACCGACGCAGGAAGCCTGCCGCTGAGCGGTACTCTCGATTTCGACGTACCGCTGACCTGGTCAACCCCGGCAATCCTCACTCACTCTCCCTTCGGAGGGGATCTCGCCGTCGACTCGGTGCTGACCTCATCTTCTGGCATCGATGTTTTCTTCAACGAGCTCTTCCCGCTCTCCGGGGGCAGCGCCCCGCAGTTCATCCGGGGAGATTCCAATGGCGATGGCAGCATCAATCTCGCCGATGCCATCAGCGTTCTGGGCTATCTCTTCAGCGGCCAGGCGCTCGGTTGCCTCGCCAGCGTCGACGTCAACGACAGCGGCGGCGCCGACATCAGCGATGCCATCGCTCTCCTCGATTACCTCTTCGGCGGAGGCGGGGGGCAGTTGCCTCCACCTTTCCCCAACTGTGGTCCCGACCCGACTGCCGGAGGATCGCTCACCTGCGAGACACCTCCAGCGTGCCCCTGAGGGGGTGAGGGCCCTTGCCCTTGGGGGCCGGGAGCGGCGAGAAATCCATTAACTATTCATTAACAAATGTCGGCGACGACGGCGAGAGGTTCCCCCGCAGTCCCTCGAGAAGCGCGGGTCCCGGCGGAAGCAGGAGTCCTGGGGAAAAAAACGGGCCCCGGGTTGGATCGCTCCGGCCCCGAGGCCCGACCTGTGAGGAGGAAAAGTAAGGACCTCTGTACCTACCCGATGGCGACCAGGGAAGTCGCGATCGGGGAGGGGGGGAATCTCGCCAACAGACTTATCGAGGGGGTTCTGGCTGTTTCAGAGACATCCGCCGGTGGACGCGGCGCACTCGAGGGCGTCATCGACGGGGGGCACCAGTTCGTCCGCCGACGAGGCGTTGCCGCCGGGACGATTGACGCCGTTGTTGAAGCAGATGATGTTGCCCGCC
>DQQH01000223.1 GCA_015664425.1 Planctomycetota bacterium
CCCGCGCATCGATTCGAGCGGCAACTTCTGGCTGACCCTCAACCGACCCTTCGGTGGCCAACCCTTCGGTGTAAAGGAGTGGCGCGGCTGGGCGATGCGGATTTCCCCCGATGGCGAGATGGTGCCGTATGCCGGCGGCTTGCGCTCACCGGCGGGGATCGAGATCTCGCCGTGGGGCGACGTCTTCTACTCCGACAACCAGGGGGAGTGGTGCGGCAGCAACAAGCTGTGCCACATCGAGGAGGGCGACTTCTTCGGCCATCCGTTGGGAATCGAGTCGGCGAAACTGCCCGCCTCGAGGATGAAATTCCCCGGCAAGGTTCCCGATGGCCTGACCTACACCGAGGCGCGCAAGCAGCTGCCCGATCTGAAGCTGCCGGTGGTCTGGTTCCCCTACGACAAGATGGGGAAGAGCGCCGCCGGCATGGTGTGGGACACAAGCGACGGTAACTTCGGCCCCTTTTCCGGCCAGTTGCTCATCGGCGACCAGCACCACTCGAGCATCATGCGCGTCGACATGGAGAAGGTCGATGGCGTCTGGCAGGGTGCGGCGATGCGCTTTCGCGAGAACTTCGACTGCGGCGTGCTGCGCCTCTGCTGGGGCGATGACAACACTCTCGTCGTTGGTGAGACCAACCGCGGCTGGGGCTCGAAAGGGACGAAGCCGTGGGGGTTGCAGATGCTGCGCTGGACCGGCGAGACGCCGTGCGAGGTGCTCACCTGCCGCGCCACAGCCGATGGCTACCGCCTGACCTTCACCACCGACATGGACACGGCAACCCTCGCCGATCCTGCCAGCTACTCGATCGAGAACTACACCTACAAGCTGCACAGCCCCTACGGCAGCCCCGAGGTCGAGCGCGCCGGGGTCACCGTCGAGGAGACCACCGTCGAGGACAAGCGCACGGTCAGATTGCGGCTCAGCGGCCCCGGCGCGATGCGCATCGGCTACGTCAGCGAGATGAAGCTGAAGGGCATCCGCGCCGCCGACGGCCGACCGCTGCTGCACGCGGAAGTCTACGCGACCCTCAACGTCGTGCCGGGGGGGTAGGACGCCGGGGGGGTAGGGGACGAGCGGGCTTCATCGTCGAAAAAATGAGCCCGACGTTCCGGATGACGCCGGGCTCAAGGTATCAAGGGTCACTCCTCGACAGGGGGTTTATTCCCTGCTCCTCAAGAGCTTCCCAGGTGGTGTTTCTCTGTCAGAGACCCTTCCAGGTGCTAGTTGCAAACGGTCAACAGGTTGTTACAGATCGGCAGTTCATCCTCGGTCGGATCGACACCGAAGTCGAAGGGACCTGGATAGGGGATGATCGGGCCGAAATTGAAGAGCCAGTTCATGGTGTAGACCGAGTCCGCCAGGTTGATCAAACCGTCGTCATTGGAATCGCAGGCGTCGTGGCAGTTGATCTGGAAACCGAGGAACTCCCACGCCAGGGATGCCGATGCGTCGGCCAGGTCGACCATCTCGTCGTCATTGCAGTCTCCACGCTGGAACAACTTCACGGGAATCGTTGTGATCTGGGTGCCGATCCGTTCGTAATCCTGGATCGACTGGTGGTCGATGATCACGTTGTTGTAGAGATTGACGGTGCCGTTGCCGTCGATGTTGTCGCAGAAGACGATGGGAACCGTAACATCGCAAGGAACGGTATCCTCGACCGTGACATCGATACAGCCGAGGGTCAAAGGAACGAGGGTGGTCGGCAGGTAATCGTCACCGAAGGGGGGCAGGGCGTCGAGCAGGAACGCGATGACGATCTCACCATTCTCGCCATCGGAGCAGTCATCATCGACCTGGTGGTTGACGAAGTCGGCACCGAGTTCGTCGAGGATGGTTCCGCTGATGTCGAAGGTATTGGCGTGAACCTCGAGATCACAGTCGTAACAGACGGTGATCGTCATCCCCTGAATGTTGTCATCTTCATCGATGTAGCAGAAGCAAAGCTTGCCTCTCTGCCCCGGATACGCCTCGTTCGGGTTGTCGTTATCGAACACGGGGTACATGCAGAGGACGGTGTTCTCAGGAGGGGGTGGCGGGATCGACAGGCACGTGAATGTGCCGTTGATCAGGGTCGGGTGGACGGAAAAACCATCGATCACGACCACGTTGTCGAGGGGTGGGCTGCCGAAAATTCCGTCGACAAAGGTCAGAGCGTTCTCCTGGTCCGGCTCCGGCTCGTACACCGTTCCGGTGCAACGATAGCGAAAGGTCGCGATGTGGTGGCGATCGCCGACGGGGATCACCTGATTCCCGAAGGGCGCGTTGAAGTCGAGCACGACCCCGATGGTGCCGCCACTGGAGTAGATTCGAGGTATCACGAATTCTGCCCCGACCGATTCTGTAACGGTGCCATCGAGGAGGATTCCTTCGAGTGCGATGTCGGTGGGGTCATGTTCGATGGAGAGCACGAAGCCCTGGACGTCGCCGGTGCTGTTGGTCAGCAGAATATAGGCATCGCCGGTGTGAACGGAGTCGCCTTCAGCAAAGCCATCGTCGATGATGAGCTCGTTGGCGGTGGGGGGAGTCATCGTCAGGGTTCCGTCATTGAGAAGGAGCCCAGCACCACTGCCGATGGATAGACCGGCCTGAACGATCACATTGCTCAACGGAGGGTCGTTGAAGACCTCGTCGACGAACTGAACCTGGGTAGTTGTATTTTCGGCGACCGCTGAGTTTGAGGAAACCGTGACGATAGCTATCGATTGGTCACTTCCTGCGGCGATGGTGTGGCCATCGAAAGGGGCGTCGAAGTCGAGAACGACCGCGCAGGTGATCCCCCCGTCGACCAGACTGATCACGACGAATTCAGCCCCGACGACGCTGGCGGCGGTGCCATCAACGGTGGCATCGGTCGCTGTCACGAGGCCAGAATCGTAGCCGATGGCCAGGACGTAACCTTGAACCGGAGCTTCGTTGGTCATGACGACGGTCAACTGGGTGGGTGAAAAACCCTCGACGGTGGCATCGGGAATCGTCAGGGACTGCTGGGCTAGAAGAACCGTGCTGAAGACCGATATCATCAACACCCCCTGGCAAACCCGGCGCCCGCTCCTCATGCAGGCATACAACATATAGCCTCCTCATAGACACAAATTCCGGATACGACTATTTGTAGTCGATTTATCTCATACAAACGTAATCAAGAAAAAAGACTAACCTCTTGGTTTGACACATTCAAGCGCCAGCAGGCCCTTTGTACCTTTTGTCATGATAGACAAGATTGGCGCAAGAAATCGTGGATTAGGGTGCTCACGAAGCGTTTTACTGTTCCGAGAGGTTCACCGATGACAAAACAGGAGCTTGAAAGTTTGTTTCGATTGGCCAAGAAACCCTGAAATAACCGGTGTAATGTTAAACATATACCTGAACTAATGGCATGAAATGAGGGTAGTAATGGTCGATATATTGGAAAAAAAAGGAGGAATGGCAGGGGGTTACCGGCTCCCTAGTAAGGAGTGGAGAGTCGAGTTGTTTGCTGCCTGGAGAGCCGCTCCCTTCTCCACCTCGCCACTCTCCAAGAGCATGAGGAGGTGGCGCTCGAGGGTGATGCAGCCTTCCTTGCGCTGAGTTTCCAGCTGGGCGTAGATCTGCTCCAGCTTGCCGGTGCGGATCAGGTGGGCGATGGCAACCGAATTGACCATCACTTCCATGACGGCCCTGCGCCCCTCGCCGTTCGCTTTCGGGACCAGTTTCTGGCCGATGACAATCTCCAGGGCAAATGAGATCTGACTCGCCAGTTCCTTCATCCTCTCGGCGGGAAAAAGATCGATGAGGCGGGTGATCGCGCCACGGGTGTCACGGGTGTGCATCGTGGTGAGAACGACGTGGCCTGTCTCGGCAGCGGTGAGGGCGAGTTGAGCGGTGTCCGCATCCCGGATCTCGCCGACGAAGATGACGTCAGGGTCCTCCCGAAGAGCGCTGCGCAATCCGTCGTGAAAGGTGGGGAGGTTCTGCCCCAACTCCCTCTGAGAGATCAGCGCCTTGTCGCTCTTGAGGATGTACTCCACTGGATCCTCGAGGGTGATGATGCGTTCGGCGCGGTGGGCGTTGCGATGCTGGAGAAGGCTGGCGATGGTCGTCGACTTGCCACAACCGGTGACGCCGGTGACGATGACCAGACCCTGTGTAAGATCGACGATCTCCTGCCACGTCCTGTCGAAGGGGAACCCGATCCCGTCGAGGGGCGGGATCTCCCGGGCGAGAACTCGCAGCGCACAGCAGACCCCATCGCGATCCCTGAAGACGTTCAGGCGGAAGTTCAGTTTCTTCTCTCGCCATTCCCAGCCGGCATCGATATCGAATGGCAGTCCTGCTCCCAGCTGGGCACGTTTTTCCTCGGAAAGGAGCGGGGAGATCAGGTCGCAGATGGTTTTTTCATCGAGATTGCTTGCCTGGGGCAAGGAAACCAGTTCACCGTCGAAGCGGTAGTGAGCGGGCCGCCCCGCCTTGAGGTGGAGGTCGCTGAGGCGGGAAACACCCGAGGAGAGGTAGGCGGGTTCGTCGAAGCGACCGACCAGGTCGAGGATGCTCCAGTTCTTGCCGGCGACGGCGTAAACGCCGGGGAAATCGGATTCTGCTGAGGTCATCGGGACCCCTCTCTCTCGATGAGGCGAGCAGTTCCCCCGACAGGGTCAGAGCACG
>DQQH01000148.1 GCA_015664425.1 Planctomycetota bacterium
CGGGCCAGGGGGCGGCGGGGGGCACGCCGTCGATGAAGAGGTGGCTGAGGAGGAGAACCGCGTCGGCGATGTCGACGCTGCCATTGTCGTCGGAATCTCCCGAATCGAGGCAAATCGGCGCCGCACCGCCGGTGAAGAGGTGCTGGAGCAAGCCGACGGGATCGGCGATGTCGATCATCCCATCGCCATTGCTGTCGCCGCGGCGGAAGGTCACCTCGAGGGTCGGGTAGACGATCTGACAGGAGACGAAGGCGAGGGCGAACTCGACCGAGAAGGCATCGAAGGTGCCGTCGCCGTCGAGATCGACGTCGGGGTTGATGTTGAAGAAGGCCAGGACCTCGGTGAGGGTCGTGAAGTTGAAGGGGAAGGCATCGAAGGGGGGCGGGGCGGGGATGGCGTCGAAGACCGCCGCCGGGATCGCCGTCTCGATGCCGTTGGTGACGAAGGAGCCGCCCCCCGATTCGACGGTGCCCTCCAGCATCGCATCGGGGAAGGAGACGCCGTTGCCCAGGTCGAGGGTGGCAGGCCCGGCGGTGAGGGTGCCAGCGACGATGTCTCCAGAGGTGAAGATGGTCAGGGGGGTGCCGTCGGGGTTGAGCCCGAGGGGGTCGACCTCGAAGGTCTCATCGCCATCGAAATCGTCGCTGGGATCGCCATCGAGATCGAAGCCGGGGAAGGCAGCGACCTCGATTTCGGGATCATTCTGGACGAGAGGGTCGTCGAGGAGGCGGATCTCGAGAAGGAATCGACCATCCCCTGCCTGCACCTGCTGTGCCAGAAGGGGATCGATGAGGAGCGCCGCCGCGCCCAGCTCGCCGCCGACGACGTTGATCCCCGACAGCACCAGACCATGAGTGGCTCGCTCACCGGCGGCGGCGGGGACCGTGGCCAGCAGTAACAGCGTCAGGGTCAGGGTGAGACGGCGGGCGATCACACAACCTCCTTCGGCGATCATCTTATCACGGCGTTCGCACACCCCCTAGTCGCCAGGGGGGGGGGCCGAAGGGGTCCGAGAAGGCGGCGCGGGCCGCCTCCGGCGGTTTACCGGTGAAGTTCGAGACCCCCACCATCACCGCCACCTCGACGATGAGACAGGGAAGCACCGGCATCACGCCGAGTGCCTTCAGGCTCAGCGATCCCTGGAAGGCGAGGAGGGCATCGATCGCCAGCAACCCGTGACCGGCGAGGCTGCCGACGATGACACCGGCGGCGCTGCTTCCTGGCCAGAAGAAGGCGGCTGCCAGCACCGGCACGATGAGGGTGTAGCCGCTGAAGGCGAACTGCGAGATGCCGAAGATTGCCTCGGGCCGCTCGAGGGCGATCAGCCAGGCGACCAGCGCCAGTGCGACGATGGTGATCCTGCCCTGACGCCTGGGATCACCCCGGTCGCCGAGAAGATCGACGGTGAAGAGTGTGGAGAGGGCCAGCATCTGGCCATCGAGGCTCGACATCACCGCCGCCAGGATGGCAGCCAGTCCTACCGCCGACAGCCACTCGGGGAGTGAGGTCGCGACCAGTTGCGGCAGGATGCCATCGGATGCCTTGCCCACCAGATCTGGGATGAGCACCGCCCCCCACAGACCGATCAGCGTCACCGGGATGAAGAGCAGGAGCAGAGCGATGGGATAGATGGAAACGGTGCGGTCGAAGGCCCTGCTGTCGCGAGCGGCGAGGATCCGCAGGAACATGTGGGGGAAGGCGATCACGCTCACCGGCCCGACGAGGAAGGCGGTCGCCCACATCCCCGGTGGAAAATTCTCGACGAGGAGCAAGGGTTTCTCGCTGGCGATTCGCTCACCGATGGCAGTGCTTCCGCCGTGGTGGAGGGCGATGCCGATCGCTGCGACGACCAGGAAGATGAGAAATACGGAGGCCTGGAAGACGTTGGTCCAGGCGGTTCCGCGCATGCCGCCGAGGGTGGTGTAGAAGACGGTCGCCGCCGCCACCACCGCCGTTGCCGTCGAGTAGTCGAGAGCGCCGTCGGTGAGCTTGTCGATGGCAATTCCACCGCCCATGATGCCGATGACGATGTAGGGGATGGTGTAGAGAAGCATCAGCACCAGCACCACCTTGCCGGTGGCAGCGGAGGCCCAGCGTGCCGAGAACATCTGGGTCGGCGTCAGAAAGCCATGGAGTTTTCCAAATCGCCAGATGGGATAGCCGAAGATGATGAAGACGAGGGGACCGAAGACCGCTGCGTTCGCCCCGAAGAACCCGAAGACACCGACCCCTGAGTGGTAGGCCTTACCGGGCAGACCAAGGAGGGCAAAGGCGGTGACGTTGGTGCCGAAGAGGGCCATGAAGAGGACCAGGCTCCCGAGGGAGCGGCCGGCGAGAAAGTAATCCTCGGCGCTGCCGCTGCCCTTGCGCCCGCTGGCGATTCCGATGGTCACCAGGATGGTGAGGTAGAGCCCGAGGGTGACGGCGATCATCAACGTCGCTCCTCCACCTCGACGGCTCTCTGGCGCAACACACTGCGCAGGCAAAGGACGATGGCGACGCCACCGAGAACCCACCCCGACTCGAGAAGGACGGCGGCGGGCAGGCCGAGGAAGTGCCCCGGCAACTCGAGGCCGAGGAGCAACTGGTGGAGGAGAAGCCAGAGGAAGAAAGCGGCGCCGAGGGACTGGATGCGATGTTTGCGATTCATCGTGGCACCTCTCTCACCGTCGGATTAGTGTACCTTCTGTGGCCTGAAACCGATGAACCGCGCTCCTGGAGTGCTCCCGGGGCCACCACTTCAGGCGGAGACCCCGGCTGGCTTTGGAGCCTGGCGAAATGGGCAAACCCGAGGAAAATCGGAAGGGGTAAGGGCGAGCGTGAACACCGATCCACCTCCTTTCCATGCCCTCATCTTCCTGCGGGCGAAACTCGACCGCGACCGGATCGCCGATCAGACGACCCCCTGGTTGATCTTCGATCTCGAAGACTCGGTGGCTCCGGCTCTGAAGTCGCAGATGCGAAAACGGCTGCGCCGCCTTCTCGACGATGGAGTCTTCAGCGAGAAGCACCTCGTCGTCCGCATCAACGGGCTCGATCAGCCGGAGGAATCGGCCGCAGATCTCGAGCAGTGCTTGCACCCCGATATCGACTGCCTGCTGCTGCCGATGCTTCTCAGCGCCGATGACGTCGAGCACTTCGATGCCGAGGTCACCAGGTGGGAAGCCGCCAATGGTGTCGAGGAGGGGAAAATCGGCTTCATCCCTCTCCTCGAGCGTTCTGCCGCAATCCTCAATTCCTCCACCATCGCCAATTCCAGCCCTCGCATCCGGGCGCTCAGCTTCGGCCAGTGGGATTACCTCTCCGATACCGGAGGCGAGAATATCGACGAGAACCTCGCTCCTGCCCGATCGGCGGTGGTGCTGGCCGCTCACTCCATCGGTGTGCCTGCCATCGCCAGCCCATACCTCGATCTGACTGACCGGAGAGGATTGGTCAGGGAGTGCGAGAAGATGAAGGGCATCGGCTTCAACGGCATCTTCATCATCCATCCCGACCACGGGCCCATCGCCAGCAAGGTCTTTTCTCCCAGTGCCGGTGAAGTTCAGCGGGCGCGACAGCTGGTCTCGGCGGTGCGTTCATCGACGGGAGTCGCTGTCTTCGAGGGCAAGGTGGTCGGACCGCCGATGCTGGCGATTGCCGAGGCGACGCTGCGCGAGGCGGGGGTCTCGGAGAAATCTCCACCGGAGATCGAGACCCGGGTGGGGCGCTCTGCGACCTATGGTTACGACCTCGCCAGCGCCCGGGTCGGACAGATCATCGAGTGCCCGGTGGAGATCACCGTCGATGACGGCTGGCGAGCCCTGTGGCAGGCTTCCTTCCCTTCATCGAGCCGGATCCACTCCAGTGTCGAGCACGCCAGGGCGTGGGGCCTCGCCGGGGCGGCGCTTCCCTACGGCATGCTCCTCAACCTGACCCTCTGTCTGGCGGTCGAGCCCTTCAGCGAGACGTGCAGGCTGCACCTCGGCCTCGAAAATGCCATCCAGGAAGCGCCGGCTGGCGTCGGCGACACCTTTCGAGGTTACGTTCGGGTCGATTCGCTCCACAACACTTCGAGAGGCGATGCTTGCGTCATCCGGACCACACACATCCTCGTCAATCAGCGTGGCGAACGGGCTTTCAGGCTGACCAAGGACTCTTACTACGATCCGCTTCCCGACGGTGCCTCTTCGATGCCGGCAGAGGTCGACCCCGTGAAGAGCAAACTCTTCGAGTGCAGTCCAGAGGAGACGCACCGTTCTCTCATCGAGGCGTGCAGCGAGCCACCTCGAAGTCCCCGTGCCCCCCTCGAAGTGGGGGAAGTGATTCTCCATCCGCCGGTGAGGCCCCTGGGCATCAGCGAGAACCTGTTGCTGACGACCCTCTACCGCAACACCCATCCGATTCACTTCGACACGATGCACTTCGGTCACGATGGACTGATCGTCTGCGGTGGATTTGTTCAGGCGCTGGTTCATTCCACCAGTGAGCGAGAACTGCGACCGGTTCTCGATGAACGCCTCGAGCGCAGCCACCACGTCCACCCGGTTGCGCCTGGGGAACGGATCGGGGCGGTCAGTCGTGTCCTCGATGTGAAGGTGGTCAGCGACCAGCTGGAGGAGGTGCGCGTCCATACCCTTGGTTTGCGCGAGATCGATGTCAGTCACGACCTCGCCGGGGTTCCCTTGCCGGTCGATCTCTTCGATCCTCAACCGGTACGGCCGTCGGAGATCCAGCAGATCTGTCTGACCTACTGCCCCCAGCTGGAAGATCGAATCGCCCTGCGATCGCTGCGCAGAATCCTCAGGGCACGCGTCTGATTTTCTTGAGACCAGAGTTTTCAGGCTTTTCAGAGCATTCCCGGTCGATGACGAAGAAGCCCGCCGGCGCCAGAGCGCCGGCGGGCTTCTTGTGATTCAAGTTCTTCTTCACTCCTCAGAGACAGGCGGTGTAGAGGATGCAATCGAGGGTGTCGGCGGTTGGGTCCGGGCCGCAGCCGGGGAATGGGTCGGGCGGAGGCGCTCCCCCCGAGAAGAGGTTGGCGAGGGCGGTGATGGCATCGGAGATGTCGAAGCCGCCGTCGTCATTGCAGTCGCATGCGTCTCTGCAGTTGATCAACCCACCCGAGAATAGGCCGCCCAGTGAGGTGATGGGATCGGAGATGTCGAATCCCCCGTCGCCGTTGCAGTCGCCGCGGATGTAGTCGGGTCCATCAACGTCGACGATCACCGTACCGAGCATTCCGAGGGTCGCGTGGGGGGTGCAGAGGTACGGGTAGGTGTTGTCAGGACGGGGATTGGCGGCGAGGAAAGCGTCGTCGAAGGTGACCTCGAAGATGGTGCCGGGGCCGGTGCCTGCCGGAGATCCCGAATCGAAGGCTCCATCGAGGTCGATGGTGCCGTTGCCTGGGTCGACGGTTCCCGAAGCGACGTTGTGGAACGGATCCTGCCACACCCAGCGGACGATGTCGTCGACAGCGACGGTCACGGTGTCGGGATCGAAGACGAAGAGTCCTCCGCCGGAGCCGACCATCACCTCATGGGTGGTGTTGGTCGGGGGCGGCGATGGGTCGGTGACGGTGATGCAATCGATGCATGTCATCGTGTCGCTGCCAGAGACGTTGGTCACCGTCAAGGAGACGGTGAAGATGCCCGGTGAAAGGTAGGTGTATGACGGATTGACCTCGGTGGAGGTGTTGCTGTCGCCGAAATCCCAGGAGTGGCTGTCGATGGTGCCGCTCGAGTCGTTTTCGAAGTCGACGGTCAAGGGGAAGTCCCCGCTGGTCGGGAATGCGGAGAAGTCTGCATTCGGCGGCGGTGGCGGCACGTTGACGACGACGCTGCCTACCATGTTGAACAGGGCGCAGTGGGGTGCACAGAAGTAGCTGTAATTGCCGCCTGCTACAGGATTGGTGCTGACGAAGGCATCATCGAAGATGAATTCGAAGATCGTGCCGACGGTGGTCCCGGCGGCCGTTCCCGATGTGAAGAGGCCATCGGAGACACAGAACGTTCCCGAGACGACGTTGTGGCCGATGCCAACCCAGACCCAGCGGACGGTGTCGCCGATCTCGATATTGACCGTCGAAGGAGAAAAATTAGCACCCGCTTGGCCGACCATCACTTCGTGAACGGTCTGGCCAGAAGCGACGCTGGAAGAGAGGCAGAACGCAAGCAGCGTGCTCTGCAGGATACGCATCATGACCCTCCTGTCGGTCGAGGAGTTGAATTCAAGACTGGGCGACTCTCATTTCCCACGACACAGATTGTGACCCGATGAGACCCACTCACAAAGATAGTGGTGGCCCCGCAGTCAGGCAAGTTGTTGGCCGATTGCCAGTTGGGGGACATCTGGCAGGATTTCCGGCCAATCAGGCAGACCCTCGACCCTGCTGGCTTCTCAATGTACCCTCACGAGGTGCAGAGAATCGTCCTCTGCTGTCGATTCTCGGGATGGAGAGAACCAAACGATGAAGACCCTCCGGACGCTGAGTGCAGCCCTCCTCCTCGTTCTCCTCGCTCCCTGGAGCCTCCACGGGCAGTGATGCGGTCCCTCCTCCGCTGCCGGCGGCAGCGGTTCGATGACTGGAGCAACAGGGGCGGGACGCGGCGGCGCTTCCCCCTACAACCCCGGGGAGAACGAAATCCTCGAGTGGATCCGCGGCGGAACACTCGGACATGCGCTCCAGCGCGAAGAGGGGTCGATGCGCCCCGTTCTCATCTACCTCTACCGTTCCGACATGAACGAAAACTGCTGCGCTGCCAATTTCGAGCGAGCGCTCTTCCGCTACCAGCCGACGGTGCGGGCCTTTGCCAGGTTCGCTTGTTACAAGATCGAGAGCCGTACCGTCAAGGAGAAGGGTCTACTCGAGCAGTTCGATCTGCGAAGTGACAAGCCTGCGCTGCTCCTCCTCGACGCCGAGGGGGGCCTGCTCCACAAGCAGCAGTTGTGTGTCGATCCGAAGAAATTCCTGCGGGTGATCTCCAGTTCCGTTCGTCTCAGCGACCTCCGTGTCCGCCTCAAGTCGAGCCAACTCGCCCAGAGGACGAAGGCCCAGAAACTGGTCGATGAGGATCGCTTCAATGATGCGTTGAGGATCTACGAGCGCCTCGGTCGCAAACCTGAAGCTCTCGGTGGACATGTCGAGCGCCTGGTGACGAACGATCTCAATGAGATCGAGGAAATCGCCCACAACCTTCTCGCCGAGGCGGGACAGATGCACGAGGAGAGGAAGCTCCTCCAGTCCTACCGCCTCTACCGTGAGATCGAGAAGGAATTCTCCCGCCTCGCTGAAGCCTCGATGCAGGCAAAACGCCACGCTCGTGCTCTCAGCGGGGAACTCCGTCGCCTCGGCGTCGGCCTGCGCTAGGCGCTGGAGTGAATACTGGCCACAGGGCCCGGCTTCGAGGTTCGAGACCTCCAGGCCGGGCCTTTTTTTCATTGTTTATGTTGCTGGCGATCTTGCCGGTGCTCGCTTGTGGTTGCCACGGCAGTTACCTGATCTCCCAGGCGGCAGGGGAGGTGCGCTTGCTCGCCGCTGCCCGGCCGGTGGAGGAGGTCCGCTCCGATCCTTCCCAGCCCTCTGGACGTATCGAAAACCTGAGGGAACTCGCTGGTCTCCTCGCCTTCGCTGGCGATGTGGGGCTCGATGTGGGGGACTCTTACCGCACCGTCGCCGATCACGAGGGCCCGGTAACCTGGGTCGTGGTGGCGGTCAAACCCGGTGAGATCGAGCTCTTTCGCTGGCACTTTCCTCTCGTCGGTAGCGTGCCCTACAAGGGCTGGTTCAGAGAGGAAGGCGCAGAAATGGAAGCGCAGGAGATGCGCCGTCGCGGGTTCGACGTGGCGGTGCTTCCGGTGCCTGCCTTCAGCACCCTCGGTTGGTTCTCCGATCCACTGATGCCGATCCAGCTCGACGCCCCTGCGGGTGAGTTCGCCGAGGTGGTCTTGCACGAGTTGGTTCACCGCAGTTGCTACTTTCCAGGGGATGCGCGTCTTTCCGAGAGCGTTGCTACTTTCCTCGGAGAACGGCTGTCGAGACTCTGGCTCGCGACCCGCTTCGGAGACAAGGGGACTCAACTGCTGGATCTCGAGGCAAGGCTGAGAGACAGGGGAAAGTTGCGCTCATTTCTTGCGCTTGCACGCAGTGAACTGAAGGCCGCTCATCGCGAAGGCACCCTCGATGAGACCGGGGAAACAGCCAGAGGGGTGATCGAGGCCCTGAGAATTCGACTGCGGGAGACCTCCTTCGAGCTTGTCGATGGCGATCGTCTCGCCGACAGCGGCTGGAGCGTTCCCCGGGTGCTCCTGGGCCACCTCTACGGCGCCGATGAGGAACTCCTCGATCGCCTGTGGGGGGCCCAGGGGAGCGATCCTGCCGCCTTCCTGGGGATGGTGAAGGCTGCCATCGGCCGCCTGGATCCGCGTGCGGCCCTTCTGGTGGGCACAACGGTAGATTTCGGGAACGATGGGGGCTTGGGGGGCGTTGAAGCCAGCGAAGGGTCGCCCTACCCCGGGAAGTTCCCGGTGATCCGTTGAGGGCTCTCTTTCCGTGAGATTGCTGCACTGAAACTGGTTTCTGATCGTTTCCAGGTGACTCCAGGAGGGTCTTTGAACGGCGGATATTCCGAGATTGACCGCGAACTTTTCGAGGAGTTGGCTCTTCCTCATCTCGACGATATCTTCCGTTTCGCTCTCAGCCTCTCGCGCAATCGAGCCGAGGCAGAAGACCTTTCACAGGACACTTTTCTGCTGGCATTTCGTGCTTTTGGTCGCCTCAGACCCGAGAGCAACGTCAAGGCCTGGCTCTTTCGGATCTGCAAGAACCGATTTATCGATCGATTCCGTCAGAAGAGACGCAGACCCTGTCATGGTTCTGCGGTCGAAAACCTGGCCTCATTCCCGCCAGAGCGGGAAACCGCGGTGTTCGAACAGAATGGAATCGAGAATGAGAGAACCTTCCTCGATCTGTTTGGTGATGAGGTGAATCGTTACCTTGGTGAGTTGCCGGAGGAATACAGGAGCGCCTTGCTGCTCTGTGACCTCGAGGGCTTTCGTTATGATGAAATTGCAGAGATCCTGGATGTACCGGCAGGCACGGTAAGATCCCGGATCTCACGTGGGAGGGCGATCCTGCGCGAGAAACTCGAGGAGTATGCTCGCGACCTGGGATACGGAAGTGAATCACGGGAGCGTGGCCGATGAACGAATGCCGAGATATCAGAGATCGTCTTCATGAGTGGGTGGACGGCGAACTGGATCCCATCCTCGCCGCTGACATTCACCGACACATCGACGATTGCGTTGATTGTGCTGACACCGCTTCGGCGATCGAGAAGATCAAGGCGCTGATCCAGACGAAGGCGCGGAGGGTCAATCTTCCCCCCGATCTGGAAGACAGGGTTCGCCAGTCCCTGGCGATCGATGCCCACCGTCAACGGGGGCAGAAATCGACCAGCGTCGGTTCGCGATGGTTGCTCGCTGCTGCCATCCTCCTCGCTCTCTTCCTTCTCCCCTTTCTTCCAGGCCTGATCGCTCCGGATGAACTGCATGCTCAGGTTGCCGAAGAAGTCTTCGATTCACATCTCCGCACCGTCATGGAGGGAGAACTCCCTCAATTTCTCTGCGATACCAGTAGCGGGGCGGCTGCCACCATCAAGGAGAAACTCGGCATCGATGTCGTTCTTCCTGAATTCCCCGAAGGCAGCGCTGCACTTCTTGGCGTCACCTTCCTGGAGTGCTGCGGAATCAAGGTCGGCAAGGCCTTCTATCGCCTGAAGGGAGATCCCTTCACGGTTTTCGTGGTGCCGATGGGTTGCGAGCAGAAGCCGACTCTCTGCATCTGCAAGCGGGGGAAAAACTACTCGGTTCTCTGCAATCCCAGAGATGGTTACTGCCTCGTCATGGTAACCGGGCTCCGTCCGGAGGAGTTCCAGGAAGATTTTCTCGCCTCTGTCGTTCCCGAGGCTTCGGGGACGGTAGGGAAGTGAGATTCGATTTCTGGGAGGAATCGCTGCGGGGAGAAATGCTGGGCAAGCCGGGGTTCGAACCCGGACCTCCCTAAGGAGAAGGGATTTTAAGTCCCTCGCGTCTGCCAGTTCCGCCACTTGCCCACAGGAAGTCTCCAGGATTCGTTCTCCTCAGGCAAGCGCGCCATTGGCGTTCTCGGGGAACTGCCGCTATCCTCTGGCCCAAGTCCTTGCCAGAGAGAGGTGGTATCGATGTCGGAGTTCAGGTCTTGGGCCACGATCTTGCCAGTCATCGGTTGCTCGTTGGCGGTATTCCTCTTCAGCGGCTGCGGCGCCCTCTCCAGTGGAACCTTCAGCGTTCTGGAGGTGGAGTACTGGAACGCAGAGCCTGGTGGAGCGCTCCAGTCCGGTGCTGGCGCCAGTCAGATCGACCTGGCGGACACCCTATCCATCGGAGGTGAGGACGCAGTCTGGGTCTACGGACTCAAGACCAACCTCGGAGTCATGACGGTCGAGGCGAGCCTTCTCGATCTGAGTTCAAGTGCTTCTTCGACGCTCGCAGACAACATCATCTTTGGTGATGGGAGTTGGAGCGCGGGAGACATCGTCAACAGCGAGATCAGTACCTCGGTGACTTCCCTGCGCGCGTTGAACTCACTGATGGGATTTTCTATGGTCAA
>DQQH01000245.1 GCA_015664425.1 Planctomycetota bacterium
ACTTTGGATCTGAACTCTTCGTCGTTGAAGACCATCCCGACGGTACCTCTTCCCGCACGGATGTCATCCAACTGATGCCCTACATCCAGGAGGATTTTCTTGAACTCGGCTTTCAGGTTCTCGTCACTGAACAACGCTCCAGCCAGGCCCTCTCCCCTGGCGAGATCGTCGGCGAATATTCGCAGGTCGGCGAAGGTCTGGGCAAAATTTTCGCCGATCTGCGGGTCGTTGAAGATGTCGCTGACGAGCCCCTCCCCGGTGTCCATCTTGATGAGGAGGCTAGCGAGGTGCTCGAGGGCGTAGGTGACATTGTCCCTGTTATCGCTGAGCAGGTCGCCGACCGATGAGAAGAGGTCCCCACCTGATTCTCCCCGGAGCGTTTCGGAAGCTGGAATCAGATCCCCGCTCCCCTTGGTATAGGCGACAAAAGTGCCCCCCAGCATGCTGACCTGCTGGACCTGGAACAGGTAACCGATTCTGGGGCTCCCCTCGACGTAGAGACGCAGATTGACGACGACGCTGCCGCTCTGATCGTCGAGCTTGATTTCGGTTACCTCACCACTCTTGTATCCCCTGATCCTGACGGTGTCCCCGGTGTTCAATCCGGCGACGTTATCGAAATGAACGACGAGATTGTGTTCCTGCCCTCCAAAGGGGACCCCGCGAACGAGGATGGTGATCGCGCCGAGAATGAAGATGGCGGCGAGGAACAGGACGCCGACGATGAAATCCCGGGTCATTGGATATTCTCCTTCTGCTGCGGGTCGGAACCCTCGTCGGTTTCCGTTTCCGGTTGGGGTTCCGGAAGCGGCTCCCGTGCGAGGGGGCCCTCGATTCTACCGTGAATGAACTGGCTCACAGCCGGATCGCTGCTATTGCGGACCTCATCGGCGGTACCCAGTGCCCTGACCTTACCTTCGTGGAGCAGGGCGATCCTGTCACCGATTTCGAACGCAGAGGCCATGTCGTGGGTGACCACAACCTGTGTGATCTGGGTCGAGCTCTTGAGATCGTCGATCAGCCGGTTGATGAGGCTCGAGGAGATGGGGTCGAGGCCGGAGGTCGGTTCGTCGTAGAGGACGATCTCGGGGTTGCAGACGAGAGCTCTTGCCAGCCCCGCTCGCTTGCGCATCCCTCCAGAAATCTCCGACGGCAGCTTGTCGGCGTGCTGTTCCAGCTCGACCTGGGAAAGAACCTTGAACACCCTGTCCTCGATCTCGCTGGCAGAGCAGAGCATGTTTTCGCGCAGGGGAAGGGCGACGTTGTCGCCGAGGTTCAACCAGTTGAGCAGAGCTCCGTCCTGGAAGAGGTAGCCGATCCGCCGCCGGTGTTTCATCAACTCGCGACCCTTTAGGGTGCTGATATCGGAGCCGAGTACCTCGATGTGACCCTGGTCTGGCTGCATCAGTCCGACGATGTGGCGCAACGTAACGCTCTTGCCGGTGCCACTGCGTCCGAGGAGGACCAGGGTTTCTCCGCGACCTATATCGAGGTCGAAACCAGCGAGAACAGCGCGACCGCCGAGGCGTTTGTGGACGTTTTGCAACTTGATCATGAGAAGAACATCCAGGTCACGTAGTAGCCGATGATGATGACGAGTAGAAAGGTGACGACAACCGATCTTCGGGTCGAGGACCCGACCCCGGTGGCGCCTCCACGGGTGATCAAACCCTGTGTACAACCGACTGTGGCGATGGTGAGTCCAAAGATGAAGGACTTGAGCAGACCGGTGTAAACGTCCTTCTTCTGAAGGTGCAGTAGAGCGTCATTTTTGAAGGTGACCCAGTTGACTCCGAGTTGAAACTCGCTGACCAGGATGCCTCCGAGGATCCCGACGACCCCGGCGAAGAGGGTCATCAGCGGGCAGACGAGGGTCAGGGCGACCATCCGCGGTAGGACGAGGAACTTGATGGGAGAGATGGACATGATCTCGAGGGCGTCGATCTCCTCGGAGATCTTCATCGTCCCGATCTCCGCTGCAACGCCGCTACCGACGCTGGCAGCGAGGATGAGTGCGGTCATGAAGGGGCCCATCTCCCTTACGAGAGAGACGGCGACGATGCGGCCGATCATCTGCTCCTGGCCGAAATCCTTGAGAGAGAGTCCGGTGTTGAGGGCGAGGATCATGCCGGTGAAAACAGAGACGACCAGAGTCACCGGCAGGGCGCCGATGGCGTAGATGAAGATGAGATCGAGGATGTTGCGAAAGCGCCTCGGAGCCAAGGCATGAGGGAGGACCAGGGCGGTGCGCCAGATCAGCATCAAGCCGAAGCCGGCGGTCGTCGATGTCCTCCTCAAGAAGGCCCCAAACTCCCGGATCCAGCCAACCATGCCACTCCATCCCCCGGCTCGGCCCGTCGCTGGGCCGGCGCGGTTCCCCAGGATGCCCCATCGCACCTCGGCGACTGGACGCGGGCGCGGCGCTACTTCGTGAGGGGAATGTAAAGCAATCGCCAGCGCCTGTCACCTCCTGCGGAGTCATCGGCCGGTTCGGTGGAGATCAGACCTCCCAGGAGGGAGAAGCCGGTGCCGTGCTGGTTCTTCTCTGCGCTCAGCAGTCCCCACAGGAGTTCGAAGGCCCAGCCGCCCTCCTTGTGACCGTGCCAGCGGGCGATCTGGTAGGTCCGCTGATAGGACTGCTCGAAACCCTTTTCGTCGATGATGGGGGAGAGGTCGAGGATCGTCAGGGAGCGGCTTCCATCGGCTCTCGACCGCCAGCGCCACAGCGGCCAGAAGCGTGTCATCGCATCGACCTTGCCCGATTCGAGTTCGGTACTCCGGATGTGGTGGTAGAGGGGGATCAGCCAGCGCGACTCGACTTCTCTCGATCCCGCGCTGATCGTCTCCCAGCCGACCAGCGGCCACAACACGAAGGTCCGCGAGACGTGGGCCCTCTTCTTGTGGCCGTAGAGGGGCCAGAAGTCGTACTGGACCCACTCATCTCCATCGTGAGCGAAGGTGAAGGGGAAGAGACTCCAGCGCCTGGAATCTCCCGACTTCTCCTCGGTCCACAGCGGCCAGAGGATGCTTCTCTCGATCCGGTCCTCGCTCTTCACCTCGCCGTAGAGCGGCCAGAGCCACCACACCTCTTCGGGATTATCGCTGTCGAGACGGTTGCGCTGGCGATGGTAGAAGGGCCAGAGGATCGAGGTGTGTTCGAAGCGCGGTCTCCCGTCGACGGTGAAGCCGCGGTAGTTCGACCACAACGGCCACAATCGAGATCCCTGGATCAGCGGGCCATCACTGCGGTTGTAGAAGGGGAAGAACCAATGTGTAGAGACTTGGTCACGATCGACCAGACGGGTGTAGAGGGGGAACAGGGTGATGTCGATGCGGTCCTTGCCGAAGATCCCCTTGAGCGTCCCGCCGATGGGAAAGAAGAGTTCGTAGTCTCCCTCGACCGGATCCTCTCCGTAGAAGTAGAAGGGCAGGATGAACCCATCCCTGTCGATCCTGCCATCTCGATGACGGTAGGTGAGGTCGTGATAGATGGGAAGGAGCCAGCTGCGTTCGATATCCTCTTCCTTCCGGTGGAGAATGAATGGCCACAGGATGCGGGTCTCGGAGAAGTTCTCTCCCTCCTCGCGGGAGAGGAGGGGTCCCACGGTCCATCGAAACCGCTGGCTGCCGTCGGGGGCCTCGAAGTGGATTTCCTCGTAGAAGGGAGGGAACCCCCGGGCGCCATCGATGGTCGAGACGCAGCCACCGAGAAGAGGGATGAGCAAGAGCGGCCACAGCCTCATCGCTCGATTCTCACCCTCACGAAGCGGTCGGGAATGAAGACGTCCCAGATCCGGCGCGGGTCCTGGTGGAGGACCTGTCCGGTGGTGGTGCTCATGTAGGAAGTTGCACCCTGTCCGTTGTCGTCGTCGGTAAGGACCAGATTCAACCCGAATTCGAGACCGGGAAAGGGTAGATCGCTCTGCTGTCGGGCATCCATGAAGGTCTGCCAGGGGATGGTGCCTTCATAGATGACGCCGCTGCCATCGCTCTTGCGCTTCACCTGGAACCGGCCTTCGACATCATCCTCCGGTTCCTCGGGGGCCTCCCCTCCATCGGCCGGTTCCTCGCCCTCCTCCACTTCCGGGTCAGGAACTTGAGGAGGAGGAACGGTGAGCGCCAGCGTCAGCAACTGATCATCGGATCCCGCTCGCGTGCCCCCATCTCCGAGAAGGTCGAAGGCGAGAAGGAGGCAGTCACCCCGCCAGCGCGGAGCATCGCCGTCGTAGGGATGGGTGCGGTCGTCGTGGACATCGAGAGCTATGTGAAATCCCTCGTCGCTCCAGCCAGTGAACAGGATGGCAGAGAGGTCCTGCCAGCCGCGCCAGCTGGCGAGATCCTCCCGGGACCCCTGGATCGCACGAAAATGGCGGGCACTGCGGAAGGGGATCGCCTTGCTGGCGTTCCACGGCTCGTCGAGAGAGCCATCGATGCGCGGAATCTGAGAGAGACGCGGGACGGAGAGCTTCGGGAAGCGGGTATCGCCCGCTTCCTCCGACAAGCCTTCGAGGATTCTGTGCAGGCCCCTGCGGCTCGATGGCAGCAGTCGTGGTTCCTCCAGGGGTTCCTCGAGGGTCATGATCGCTGCCTCCACCTCCCCCGATCGGTAGAGCCTGCGGGCATCGGAAACGGGATCGGCGAGTGATCCGCTGCTGGCAGGATCGATGGACAGGAGCAATTCGACGATCTGTTTTTCCCGGGCGACAGGATCCGGAGGGCGCAACCCGAGGGCACCGCGAGCGGTGATGAGGCAGAGAGTCTCGCCTATTAACCCGCCGAAGAAGAGGCGTCGCCGACCTTCGAGGAAATCCTCGACAGCCGAGAATCCCTGACGGGCCAGGAGCCGGTCCCCTGTTTCTCGTGAGAGGAGCGTCAACTGACAGCGGAAACGGTCCTCGACGAAGAGCCAGTCGCGGTAGGGGCGCAGGTTAGCGATGTCGAAACCCGAGGTGAGGGAAGTGGTCCACCGGATCGGCAGTTCGGCGACGGTGAGTTCCTCGTTCACTTCTTCCTGCTGGTAGCCGGAAGGAACGTCGAGACAGGTCACATGGCGTTCCCGGAAATTCCCATCGACGATGTAAATTTCACTCTTTGTGGGAAGAATCTGTTGCAGCCTGCGGCTGTCGGAATGAAGGGTTCGTTTCCACAGGATTCGTCCACTCTCCTCGGAAATTCCGAGCAGGGTGGGGCGCTCCCGTGACCAGTAGAGTTCGACCACCAGCCATGGCAGGCCTTCGCCGCGGTGGACCCTGGAGATGATGTGGGGCATCGGGATCTCCCACACCGTATCGCCACTGGAGGTGACCCTGTGCAGCTCGCCCTTCTCGAAGGGGATGATGATATCTCCGCCCGAGAACCATGGCCCATCTGCCAGCGGTCCTCTGGATGAGCCGAAATCCAGCTGCTGGAGAAGCGACCCATCGTCGCTGGAGCGGATCTCGACCCGCTCGGGGAGTGCATATCCGAGAAGGATCTTGCCCTCGAAGAACTCGGGGTCGGCCACCAGGGGACCGGGGACGGGGACCTGCCAGAGAAACTCGCCGCTGACGATGTCGTAGGCGTGGAGGACGTCGTCATTGCCGAGGAGAATCAACTTTCCATCTCCGGAAGTACTGCGCTCGATGGCGACGGGGGTGGTTCCTGGGCCATCCTCGAAGACCTCGGGCGGGAGCGACAACTGCCATTTGACCGAACCATCGACCATCGACAGCCGCCACAGGTCGTAACGGTCGGTGACGACGACGGCGTCGACGTCGATGGCGAGGGGGGTCTCGAGGCTCTCCCGCCGCTGGAGCAGGAATCCCTCTGCCGATCGGTTGGTGTTTCGGGGGAGCACCGTGCGCCAGATGAGGATTCCGGTGCTACCGTCCCGCAGTTCCACCGAGTCGTGGGAGAGGGTGAGATAGCGCTGGTCGGGAGCGCCCATCTTGGTTTCGAGGGGGATCACGTGCAGCGATCGCTGGTGGCCGATCTCTATCCTGTTGCGCCACACCTGCTCCTGTGGAAGGCCGATGCGTGGGGGGGCTGCTCGCTCGGCGAGGGACTCGATCTCGGCGATCAGTTCCTCTGCCCGGTCCCTGACGGTCCACTGCAATTGCGTGCCGTTTCGGGTCAGGAGCAAGGGCCTGTCACCGTGTTCCTCGACAAGCAGGGCGGTCTCTTCGCGAGCCTCGGTCAGCTGTCCCGTCTCACGGAGCAGTTCGATGATGCGCAGCCGTGCCTCGACCGCTTCGGCGGTCTGCGGTTCGCGCACGACGAGTCGCTGGAGCTCGA
>DQQH01000276.1 GCA_015664425.1 Planctomycetota bacterium
CATCTGAAACTGTTGCTACTCCTGTCTGTCATCCTCATCCCCTGTCAGTCCCTCATCGGTCAGGAAGGGAGGGATAGGGGAGCCGAAGTGTGGCAGGTCCTGAAGAAGTACGACCGGGATGGCGACGGCCTGGTGACGCTGGAGGAGTACGGGAGGAACGAAGGTAGTTTCTCCAGCTACGACCTCGATGGAAACGGCACCCTCTCGAGGGATGAAATCCAGCAGTGGGCGAGGAGTCGCGCTGACCGAGGGGGACAGAGGGGTGGCGATGGGAGAAGAAACCGTCGAGGGGGAAGGAACCTCGGCCGTGGGACGGTGAGAATCGTCCTGGCTCTCGCTGACAGCGACGGCGATGGATCTGTCTTGCGAGAAGAATGGGACGAGACGATGAAGAAAATGGCCGCCGCAGGAGACTCGATCGAGGTCGGTGATCTCCAGAAAAAGTTGGCTGCCGCGGGAGCGGGGCGTTTTGGCGAGATGATGGCCCTGCGCCTCGACGGCGATGGAGATGGGCGGATTGCCCTCACCCGGATCGAACCGATGTTCGAACGGGCCGACGGCGACAGGGATGGCAAGGTCGATGGTGAATCGTCCGCTGCTGGCGGCAGGAACTTTGGCGGCGGACGGACTTCACCCGGAGGCGGTGGGGAGCCGAGACGAGGGAGGGCTGGAGCGCCGCCTGTCGGCGAGGTCGCTCCCGATTTCGAACTTCCCCTCTCCGATAGAATGGAGACAACGGTGCGGCTATCGAGTTTCTCGGGAGAGAAGCCGGTCGCCCTCATCTTCGGCAGTTACACCTGACCTCCCTTTCGCCGTTCAGCCGGTCGGCTGAAGGAGATCCATGCCCTCTACAAGGATCAGGTCGAGTTCCTGGTCGTCTACATCCGGGAGGCTCATGCCCTCGACAGCAGGGTTCCCAACCTTCAGGGGCCGCTGATGGAGGATCCCATCAGTGTCCTGGAGCGAGCCGGCGCAGCAACCCAGTGCCGGGCAGCTCTCGACCTCCCCTTCAGAGCGGTGATCGATGGGATGGACGATGCGACCAGTCACGCCTACCAGGGCCATCCCGATCGCATCTACCTCGTTGGCAAGGATGGCAGGATCGCATACGCCGGGGGCAGGGGACCCCAGGGGTTCGACCCGGATCAGCTCCAGGTCGCCATCGCCGCCGAGGTGAAGAAGATCTCCCGTTGCCAGCGCGAGTACTTCTAGAGGGCTTCAGGGCCCTGCTCTCCTTCTTGCGCGGAAGGTGTTACTCGTCGCTGGCGGGCGAGGATGCTCCGGTCCGGATCGCCTCGACGACATCGGCGTTCGCCAGCGTCGTCACGTCACCCAGTTTTCTCTTTTCCGAGATGTCACGCAGGAGGCGTCGCATGATCTTGCCCGAGCGTGTCTTGGGAAGATCGGGGGTGAAGACGATCGAGGAAGGCTTCGCGATCGGCCCGATCTTCTCGGCGACGTGCCCGCGCAATTCGGAGATCAACTCATCATTCCCCTCGATATCTCCGCGAAGAATCACGAAAGCCGCAATCGCCTGGCCAGTCCGGTCGTCGGCCCTTCCCACCACGGCAGATTCGGCGACGGATGGATGATCGACGAGGGCCGATTCCACCTCGGTTGTTGAGATGTTGTGGCCCGACACCAGCATTACATCGTCGACTCTCCCGAGAAGCCACAGGTACCCGTCGTCATCGATCTTGCAGCCGTCTCCGGGGAAGTATAAGCCGGGAAACTTGCTCCAGTAGACCTCCTTGTAGCGCTCAGGGTCGCCATGAATGTTCCTGAGCATCGCTGGCCATGGCCTCTTGACGACGAGAAAGCCGCCGTGCCCCCGTCCGACCTCGTTGCCATCTTCATCGACGACAGTGGCTTCGATTCCTGGAAACGGGTGGGTCGCCGAACCGGGTTTGGTGGTGGTGATCCCGGGCAGTGGGGTGATCATGATCGATCCGGTCTCTGTCTGCCACCAGGTATCGACGACGGGGCAGCGTCCACCGCCGATCTTCTCCTGATACCACATCCACGCCTCAGGATTGATCGGCTCGCCGACGCTTCCCAGGAGTCTGAGGGATGAGAGGTCGTGGCCTGCTGGCAGGGAGTCCCCCCATTTCATGAAGGTCCGGATCGCCGTTGGCGCCGTGTACAGGATAGACACTCGGTATTTCTCGATCAGTTCCCACCAGCGGTCACGTTCGGGATAGTCCGGCGTTCCCTCGAAGATGAAGCTGGTTGCGCCGTTGGCGAGGGGGCCGTAGACGATGTAACTGTGGCCGGTGACCCAGCCGCAATCGGCGGTGCACCAGTAAACATCATCACCCTTGATGTCGAAGACCATTCGCGTCGTCGCCGAGACCCCGGTGAGGTAGCCACCACAGGTGTGGGCGATGCCCTTGGGCTTGCCGGTGCTTCCGGAGGTGTAGAGGATGAAGAGGAGGTCCTCGGCATCCATCACCTCTGGCTCGCACTCGGGGGGCTCGCCGGAGACGATGTCGTGGTACCAGTTGTCCCGCCCCTCGACCCAGTTGATCTCGTTCTCCGTGCGGCGGACGACGATCACGTGTTTGACCGTTTTCTGTCCCTCCAGGGAGGCATCGACATTGGCCTTCAGAGGGACCACTTTTCCCCTGCGCCACGAGCCGTCGCAGGTGATCACCGCCGTCGATCCGGCGTCGTCGACGCGCTCACGGATCGAGTCGGAACTGAACCCACCGAAGATCACCGAGTGTGCCGCTCCAATTCGAGCACATGCGAGCATCGCGACGACAATTTCCGGGACCATCCCCATGTAGATCGCCACCGTGTCACCCTTTGCGATGCCGAGTTTTCGCATGGCATTGCCGAGGCGGCAGACCTTCTCATGGAGTTCCCGGTAGGTGATGGTGCAGGAATCCCCGGATTCTCCTTCCCAGAAAAAAGCGGTGCGGTCGCCATCGGTGGCGAGATGCAGATCGAGACAGCTTTCGGTCACGTTCAGTTTTCCGCCGACGAACCACTGGTAGAAGGGAGCTCGGGACTCGTCGAGGGTTGTATGCCAGCGCTGTTTCCACCTGAGACGCCCCGCTTCCTCCTCCCAGAAGGCCAAGGGGTCGCTCGTTGCCCTCTCGTAAACCTCCGCCTGGGCATTCGCGGCTCGCGAGAATTCAGGTGAAGGTGGGAAACTGCGCAGCTCCTGGAAGAGATTCTCGATCGTCTCGGACAAGGGATCCTCCTCGGTTTCCTGGGGGTGGCGGGGGAGGCGTTTCTCACTCGCCGTATGCAAGCCCCTGGCCGTTGCCGCTGGAATCTGCCGGAACGGGGAGGATAACCCCCTGTCGCTGCCTCCGGGAAGGGGTTCGACAGATCGTGACCTCTCGATCGTAAGAATCCGGTCGAGGAATCGTGGCGGTGAGGGTTGCAGGTGGAAGAACCGGGGCCAGAGGAGGCGAGGATCCGGCGCTCCACTGCCGATCTGACTCCGCTTCAGCGGGCAATATGGGCGGATGAAGGCCTCTCTCCCCGCTAGAATGCCCCCCATCGAGGTCTCGAAGATCCCGGAAGGCGAAGCCCGTTGAATTGCCGTCGAATTTTCCTCCTGTTCCTATTTCTGACCCTCTGCAACGGCGTGAGTTTCGCCGTAGAGACACGGGATTTCGTCCGCAAGGGCAAGCCGATCGCCGTCTATCAGCCGCGGGTTCAGTGGCTGCAGGGGGATGGGTTCCTCGAGGGGCATGGGATCGACGCCAACCTTCTTGCCAGTCATTCCATCGGAAGAGGAGATTTCGACATCGTTACCCTGTTGTCGATCGACAAGATCGACCAGACAGCAGCGGCGTTCCGCCTCGGAAACGGCTGGTTCGGTTTCGATGGGGAGGGACGCTGCTTCTTCACCAAAGACCTCCCGAAGGGAGAAAAGCTGAAGAAACTGGCCGAGTGCGAGGGCCGGATCGAAGCGGGCAAGCCCTTCGAGTTTGTGGTGAGCCGACGGGGAGGAAAGGTCGCTTTCTACATCGCCGGCCGACGCCTTCACCAGCTCGAACTGGGTAGGGCGGCGATCGGCGAGATCGGCTTTCAGGCGGCTCGATCGAAGATGCGAGTGTATCGCTTCCGGGCGAGTGGGCAGCTGGAGGAGACCCATCGCGTCGGGCGCCTCGATCGCAAACTTCTGAAAATTCTCGAAAGAGACGATCAGGTGACCCACTCCATCGAGGCGGGAATCGATTTCCTGCTCTCGGAGTCGAGGAGATTCCCCCTCGACCCCAATTTCAGCCACAAGGCTTCGGCCAGCGGAGCGATGGCTCTCGAGACGTTCGCCCTTGTCGTTGCAGGAGTCGATATTTCCCACCCGGTGGTCGCCTACAACTTCGATGAACTGTCGAAGGCAATCCCCGGCCAGCGCCGGATGTACGATGTCAGTTGCTGGGCTTTCGCCCTCGATGCGGCGATTTCCCAGCGGGAGCAGGACCAGATGCTGATCGATCCGACGATCAAGGCGGCCCAGTTGCTCCGCCTGGCACGGCGCTATCGCAAGGAACTGGAAGAAGCGGCCAGGATTCTCATCGACGCCCAAAACAGTACAGGCGGCTGGCGCTACCATCACTCTTCGAAGGATGTCGACAACTCGGTCACTCAATTCTGTGCACTCGCTCTCGGGGTCTGCGCTCGCCGTGGGATCCCGATTCCCGCCAATGCGTGGGAGGAACTCGCCAAGTATATGGTCGGTTGCCAGGTGAAGACGGGTGGCGAGGTGGAGGAGAGGGTCGAACCCGCAAGGAGAGTTTCCCCCGGGACGGAAGAGGAAGATGAGCCAGCCGCCCGGGGAGGAACCGGGGTCGTACCCAGCGGCCGAGAGGTACTCCCCGATCCACTCTTTGGCGCCGAACAGAAGGGCCCCTGGTACGCTCGCGGCTGGAATTACATTCAGCCGAAGAAGGGCGACTGGAACATGAGTTGCGCCGGGGTTTCCAGCCTCCAGGTGGTGCATCACTTCCACGGTTCGCGCCTCTCTCCTGAACTCGCCGGCAAGTTGAGCGATGGAATCCGCGATGGGGTCGCCTGGATCTGCAAGAACTACAAGAAATGGCCCGGATTCTACGGAGCCTACAGCCTCGAAAAGGTCGGGGACCTCGGCGGAATCGAGAAGTTCGGCGAACACGACTGGCACCTGCTCCTGACTGAACATCTTCTCGAAGCTCAGGAGGCGGAAGGTTCATGGAAGGGGTCCCCCGGCTGGGAGAGCCACAGGGTCTCGACCGCATTCGCGCTGCTGATACTCAAACGAGCGACCGCTACTCTCACCCGCAACCCGAAGGATGTGAGGATCATCACCGGAGGGACTCGCTCGGTTCGACTTCGTGATCCGGACTGGATCTTCCTGCCGAGCCTCGAGACCAGCATCCACCTGCCGAGTTTGGTGAGAACCTTGCGGCTGCGTCCGCAGGTGAGGTTCCTGGCGCTGATCGAGGAGGCTTGCAACGTGACCCACGAGCGCGAGCGACCTCGCCTTCTTCCCTACCTGTTGCAGGTCCGCGCCAGAGTCCAATCGCGAGGAGCGCGCAAGGTCCTCGACCGCTGTTTCGAAAGAGTGCGGGGGCGCAGTTGGATCAGCGAGGAGGAGGCGAGAGGCTGGTACGACCGCTGGAGTCGGGCGGTCGAGATCGGCGCTCTCGATCTCACCGGGGCGGTCGAGGAGTTGCTCGCTCTCGCAAGAGACGCCGTCGACGAGCCTCGGGTCCGTCATGCGGCCTTTTCTTCAGCGTTACGGCTTCACAGCCGGGAGTTCTTGCCGCTTCTTCTGGAAGACCTTGCCCACAGCGACAGGGAACTGCGGATCATCGCGTTCCAGGGATTGAGGTCCTTTTTCTCGGAATCTCCTCCAGTTTTCGATCCCGACCTCGGCGGTCCGGAGAGACTCGTGCAGGCCAATCTGATCCGCCGCTGGGTCGAATCGCAGCCCTGAAACCCAGCACCGACGAGTGTGGGTGCCTGGCAGCGAGGATCGGCGATCGGATGGGACGGTCGCGCTAGCTGCGCCGCCCGAGGAAGCCGAGGACATAGAGGTAGTAGAGGAGGGTGAGGACCGCCTGCAGCGTAGCTGCGACGTAGGTCAGCGCCGCTGCCCCGAGCACCGAGCGCACCCCCTGGGCTTCATCTTCTGACACGATGATCCCGCTCCCATCGAGCATCTTCTTGGCGCGTCTGGATGCATCGAACTCGACAGGCAGGGTGATGATCTGGAAGAGCACCAGGGCGCCGAAGAGGATCAACCCGACCTTGACGAGAGAGGGGATACCAAAGATGAGGCCGATGAAGAGCAGAGGGAACGAAAACCAAGAACCGACCGCGGCAGCGGGGACGTAGAGGGTGCGCATCTCGAGAGGCAGGTAGCGGACCGCGTGCTGGATTGCGTGGCCGGCCTCGTGGGCGGCGATCGCCGCCGCGGCGATGCTGCGCCCGTCGTGGTTGCTCTCAGACAGCCTCAAGGTGCGGCTGCGCGGGTCGTAGTGATCGGAGAGCCAGCCGGAGTGCGGTTCGATGGTGACCCCTTCGACTCCGGCAGAGTCGAGGACCTTGCGAGCGACCTGGGCGCCGGAGTAACCGGTTCCAAGGGGGACCTCCGAGTACTTTCTGAAGGCGCTGCGAACCCGCGCCTGGGCCCAAAGCGCCAGGAGGATCGCAGGACTGACGAAGAGGATGAAGCGCGGATCGATCCACAGGATCGACAGGGCCGGCAGCAGTTCAGGGAGCATCGTCGTTCCTTCCAGAGAATCCGGCTGTCAGGATATTTCTAGGCCTCCCCGTTGACCAGTAGTTGGGGAAATTTCGGCCCTCCAGACTTCCATGGATCTATGTATCTGGATATCATGATACGGGAAAGGAGCGCCGTGCAGGTCATCGATCACCTGAAACTGCTCGCCGACCCCAACCGTCTGAGAATCCTGGCACTCCTCGAGCGAGAAGAGCTCCCGGTCCAGGACCTGGTGGCGATTCTCGGCCTCGGTCAGTCCCGGGTCAGCCACCACCTCGGGATCCTGCGATCGGCGTCGATGGTCGAGGACCGCAGGGAGGGGGGCTTCGTCTGGTACCGCTTTCAGCCGACCCAGGAGGGTCACCCCCTCGATCCGGAACTGTGGGGGCGGGTTCGCGGTTCCTTCCAGAACGGGGCTGTCGCCGCCAGCGATCGACAGGCCCTCGAAAAACTCATTCAGGAGCGCAGGACCCGCAGACGGGATGCCCACGGCAGGCTCGCAGGAGTGTGGAACCTGGTGGGACAGGACCTCGAGAAGGGATCGCTGCGTACCGAGGCGTTTGCCGCGCTGACGCCTCGAAACTGCGTCGTCGCCGACCTCGGCTGCGGCACCGGTTTCTTTTCCCGTTTTCTCGCCGCCAGGGTCGATCGTGTCATCGCTGTCGATCACTCTCCAGAGATGCTGGATGCCGCACGTGCCTCGCTACCCGTGGACCTTCCCGTCGAACTTCGTTGCGGCGACCTCGCCTCTCTTCCTCTCGAATCTGGAGAGGTCGACGCCGTGTTTGCCAACCTTGTGTGGCACCACCTCGACGATTTCGATGAAGCGGCGAAGGAGATGGGAAGAGTTCTCAGGAGCGGCGGGATGGCGATCATCAGCGATCTCCATCCTCACGATGAGAGCTGGATGACCGAAGAGATGGCGGACCTTCGCCTGGGAATTGACCCGAGGGAGGTGGAGGAAGCTCTTCAGCGGGCAGGATTCGAGGAGGTCGAGACGGTTCCGGTCGAGGATCGGTATACGATGCGTTCTGGCGGCGGAAGGGTTGCCCGTTTGAGCCTTTTTCTGGTGCGTGGGCGGCGCCCGTGAAGAGCATGCTACTGGCGAAACAACCCCACTGCGTTCCTCAGGAGCGCGAAAGGACAGCAGAGATGACGACGAAGGAGACGCGAGAAGGAATCGAGTTTCGCGTAAAGGACCTCGGCCTCGCCGATTTCGGACGCAAGGAGATCGCCCTCGCCGAGGTCGAGATGCCGGGTCTGATGGCCCTCCGTGAGGAATACGGTGGGGAGAAGCCGCTGGTGGGAGCGAAAATCACAGGTTCCCTGCACATGACGATTCAGACCGCCGTTCTTATCGAGACGCTTGTCGCCCTCGGAGCTGAGGTTCGCTGGGCTTCCTGCAACATCTTCTCCACCCAGGATCACGCTGCCGCGGCGGCGGTCGTCGGTCCGACAGGGAGCGTCGAGAGACCTTCAGGGGTGCCGATATTCGCCTGGAAAGGGGAGAGCCTGGCCGAGTACTGGGAGTGTACCGTCTCCGCTCTCACCTGGCCCGACGGTCCTGCCAATATGATTCTCGATGACGGCGGCGACGCGACGCTGCTGGTTCACAAAGGGCACCAGTTCGACGTCGCTGGAGAGGTTCCCCCCTCCGATGACGGTGATTCCCAGGAGCAGAAGTTGATTCTCGAACTCCTTTCCCGCTCGATCGAGACGGAACCGGGGAAATGGACCGCAATCGCCCAAGCGATCCAGGGTGTGACTGAAGAGACGACCACGGGAGTTCATCGCCTCTACCAGATGCAGGAGCGAGGAGAACTCCTCTTCCCAGCGATGGACGTCAACAACTCGGTGACAAAGAGCAAGTTCGACAACCTCTACGGCTGCCGTCACTCCCTCGTCGACGGGATCTGCAGGGCCACCGACGTGATGCTTTCGGGGAAGCTCGCCGTGATCTGCGGCTACGGCGATGTGGGTAAGGGCTGCGCACAGTCGTTGCGCGGACAGGGAGCGAGGGTGGTGGTCACAGAGATCGATCCCATCTGCGCTCTCCAGGCTGCGATGGAAGGGTACCAGGTAGTTCGCCTCGACGATGTCGTTGAGGAGGCGGACATTTTCATCACCGCGACCGGAAACAAGGACATCATCACCGCCTTGGACATGGCGAGGATGAAGAACAATGCCATCGTCGGGAACATCGGTCATTTCGACAACGAGATCGAGATTGCTGCCCTCGAGAAGTTCGAGGGGATCAGAAAGATCAACATCAAGAACCCGACGGAACATGACAACCAGGTCGACCAGTGGCTCTTTCCCGATGGCCACTCCGTCATCGTCCTCGCCGAGGGTCGGCTTCTCAATCTCGGCTGTGCCACCGGCCACCCAAGTTTCGTCATGTCGGCGAGTTTCACCAACCAGGTGATGGCTCAGATGGAGTTCTACCTCCATCCCGATCGCTACCAGAAGAAGGTCTACACCCTGCCGAAGATCCTCGATGAGAAGGTCGCTCGCCTACACCTCGGCAAGTTGAACGTGGCTCTGACTCGCCTCACCGACAGCCAGGCGAGTTACCTGGGAATTCCCCCTGACGGGCCCTTCAAGGCTGAAGGCTACAGGTACTAGGATGGTAAGTGTTTGCCGCTGAATGGGTTAACCCATTCAGCGGCCTCTCTCCCGCTCTGACTGTCCACAAGTGACTCAATTCTCATCCTTGTCACTCCTCCATTTGTCCACTATCCTTCGGACTGGGTCGGAGGATGCCGGAGCAGTTCCCTCCTGCAAGCACCGAGAAATTGGGCTGCGGATCGGGGCGTTTCTGGCACCTTCCCGATGATGGGCCGTCAATAATTTGGATAGTTGTGAGTTTCCAGGACCCGACCTGGGTCGGTTGGGATCCTCTTGGACTCTCTTCGGGGAGTTCGGAACTTACGGCCGAATTGCTGGGGGCTACCCGGGTGCCGAAGCCGCTTCCGAGGGTGACGCTTCCTGGGTCAAGAGTGAAACTTAGCTGTCTGGGGGGTGTGTTCCCGACAGTATTTTTCTGACTGGGAGGAGATTAGGGAAATGACGAGTAGAACTTTCATCGCGTGGTCCTGTGCGGTCTTGGTCGCTTTGCTTCCCGGGGCGGTGTTTGCCGGCATTACAGATACTTTCACCGTCAACAGCGCGAGTTATCCATCGAGCGGTGGAGGTGCTGTTTCGATCTCGATGAACGCCGCCACGGGCCCAGTGCAGGGCTTCGTGCTTGCGATCAGTCACGACAGTGCCGCGATCACCCTGACTGACATCAACGTCACCGGTACCGCAACAGAGAACGCTGGCGCGGAATTCGTGATTCCGGGTGTCAGCGCGGCCGGGGGAACCCTCGGGGTGGTTCTCGATTTCAATGCCCCCTACGATGGCCAGACGATCTTTCCTGGTGCAAACATTCCCATCGCGAACTATGTGTACTCGTGCAACGGCGAGATCGTCCAGCCCGATCCCGACTCGGTGTCGGCGCTGGCATTCGTGGATGGACAGCTGGGGAATCCGCTCCTCGACAACGTCATGGTCATCGCAGGATTGGCGGTGTACCCGAGTCTGAACGACGGCACATTCACCTGCGAGGCGGTCGAGCCTCCTCCCCCCGAGGATACGGTGATGAGCATCAGTGCCGATCCGCCGTGCGCGATCCCCGGTGGCTCCGGTTCCCTCTCCTTCTACTACCAGGACGAGGACGACAACATCCAGGGCTTCACCATCGTCGCCTGCTTTGACTGCGACTTGAGCCTTACCCAGGGGACTTTCGACATCACCGGATCCATCGTCGAAGCGGTCGGCGCCGAATTCGTCAGTCATCAGGTCGATAACGACTGCTCCGATGGCGAGACCGGCGAGTTGATCATCGGTATCCTCTGCGATGCCGCCCCGCCATTCGCTGGCCAGACGTTGCCGACAACCTCAGTTCCGCTGCGGGTCGGTTCCATCGACTACACGGTGGATGCGGGTGCTGCCTGCGATTCCAGTCTTGCAGTCGATTTCTGCGACGGAGTCGACGGCAACGGCACCGTCCCCCTGTACAACAACGTCGTCATCGGCTTCGCTTCGGTCCAGAACTACCTGAGGATCGGCACCTCGGTCTGTGTCTCTGCCGAGGAGATCTTCCAGCGTGGTGACTGCAACAGCGATGACAA
>DQQH01000034.1 GCA_015664425.1 Planctomycetota bacterium
CACAGGGTTGCCCCTGCGGCCGCGAGCCGTTCTTCTGTCGGGGATGAGAGAGGAGGAGGGTTGTTGAGGAGAGGATGCCACAAACCTTCCTCGATCTTCACCACCTTGCTCTTCATCGCATCGCTTACGATCGGTTGTTCGGAGGATCCCCCCGAGCCGGCCGGTTTGCCCCCGCCCCCGCTTCTCTCCTCGCCCTTCCCATTCAAGATCCTCCATCGTCTCGATGGAATTGCCCGGCTCACCTGGAGTCTTGACACCAGAGGCTGCCCCATCGACAGCAAGGTCGCCGAGGAGGTGATCGGTGCTGCCCTTGGGGAATGGGAGGCAGCAGGGGTGCGTTTCACCCCGGCCAAGAGGGGTGAAGCGGTGGATCTGCTCATCGGCTGGCGACCGCCGCGCCACGGTGATGGCCTTCCCTTTGGAATCGGAGAGGGATTGATCGCCCACATCGTCGAGGGACCGCGTTCCGGCGATGATGCCAGCTGGTCGATTCACCTCGATTCGACCCGTCAGTGGAACGTCGGGGAGCGTCAGCCCACATCTCTGGCGCCCTCCGATCAGGTGGTCCTTCCCCGCAGAGGGGACCCCCATCTCTTCGGAGTGCTGGTCCACGAGGCGGGGCACATTCTGGGACTCGGTCACGTGCCACAGGAGAACTCGGTGATGCGGCCGATCCCGTCGCTGGGCAACACCTCTCCTTCCGCGGCCGACCTGGGAGGCGTCCACTCCCTCTATGGCGGAGGCAGCGATCATCCATCCGACCTCACCATCTGCTCTGTCGATGGCGATGGGTTTCCCCATCCGGTGGCGCCCGTCCTTAGGGGAGTCGCTTCCTGGCCGGATGTCAGATGGCGCGGTGCCGATCTCGATGGGGACGGCGCTGAGGAACTGCTCCTGAGGCCCAGAGGGGCTCCGACGGAAGGCAGCGGGCTGACGCTTCTCTTCTTCTCTGGCCCGGCGCTGCTGACCACGAGCGAAGGGCCGGTCGCGGGCCTTCTCTCCGGCGAACTCGACCTGATCGTCGGCAAGGATGCCGAGGGAGCCACAATTCTCGCCCAGTTGCTCGGCGATGGTACGACCAGGGCCCTGCGACTCGATGGAGGGCATCTGCCCCTGAGTCTCGCTGGCAAAGGGATACCCTGGCAGGGCGATTGGGGAGTTGCAGACTCCGATGGGGATGGCCGCGCCGACAGCAGTGGTGGGCCCCGCCCGAGGTCTGATCCCGCCAGCCAGGAAGGTGTGATCCTCGAGCACGATGTCGATGGTGATGGCACCATCGAGACACTCGTCGCCTCGGAGCGAGCGGCCGATGGCACCCGCTCGATGACGTGGCGCGGGCGCCGGGGACTGGCGAGTTTCCGGGCGATCGACGTTGCTCTCGTCGATATCGATGGCGATGGGATGCTGGAACTGGTGGCGAGAGGGCTGGTCGGGACGGAGAAGAACTAGCGGCTCATTCCCTCGACCCTGAACGGTTTCACCCGTTGTTTTTTCCCCTTGAGAGAGACCTCTTCGATGGGGGTCAGCAGGAACTGGTCCCCGATTGCTTCCGCAGTCATCGGTCCGATCACCACTTCTCCGGGTTTCGCAACCTGAGATTCGAGACGGCTGGCGGTGTTGACGACGTCGCCGATCACGGTGTAGTCGCGGCGCAGAGTCGAACCGATGTCCCCGACCACTGCCGTGCCGCTGTTGATGCCGATGCGCATCTCGAGTTGAGGGCCATCGGGGCGGTGAACGACGAAATTTTTCAGCCGTTTTTGCATCGCCAGAGCCGTTCGGACCGCTCGGGCGGCATGGTCCTGCTGTTCATCGGGGGCGCCGAAGAACGCGATCAGAGCATCTCCGATGTACTTGTCGAGGGTTCCATCCTCAGTGAAGACCTCATCCGTGAGTTGATCGAAGAGATCGTTGAGGAGCGCAGTCACTTCGGTGGCTGCAAGTTCCTCGCTCAGGGGGGTGAAACCGACAAGATCGGCGAAGAGCACCGAGATCTCCGTTTCCCGTGAACCCAGTTCCGCCTCCCCCAGAATGACCTTTTCAACGACGTTGGGAGAGAGCCTGCAGCTCAAATCCTGGCGCAGCCGACGTTCTTCCTCGATGGAAGTTCGAAGACGGCACTGTTCGATGGCGTTGGAGGCCATCAGCGCAAGCACCGAGAGAATGTCGAGGTGAACGGCGTCGAGTTCGCGCGCGGTCTCTAAACAGTCGACGTAGAGGATTCCGATGGCCGAGTCCCCGGCGAGAAGGGGAGCACACATCACCGACCGGATTCTCATCTGGATGATGCTCTCGGCGGCTTTCAGCATTGAGTCTTCGGCGATGTTACCGATCAGGACCGAACGTTTCTCTCTCAGGACCAGAGAAGCGATGGTGCTGGAGAGTTGCATCGGCCGGCCTGGAGCCTGAGGGGTCCTGCTCCTCAACGCCTGAGGAAGTAGTTCTCCGCTGTCGGGGTCGATGAGAGAGATGAACCCCCGGTCGATGGGAAGCGAGCGCAGGGCCAGGTCGAGAGCGCTTTCGGAGACCTGCTCCACCCGGGTTTCCCCGAGCAGGGTTTCCGCTGCTCCCTTGAAGAGGTCGAGCGCCAATCCGAGACCCGCCAACGGGGAACCCGTCAGTGAGGTTCCGCCGCTGGCGATGATCGAACTGGGATCTCCGGATTGAGATTCGAGCCGTCGGCGGAGGTCATCGATTCCGATCGATCTCGCGATCCCCTGCCCCGGCAGTTCATCGCCGGTCAGGACCGACTCGTGGGATTTATCGGGGATCTCGGTGATGATTTCCAGGTTTCCCAGGAAGATGGGTAGGCCATCCTCGAGGAGGTGTCTCTCGAAGGCTCGATCGCCGACCCGAAGGCCGTTGCGACTGCCGAGATCCTCCACCCACCAGCGCCCGTCCTCGAGAAGGAAGCGAGCATGACGGCGCGAGATGGTCTCGTCGGTCACGGTAATCTGGCACTCCTCGGAGCGCCCGATGGTGACTTCTTCCCCCTCGAGAACTTCTCGGCGAGTCCGGCCACCATCGTGAAACCTGATCACCATTGTCATTGGAGGATCTCCACCGTTTCGAGGCCACCCGCAAGAGGCTCTTGCCCTTTACGCTGAAGGTGATGGTAGGGGAGGGAGGGTTTGAGGTCCACTGGCCTTCCAGGTTGCTACTTCGGTTGCTTCCGCTGAAGGAGATCAGTCGAGCAGGCCCGATTTTCTCTGAAATCCTGGTCGACCAGCCTGGGGTCAGGAATCCCAACGGCTCGCTGGCCATGTTAGGATCCGTCCGTGAAACAATCGGAGCACCCACGGTCTTTTCTCGACACCAGGCCTCGACTCCTCACCGGACTCTGGGTCGGGATCGTCAACCTGACGATTCTGGCGGTGGGACTCGCGGGAAGCGGGTCCCAGGAGATCCCCGATCCCGTCGACTACGATCGTCAGATCCGCCCCATCCTCTCCGACCGTTGCTACCGCTGTCATGGTCCCGACGGGGCGGCACGCAAGGCAGGACTGCGCCTCGACACCAGGAGCGGGGCCCTGGCCATGAGAGATGAGGGCGCGGCGATCGTCGAGGGGAGTCCCGGGGAGAGTCTGGTTCTGATGCGGCTGCGCTACGAGGACGTCGATGACCGGATGCCCCCCGCCTATTCCAATCTTCACGTTTCCCCCGAAGAGATCGAGCTCATCGAACGGTGGATTTCTGAGGGAGCACCCTTCGATCGTCACTGGGCCTTTGTTGCACCGGATCCACCGCCTCTTCCCGAGGTCTCCGCGGTCGAATGGCCGCGCACCGACATCGACCGGTTCATCCTCTCGAGACTCGAGAAGGAGGGGCTCTCCCCCGCTCCGGAGGCAGATCGAACCACCCTGGCTCGCCGGTCTTCCTTCCAGCTGACGGGACTCGCTCCCGATCTCGGACTCCTCGACCAGTTCCTTGCCGATGAGGCTGACGATGCCTGGGAGAAGTGGGTCGCCGCCCTCCTCGCCTCTCCACGCTTTGGCGAACGGATGGCTTCGGTGTGGCTCGACGTTGCCCGCTATGCCGACAGTTATGGTTACCAGTCCGATGTTCACCGACCGATGTGGCAGTGGCGCGACTGGGTGATCGACACGTTCAATTCCAACCTTCCTTTCGATCAGTTCGTCACCTGGCAACTCGCCGGCGATCTCCTCGACGATCCGACTCCCCAGCAGCGCCTCGCCACCGCCTTCAACCGGCTCCACCGGCAGACGAACGAGGGCGGCAGCGTCGAGGAGGAATACCGCATCGAGTACGTTGTCGACCGAACGCAGACCTTTTCCACCGCCTTCCTCGGTCTGACCTTCGAATGCGCCCGCTGCCACGATCACAAATTCGATCCCATCTCCCAGCGCGAGTTCTATTCCCTTTCGGCCTTCTTCTCGAATATCGATGAGAGCGGGCTCTACTCGCACTTCACCTCTGCGGTTCCCACTCCTGCCCTCACCCTCCACCGCGAGGGAGATGAAGAGAAGGGGGCCCGCCTCGAGGAGGAGATCCGCCTCGCCGAGGAGGAACTGACGCGACTCGAAACCTCCAGGAGAGAAGCATTCGACCGATGGCGAGATGAGGAGGAGCCCGTCTCTTCGCTGCTGACCGACGCGGTTGCTCGCTTTTCCTTCGATACCATCGTTGCTGGCAAGTCGGGGAACTCGGTCGATGCAGATCATCCAGCAGCGGTGCCAGCGGCGGTGAAACCGGTCCCGGGGGCGGTGGGCAATGCCATCCTCCTCACCGGCGACGATGCCGTGACTCTCCCGGGAGTCGGTGCCTTCACCCGCGCCGACCCTTTCAGTTTTTCCTTCTGGTTGAAGGCTCCAGAGGCGATGGAGAGAGCGGTGGTGCTCCACCGTTCACGGGCGTGGACCGATGCGGCGAGCCAGGGATACCAGGTTCTCATCGAGGATGGTTGTATCAGTGCTGCGTTGATTCACTTCTGGCCCGGAGATGCGCTGGCGGTCCAGGTGAAGGAACCGCTCGAGCCTGGCCGCTGGACCCATGTCGTTGTCACCTACGATGGCTCGAGTCGCGCTCGGGGACTCTCGATCTGGATCGATGGGAAACGTGCTCAACTCGACATCATCCGCGATCACCTCAA
>DQQH01000084.1 GCA_015664425.1 Planctomycetota bacterium
ACGGGGAAGTGCACTATTAGCGGGTGCAGACGGCCGATAAGTTCGAGCAGCGCGCTGAAGCTGAAGGACATCTTCCCCTCCTCCGGATGACAGGGTTTTCCAGCAGAGAGAGTCTACTCACGCCCGACTCAGGCGGCAACGCAGGTCGTCGAGGCAGCGCAGGACAGGAAGCAGGGGAATCCCTATGACGTTCGAGAAGGAGCCGTCGACAGTGGCCACCAGTTCCCCCCCCAATCCCTGGATGCCGTAGGCCCCCGCCTTGCCGAGAGGTTCCCCCGTCTTGACGTAGTCGACCGCCTCTCCCGCTTCCAGGTCGCGGAAGCGCACCCTTGTCACCGTGATCCCGGAGTCCTCCATCTCCCCGCAGCGCACACACCAGCCGCTGGCCACCTCGTGCCAGCGGCCTGACAGGGCCTCGAGAGTCGAGACCGCGTCCGTCTCGTCGCGCGGTTTGCCGAGAGGGCGACCCGCCAGGATCACCAGGGTGTCGCCGGCGACAACCGGGGTCCGGCTGTCAGCGGGGGCCGCGCGAGCCTTCCCGCGAGCGAGTCGCAAGGTGGCCTCATGAGGGCTTTCATCCGGGGAGATCGTCTCGTCGATTTCAGGGGAGCAGGTCTCGACGGTGTATCCGCAGCCCACCAGAAGGGCGAGACGACGAGGAGAACTGGAGGAGAGGACGATCTTCATGGGCCCATCGTGACGCCGAAGGGCCCTGGCCACAAGATGATCCTAGTGATGGCCGTCGCGAACGTTGCGTTCGGCCTGCTCGAAAATGTTTTCCCAGGAGTCATCGAGGGATTGCAGCAAGGTCTCGGAGTCCGAGGCGCTGCCACCGCTGGCGGGGCGGGAGACCCGCGAGAGGGAACGGCGTGCGTTCTCGATGGCAAGAGTGTCGTCCTGGCCGAGCTGGAAATGCTGTCTGAGGGCAGACTCGATCTCTGTGATGGTCGACAGGAAGAAGAAGACCTCGGCATCCAGGGATTCCTGGATCTTTTGCTCCACGTCTTGGGGGGGGGATCTCGGCGAGAGTGACCATGGCGCAGTCGCCAATTCGACCGAGGGGCAGGATCCGGTTGCCATAGAGGAACTCGACTTCGAAGAGTTCGAGGAGTTGCGGGTCGAACTTGTAGCGAGAGGGCTGGATGTAGGGGAGTTGGTAGTGTGAGCAGATGCAGCGGACGATGTCGGTCTCGCTGAGGATCCCCTCGGCGAGGAGGACCTCGATGAGAGACTCCCCGGTCTTCCTCTGGCGGATTTCCGAATCCTGAAGGGCTTCCATTGTGAGGAGGCCTTCGGAAACCAGGATTTCGCCGATCTTCCGGCGCCTTAACTTTCGCATCGGGGGGCGCACTCCCTTCTCAGAAGAGTACGATCGTTGGCCCCAATCGTCCAACTCCCCTCCTCGAGAAGTGCCCCGTTTGACGAAATCGGGGTCAGTGGGGGATTCTTCGGGGTTCCCGCCGGAAGCTGGTGTCTGAACTGTGAAGAAATGGAGAGGTCCATTGAGCCTGTCTAACAGGAAGAAACTGATCGATCTGTCGACCAGAGGTGGGGTTGTGGTGGCGATCGTGAGGCGTGGGGCGTTCGGTAAACCCAGACCCCTGCTGGCTGCTCTCTCGCGCCTCGGCGAAAAAATCCGATCCTATCCCGGAATCCGGGTTGTCCTTGACCTCGGCTCCGTCGACACCCTCTCGAGCCCTGGGCTCGGCCGCCTGGTGGCTCTCCTGCGCGATGCCCGTGGGGGAGACGGGGACCTGGTTCTGGCCCGGCCAAATGCTGGGGTTCTGGAAATCTTGCAGAGTTTGAAACTCGACCGGGTGTTCACCATCACGTCGACGGTCGAGGAGGCACTCCTGGTGTTCGACCGCTAGTTCTCCCGATCGGTTGAATCGGGAATTTCGAACCAGGAGGCTCCCAGGGTTTCCTGGTCGACGTGACCCTCTTCATCGGCGTGAAGGAATGACCACACCGCTCTCGCGGTGGTGGCGTTCATTCCCTTCACTTCGGCAAGTTCCTTCTCCATCGCGCCACGGACTTTCTTGAGGCTGCCGAAGTGTTGCAGAAGGTGACGCCGCCTTTTCGGTCCGATCCCAGGAATCTCCTCGAGGCCGCTGGTCAACTGGCTCTTGCGGCGGAGTTCCCGGTGATATGAATTTGCGAAGCGGTGCGCCTCGTCACGGATTCGCTGGAGCAACAGCGACTCCCGGGAATCCTGGGGGAGGTCGATGGGTGTTGTCCTTCCGGGAACGAAAACACGTTCTGGGGTGCTGCTATTTCCCCGTCTTCTCTCCTTGGCGAGCCCGATCACCGCTATATCAAGTTGGTGACGTTCGATCACGGCAACCGCCTGGGAGAGCTGCCCCTTGCCGCCGTCGACAACTACAAGATCCGGCAAGGGATCCCGGTTCTCCCTCGGTCGAAATCGTCGATCGAGGACCTCTGCCATCGAGGCGAAGTCATTGGATCCCTTGACGGTGCGGATTCTGAATCTCCGGTAGAGGTCCGGATCGGCCTCGCCATCCTCGAAGAAGACCTTGCTGGCGACCGACAGGGTCCCCTGGATGTTCGAGATGTCGTAGCACTCGATGCGGCGCAACATCCGGTCAACTCCCAGATGCATGGCGAGGGAACTGGCGAGGGATTCCCGCGACTGAATTCTGAGCATGTCTGTCTTCGAGTTGACCTCGGCGTGGCGGTTAGCCATCTCCAGGAGCCGCAATTTTCCCCCGCGCAGGGGCACCCGTACCTTGACCATTCTTCCCAACTTCTCCGACAGCCAGCGTTCGACCGTCTCCACCTCCTGCGGTGGAACGGCCACCAGGACCTCCTGGGGAATGAATTTCTCTCCCAGGTAATACTGGCCGAGAAATGCTGACAGCAGGGGGCCATCGGATTCGAAGGCGCGACAGGTGTGGGTGGCCGAGGAGATAAGGCGTCCTTCCCTGACCAGCATCACCTGTATCGAAACGA
>DQQH01000272.1 GCA_015664425.1 Planctomycetota bacterium
ACGTCACCAGTTCCACCTTCTCTCCGATCCTCAAGAGCGCCATCGCTCTCGCCACTGTCGAAGGCAGCGCTGGCGGACCCGGAACCAACCTCGAGGTCGAGTTCACCATCGAACACATCCACCATCAGATCCCGGCAACGGTCGTCGAGCGCCCGTTCTTCGACCCCCCACGAAAGCGAAGCTGAGCGATGGCAGCATCCTACGATCAGGTGATCATCGGCGGTGGCCACAACGGCCTGACCTGCGCCGCCTACCTCGCCCGCGCCGGGCAAAAGGTGCTGGTGCTCGAGAGTCGTCACGTTCTCGGCGGCGCAGCGGTGACCGAGGAGGTCTTCCCCGGCTTCAAGTACTCCGTCTGTTCCTACGTGGTCAGCCTGCTTCGACCGGAGATCATCCGCGAACTGGAGCTCACCCGACACGGTCTGGAGTTGATCCCGCTGGAGTGCTCCTTCTCCCCCTACCCAGACGGCAGCAGCCTGGTCCGCTGGCCCGATCGGGAGCAGACGCGACGAGAGATCGCCCGCTTCTCGCGCCGCGATGCCGAGGCTTACCCCATCTTCGGCGATGCGATGATGCGCCTCGCCCGCTTCGTCCGCCCAATCCTCGACAAGCCGCCTCCCGATGCCATCGATCCGGGGCTCGGGGATCTTCTCGACCTGCTCAAACTGGGGCGCAGTTTCCGCCAGCTCGACCCGGTCGATCGGCTGCGCAAGATCCAGATGTTCACCATGAGCGCGGCCGACTTCCTCGACCGCTGGTTCGAATCGGATGCGCTGAAGGCGCCGATGGCAGTCAGCGGCATCATCGGTACCTTCCTCGGCGTACGCTCGCCAGGAACCGCCTACGTGCTTTTGCACCACTACATGGGTGAGATCGACGGTGCCTCCCGCTCGTGGGGCTTCGCTCGCGGCGGCACCGGCAGCGTCAGCTGTGCCATCGCCGATGCCGCCCGCCGTTTCGGCGCCGAGATCCGCCCCGAGGCACCGGTCGCCCGTATCGCGGTTCGCAACGGCGAGGCGCGCACCGTCATCCTCGAGGATGGCAGCGAGATCTCCGCCCGCCAGATCGTCTCTGCGGTCGACCCACGGCGGACTTTCTTCGGACTTGTGGGGAAAGAACATCTCGATGCCGACTTCGTCACTGGCATCGAACGATTCAAGTACCGCGGTTCCTCAGGCAAGGTCAACCTCGCCCTCGACCGACTGCCCAGCTTCACCTCGCGCCCCGGCGACGGCCCCCATCTGCGCGGCGACATCGCCATCGCGCCGTCGATCGATGCCCTCGAACGGGCCTACGATGAGGCGAAGTACGGGCGCTGGTCCTCTCGTCCCTACCTCAACGTCGTCATTCCATCGGTGGTCGATCCGAGCATCGCCCCGCCGGGAAAACACGTCATGTCGATCTTCGTCCAGTACGCCCCCTACCACCTCGAGGGCGGCCCCGAGTCGTGGCCCCAGCATCGCGAGGCCTTCGGCGACACCGTCGTCGAGACCCTCGAGGAGTACTGCCCCGGTCTCGGTGACTCGATCCTCCACCGTCAGGTCCTCACCCCGTGGGACCTCGAGCAGGAGTTCGGCCTGACCGAGGGCAACATCTTCCACGGCGAGCTCTCCCTCGAGCAGCTCTTCTTCCTCCGTCCGACTGCTGGCTGGGCGCGCTACCGGACGCCGGTAAAAAATCTCTGGATGTGCGCATCGGGGACCCACCCCGGCGGCGGAGTGATGGGCGCGCCGGGACGCAACGCCGCCCGTGCCCTGCTCGAGGCGGGGGTCTGAGATGGCAGCGGAACGGACCGATCTGCTGGTGGTCGGCGGCGGCATCGAAGCGCTGGCTGCGGCGACGACGGTCGCCCGCGCGGGGCGTTCCGTCAGGCTCATCTCGAGGAAAGCGAGCCTCGGTGAGATCGACGCCAGCTGGGAATTTCATCGCGGTTACCGCACCGCCGGCCTGCGCTGCCTGTCAGCTCCACGACCTGCAGTCGTCGCCAAACTTCGACTGGAGGAGTTCGGCTACCGTTCACGGCCCGCCCCTGGAAGTGAAGAGGCACGACCGCTGACCGATCCTCTCCTCGATGAGATGGCGGGGATCATCGCCACCATCCAGGAATTCGCCGATGCCCCCCCTCGTGAGTTGATCGACCCATCGTTCCTGGAGATGTTGCGCCACGGTGCAACCCTTCGGAGAACTCGCCGTGCCATGGGAATTACTGCCTTCGCCGATGCCCTGCGTGTTGTGCCGATGCGCATCGAGGACTGGCTGAGTGAGCGTTTCGACGACCCACGCCTGCGTGCTCATCTGGCCGCGCCCGCGCTCTTTGGCGGCTGGGTCGGGCCGTTGTCGCCCTCGACAGCATTTCTGTGGCTTCTCGCACACGCCGGCGGCACCGAGGAACCTGCCGGCGGCGGCCCGGCGCTGGTCTCTGCCCTCGAAGGGGCGGCGCGCGCGGCGGGGGTCACCATCGACACCTCGACCCCCGTCGGAGGCTGGATCATCGAGGAGGGAAGAGTGGTCGGGGCGATGACCGATGGTGGCGAGCAGCGCGGCGAGCAGGTTCTCTCCACCGACCATCCGAGGATCACCATCCTCGAGCGGCTGGGGGCGCGGGAAGTGCCCGCCACCGTGCGCGAGGATCTCGGCGCCACCCGCAGTCGCGGCCTGGTCGCGGTGATGCACGTCGCCCTCGATACCATCGTCGAGGGCGCCGAGGAGCGCTGGGTCGGTGACTCCCCTCTCGACTGGGAGCGTGCCTTCGACGCCGCCAAGCACGGCACCATCCCAGAACGGCCGTGTCTGAGGCTGCGGGTGGCGAGCGCCGACGATCCTTCCATCGCTCCTGCTGGCGGCAGCGTTCTCAAGCTGCAGGTCTTCGCCGTGCCTGTGGTCAGCCCCGAGGAGGCCGATCAGCAGCGCCAGGCCCTCGAGGCGCGAGTCTTCGAGCAGCTGGACACCATCGATGAGGGCTGGAGATCCGCCATCGTCGGCCACCAGCTGATCACCCCCACCGACCTCGAGCAGCACCACCACTTGCCCGGCGGCAATCTCGAACAGGTGGATCTGGCCCTCGACCAGGTCTTCTCGCTTCGGCCCTGCGCCAGCCTCGGCAAGTACCGCACCCCCGTCGAAGGACTCTTCATCGCCGGCGCCGGCACCCACCCCGGCGGCCCCTTCCCGTGCAGTTCCGGCGTCCTCG
>DQQH01000190.1 GCA_015664425.1 Planctomycetota bacterium
AACTGGCGAATACGAGGATGGCACCCTCGGGGAGATTTTCCTCGACATGCACAAGGAAGGCGCCGCCTTCAGAAGCCTGATGAACTGCTTCGCCATCTGCGTCAGCCTCGGATTGCAGCACGGGGTTCCTCTCGAGGAGTTTGTCGATGCCTTCGTTTTCACCCGCTTCGAGCCGAACGGCAGGGTCCGTGGAAACCGGAGCATCAAGATGTCGACCTCGGTGATCGACTACGTTTTCAGGGAACTGGCGATCTCCTACCTCGGGCGCAACGAGTTCCGCAATGTCGAGGCGGAGGACCTCAGAGGAACCACCCTCGGCGGGTCTCAGGCCGATCCCGACGAGGAAGAGCCTCTACCACAGGTGATCGGAGGGTTTCCCACCGTCGCCGTTGCGCCAGGGGACAGCACCCCCACCGTGCTCGAAGTGTCGACGGACCCCACGACCGGGACCCGTCTCGTTGACGTTCTCGATCCCAGAACAATGGAGCGGGATCCCGCGTTGAGGGAGGACCTTTCCAGACACAAGGGATATACCGGAGATGCTTGCAACGACTGCGGGGCGTTCACGATGAAGCGAAATGGCACCTGCCTGAGTTGCGATAGTTGTGGCGCCACTACCGGTTGCTCCTGATCAGCGAACGGAGAGGCTTCAGAACGGGGCACCCCACAGCCGCGAGGCTCGCCGTTCTGAAGCCGTAGCGACGACCTGACGGCACGGGGGTGAACCGGATCACAGAGATATTCTGAAAGCAACGAGAGGAGGCCCGATGTCAGTCAAGCCAGACCGCTGGATCCGCAGGATGGCCGTCGAGCACGGAATGATCGAACCCTTCGAGTCCGACCAGGTGCGCGAAATCTCCGATGGTGATGGGAACACCCGGAGAGCGATCTCCTTCGGGGTCTCCAGTTTCGGTTACGACCTCAGAGTCAGCGACGAGTTCAAGGTCTTCACCAATGTTCACTGCTCGATGGTCGACCCCAAGGTATTCGACGCCGATTCGTTCGTCGATCTCCGACGCGACGTCTGCATCATCCCGCCGAACTCCTTTGCTCTGGCGAGGAGCATCGAGTATTTCCGCATCCCAAGGAACGTGATCACCATCTGCCTGGGGAAATCGACCTATGCCCGCTGCGGCATCATCGTCAACGTGACTCCCTTCGAGCCGGAGTGGGAAGGACACGTCACCCTCGAGATCTCCAACACGACCCCGTTACCGGCGAAAATCTATGCCAACGAGGGATTGGCTCAGGTCCTCTTCTTCGAGAGCGATGAGGAGTGCGAGACCTCATACCGTGATCGAGGCGGCAAATATCAGGGCCAGAAGGGGATCACCATTCCCAGGATGTGATCCGCTATCGCAGGTGACTGGAAACGGCGTCATCCCTGCGTACAATGCCGACCGAACTGGTTTGCATCAGGCGGGTGCGAGGGGGGGTTCGATGGCTGTTTGGATCACCGAAAGTGCCACTGCCCACCGTCTCCTCGAAGAGATCCTCGGCGGGAGGCGTCTCGAAGTCGACGAGATCCTTCCTCTTCTCGAGCACGCCGACCCCGACCGTCTTGTCGAGACAGCAAACCTCAGGAGGAGACAGCTCCATCCCGATGATGTCGTCACCTACGTGGTCGACAGGAACGTGAACTACTCCAACATCTGCACCTCGGTCTGTGCATTCTGTGCCTTCTACCGCAAGCCTGGAGACCCCGAGGGCTACCTGCTCAGTATCGAGGAGATCCACGAAAAGATCGCCGAGACGATCGATCTCGGCGGCAGCGGCATGTTGATGCAAGGGGGGCTGCACCCCGATCTGCCTCTCGAGTGGTACACCAGCCTGCTCGAAGGCGTCCGCGAGAGGTTCCCTGACTTCTACCTCCACTGCTTCTCCCCGACCGAGATCCACGGCCTCACCCAGGTGACGGGGCTCGATACCGCGGAGATCCTCGTCGCTCTCCGTGACGCCGGTCTCGACTCCATTCCGGGAGGGGGCGGCGAGATCCTCGTCGATGAGATCCGCAAGCGTCGGCGCTCCAGCTGCTCTACTGAGGAATGGCTCGACATCTCTGCGACTGCCCATCGTCTCGGGATTCCAACCACCGCAACGATGATGATCGGCCTCGGCGAGAAACTTTGGATGAGGGCGGAGCACCTCGACCGGGTGCGTCAGGTCCAGGATGAGACAGAGGGCTTCATCTCCTTCATTCCCTGGACTTTCCAGCCCGACAACACGCCCCTCGGAAAGGTGATCAGCGAGCGGGTCCCCGCAGATGAATATCTGAGTTGGCTGGCGATTTCGCGCCTTTATCTCGACAACATCCCCAACCTTCAGGTCTCATGGTTGACCGTCGGAATGGATGCAGGCAAGAGAGGCCTCCTCGGTGGCGCCAACGACCTCGGCTCAATTATGATCGAGGAGAATGTCATCTCCCTTGCCGGTGCAAACCACACCGCGACCGAAGAATTTCTCAGAAGCGCCATCGAAAGTTGTGGGTTCCAACCAGGCCTCCGAAATGCGGGTTACCACAGGCTTCCCGACCGACCTGTCCCTGTGGTGACCAGGAAGGACCCCTGTTGACCGAGCCGACCACCGGCCCCATCAAGAATCGTGAAGAGGTTGTCGAAGCGATCGAGGGCCTTCTCAAGGGGTGGAGAGTCCCGGAAAATGTTCCCCAGGAGATCTCCACCGCGGTTGTCCCGTCGGGAGAAGACGCTGTCAGTGCCCGCCTGATCGCCAAGGGAATCCATACTCTTGTCCTGCGGGTCAGACCGCGCTGCATCATCCTGATCGGGGCCAGTCCTCGACAGATGAAGGGCGTCGCCCTGAGCGCTTTTGGAGAAATCTCCTCGACCGCCGGCGACGTCTCGATCGACGAACGGATCGCATCGCGCCTGGCAACCCTGTGGCTTCCCACCATCGAAGTGGCAGACAGCCACGAGGAATTCGACAGTCTCCCCCTCCACCGGATCGGTGCCTTGATGACGCGCGCCCTCGCCCCGGGCTGCCGCGTCGTCCCCGTCTCCGTTCCATTGGAGGCAAATGATGACTTCGACCCCATCGCCCTTGGAACCCTTCTCGGCGAGGCCCTGTCCGAGGAGCGTGGAACCATCGTCGTCGCCGGAGCGGAGATCGGGGCGGGAGCATCCGGTTTCAAGGGCGATGCTCGGGTTCTTCGCCACCTGATCGACATCGATCCGTTCTCTCTCCAGACAGAGGCCCGGGCGATCGGTTGCTCGTCGTCGGCGCCTCTCTCCCTCGCTGCGGCCCACGCCCTGGGGAGAGGCGAGCAGATCGGAAGCCTGCTCGAGCACGCCGTCATTGGTAACAAGGAGTCAGGGATCGGGGCAGTTTCGGTCGTTCTCTAGGGCCAGGGCCGTTGAGGCCGTGGGAGGTCTGTAGATGTCAATCACGACTGGCGGCGGTGACAGGGGCGATTCCGGCCTGATTGGCGGGGATCGGGTCGCGAAGGATGATGTGCGACTCGAGGCGTACGGAACCGTCGATGAGTTGAACGCTGCGCTGTCACTCGCCATCTCTGCAAAGCCACCAGAAACGGTGGTCGCTCAGCTGGAAGTGGTGTCCGCTGACCTCTTCAGCCTCGGTGCGGACCTGGCAAACCCCGCTTGTGGAACGGAAGAAGGCCCCGCGGCGAGGATAGGCGAGGGTTCGAGCGATCGCCTGACGGAGTGGATCAGGGAGTGGGAGGAGGAAATCCCGGCTCTCTCCAACTTCATCCTCCCCGGCGGAACCGGCGCCTCGGCGGCTCTCCACCTGGCAAGAGCGGTCTGTCGACGGGCGGAGAGAAGAGTCGTCACCCTCGACCGGAGTGGCTCCCCGGCACCTGAGGCGGTCATCTACCTCAACAGGCTCTCGGACCTGCTGTTCATGCAGGCGCGGACTGCCAACGCCTCCGCCGATGTCGCCGATGTCCCATGGATCTCCCCGCAAGCCGAATAAGGGCGCAAACTCCACTCAGCCTCTGCGGCTGGCACGCCAGCCCTCGGTTCGCAGGGGCAAGGTCAGCATCCCGCTTCCGTGGTGCTCCTCGAGCATCCTCCTGAGAGCCTTCTCGAATTCCAGAAGCCCCTGAGCATCGAGGGCGGAGCGAACTGCGCTGAGGGTTCGGGCGTAACCTACGAATTCCTCGCTGCTCATCGGCAATTCCTGAATGAATGCCTGATGCTCGAAGTCGTAAAAATAACCACCAACGAGCAGGTCGACATCGGGCTCGAAGTCCTTTTTTCGACTTCCCTCTTCACCGGCGTGGAATGCGACCAGTGCTTCGAACTTCCCGAGCCAGGGGTGCCCTTCAGGGTCTCGGTCGTTCCAGAAAAGCAGAAGGTTGCCACCGGGTTGAAGGATCCGGTGAATCTCAGGAAGGACCTCGCCTAGGTTCTTCCAGTGAATCAAATCGCCGGTGATCACCAGGTCGGCGAAACAATCGGGCAAGCCAGTCGCATCGGCCGAACCCGGAACAAGATCCAGCTCGACTCCCGCACGGGAGGCCTGGAGACTAGCCTCTTCTCGCAACTTCGAGTCCTTCTCGACACCGACGACGACAAGATCTCGCTCTGCAAGCGCCAGGGAGGCATGACCACTGCCACAACCGAGATCGACGACCACAGTGGCGTCCTCGGGAATCCCCCAGTCCCAGAGGGCGCTGGGATATCCTGGTCGGAAACGGGAATGCTCGTTGGCATAGCTGCCGAAGATTCGTGGCCCGTCATCGCTCATCGAACTTCCTCTCCACTCGATCATTCATCGAGAAGGCGCAGGACGTCTTTCAGTTCTTCCGATTTGGTCTTTTCTTGTAGCGTCCAGTGTACACCTGCATCGGCAAGAAGAGACTCCACCTGCTGACGCAATCCCTCGGGATCACTGCTTTCCACCTCGACCTCGAAACGTTTGCTGCCATCAGGGAAGCGGGTTTCGTCGATCTCGAGGAGCAGCCCCGAATCGACGCGATAGCGGCGTCTGCGGTTCTCAAGGGTTCCCCAGCACTCCACCCTCGCGTCTCTCCCCAGCAGTTCTGCGACCTTCTCCATCACCGGGGTTCCGAGATCTTCCAGCGGGCGTCGGCAGGAAGCCACATCCATCGCCTCGCCGATGGGAACATCGAACTCCATCTCGTCG
>DQQH01000150.1 GCA_015664425.1 Planctomycetota bacterium
CTCCCGCACGGTCGACGATGTGGTTCGTCAGGGAGGTCATCGCAATCTCCCGGCGAAAATGATGCTTGTCGATTCCAGCGCCGAATTTCTCGCTGATCATCAACGGAAAGTACGCCTTCAGCAACTGGCCCGCTCTGGGGATCTCTCCCAGAGGCACTTCGAGCAACCTCTGGTAGACATCCATCTTGGCGAAGGCAGCGAGCACCGCGAGTTCAGGACGCGACATCCCGACTCCCTGGGTCTGCCTCCTCGCGAGAGTATCGAGACTCGGCAGGGCCTGACGATCGCGATCGAGGAATCCTCTATCCTCGAGGACCTTGATCAACCGTTCGAACGAGAAGAGGTCGGTACCGCTTCGGATTTCATCGAGAGAGAGGAGCAATCCCTGGTTCCGGTTGTTCTGCAGCACCATCTCACAGACCTCGTCGCGCGCCTCGAAGAGGTAGCGTCGTCGCTCCTCCTCGCTGATCTCCCCGGATTGAGTGGGGGCCGCCAGCAGCGTCTTGAGGTTGACCTCATGGTCCGAGCAATCGACTCCGGCAGAGTTGTCGACGAAATCGGTGTTGATCTTCCCGCCTCGCATGGCGAACTTGATTCGACCTCGCTGCGTCACTCCGAGGTTTCCTCCCTCGACGATCACTCGCGCTCTGACCTTGGTCGCCGGTACGCGAACAGCATCGTTGAGAGGGTCTCCAGCCTCGAGATCGGTCTCATCGGAATCGCGGATGAAGGTGCCGATCCCACCATTGAAGAGGAGATCCACCTGAAGCTTCAGGATGGCGACGATCACCTCCTCTGGAGTGTGCGGGATCGTCGGAAGACCGAGAAGATTGGACGCCTCCGGATCGAGGGTGATCGTCTTCGAACTCCTGTCGAAGACCCCTCCAGCAGAGGAGAGGGCCTCTGTGGAATAGTCTTTCCAGGTTGATCGATGCAACTGGAAGAGACGGAGACGTTCCTCGAAGGAGCGTTCCGGGTCGGGGTCAGGGTCGATGAAGATGTGCTGGTGGTTGAACGCAGCGAGAAGACGGATCTTGCGCGAAAGGAGCATCCCGTTGCCGAAAACATCCCCGGACATGTCGCCCACGCCGACGACGGTGAAGGGATCGAGATCGGGGTTCAACTTCAATTCACAGAAGTGGTGCCGGACCCCCTCCCAGGCACCGCGGGCGGTGATCCCCAGCGCCTTGTGGTCGTAGCCGACGCTTCCACCAGAAGCGAAGGCATCCCCGAGCCAGAATCCGCGTTCGAGTGAAACCTGGTTGGCGACATCGGAGAGATGGGCGGTGCCCTTGTCGGCAGCAACGACGAGATATGGATCATCCGCATCGTAACAGATGGTGCGGTCGGGATGCTGGACAGTCCCTTCGACAACATTGTCGGTGAGATCGAGGAGCGCACCGATGAAGGTCCGGTAGAGGCTGTCTGCTTGCCGTCTTCTTCTCCCCTGGTCGGGATCGGGGCTACGGAGGATGAACCCACCCTTCGCTCCGACCGGCACGATCAGAACGTTTTTCACCATCTGCGTCCGCTGCAGACCGAGCACCTCTTCGCGGAAATCGGTAACCCGGTCCGACCAGCGAATACCGCCCCGCGCAAGTTTTCCACCACGAAGGTGAATACCCGCCATCTCTGCATGATGAACGTAGATCTCTCGCCACGGGCGAGGCTCGGAACCGGCAGGAAGCAAGCTCGAGTCGAGTTTGAAGGCGATCAGGTGCTCCCTGTCAGGTCTCTCCTGATAGCGGTTGGTCCTCATCGTCGCTTTCCACAGTGTCAGCAGCCTCCTGAGAAATGTGTCCTGGGCACTCGACGGAACATCGGCGAGTTTGCGGATGAAGTCACCCTCGATCTCGGCGCAGCGTTTGTCCCTGAGAGCACGGGTCAAATCCAGATCGGGGTCGAACCGGGTCCTGTAAAACTCGAACAGGAGGTTGGCGATGGCGGGATGCTGGTGAAGGGTGTTGGTGACTGAGACGATGGTCGTGGCAACTCTCAGTTGCTGTAGAAAATGGACGCTTGCACGCAGCAGGTCGACGTCACGCCATTCGAGCCTCACCTCTGCCACCAGCCTGTTGAGGGGGTCGTTGGCGACGATTCCGGCGAAGGCGGCCTCGAGGGCATCGACCACCGTCTGGTGGCCGGTGACGAGGGGATGGTCGTCGCTGTCCACCTCGGCGATCTGGAAGGTGTGAACGTGGAGGCTCTCTCCTGTCTGGGGGGTCACCGGAAATGCTGCCTGGTCGACAACCTGGAATCCGAAATTGTCGAGCACAGGGAGGATCCTCGACAGATAGATGTTGTGATGGAGGTAGATCCTCAGACGTGCGCCGTTGCGCGCCTTGTCCACCTCGGAACGGAAGATGTCGAACGCCACCTCGGGATCTCCATCGGCCCCGATCCGTTCCAGCTGATCGATGTCACGGAGCGCCTCATCAGGGGTATGGAGGAGCTGGTAGCCACCGGGGAACGCCCCGCTGTACTTGTCGTAGAGCACCTCTCCTCGCTCCGAACCGAGGGAGAGAACAAGATGATGATGCAACCTCTCCTGCCAGGTCCCCGCCACCTCACGAACCTTTTTATCGAGAACGTCCTTGTCGATCTCTTTGAGCGTCCCGGAAGAAGTGAAGAAGAATGACACGAGAACTGTCTCGTGCTTGCCGAGATTTACCCGTGAGTCTGAATAGGTCGCTCCGATGCTCTGGAAAAGAATCGACTCGATCCGCCCGCGCAGTTCCTCGGAGAAACTTTCTCTTGGAATGACGAGGAAGTAGAGCCCCTTGCGCCTGTCAGAATCGACTACCAGCAAGCTTTTCAGTTCCCTAGTCCGGTCGACCAGTTGAATCGTCTTTACGATCGAGTCGAGGGAGGCGTCATCTGCCTGCATCAGGAATTCTACGGGGATCGAGTTGAATGCGTTTGCGTAGGACTTCGCTCGAAGGGTTCCGCTCGAGAGGCCATGACTCGCCAGCTGCGCCTTGAGCCTCTGCCTTACCACCGGAATCTGCTCGCCGAGGGTCTGGATCGCCTTGAAGGTGAAGAGGCCGCGGAGGTGGATGAAGCCACCAACCCTTCCCTCCTCGTCGATGATGCGAAAGAGAAAGTGGTCGATCTTCCCCGACCGATGGATGAGCGCCTCCTCCTGGCCCTTGAATGCTATCGACAGGCAAGGGCTCTCGCTGTTCGAGATGCGTTCATCGATCAGTCTCATCGAGGTGCGCTGGTCATCGCTCAGAATCCTGGAATATCCGAGTTCCCCATCCTCGTCGATGACGGGGACACCCCCTTCGATCGTGAGGTAACGGGTCATCCCTATGAACACGAAATTCTCGTTCAGCAACCATTCGACCAGGCGCCGCGTCTCGGTGACGACCGCCGGCGGGTATCGACGATCCGTTTCCTTCTGCAAAGATCGACGGTAGTTCCTTGCGAGTTCACGCATCTGGCTCTTCATCCGCCTGAATTCGAGAACCACTTCGCGGGCGATCTGCAGTCGCTCGAGAAGTTCTTCCCGAATCCGCTGGATCTCCTCCTCGTCGAGGGCTCCCTGCAACTCGAAATGAGCAAAGAGTTCCGGCTTCGCCTTTTCGCTTCCGTCGGAGAGGGACACAAGCAGCCCGTTGCGATCGCGAGATGCGGAAAAGGCCGCGAACTGGCTGGAGGCGAGGATGTGGCCGCGAAATTCGATCAGGTTCTCGCAGGTATCGATGACAAAGGGCTGATCGGGCATCACCACATCGATGTGGGTCGTTTTTTGCCGCAGACCGCTGGCAGTCTCGACCCGGACCTCGACCAGGATCTGTCGTCGACCCCTCCTGGTGAGAATCCTGAAGCCCCTCACCAGCGCCCCTACGAGACGCCGCTCATCGATGGTGTCGAGGTGTTTCGGATCCAGAGTCGCCTCGAATTGCTGCAGGAAGGCCCGCAGCAACGATGGCCCCGAACCGTCCGAAACCTCGGGAATCTCGAGATCCTCCGGCTCGAGCAACCCGACAAGTCTCCCCGACTCCTCGATCGGCACAGCGTCCCCTTCTGCCCCGGCACCCGCGTTTCCCGGGCTCGCCCGTAGTCTGGAGGTGGCGCCGGGGTTGCCTCTCCGGGGCCCTCAGCGGGTTCCCGGGGCAATCCGACCACCCCCCCTCATCCGACTTGTATCGACTGGAGGGACCCGAAGGAAGGGAAAGGAGTGGGATTCTGGAGAGTTCTGCCAGGACATCTGGACCGGGCCCCAGCAATTTCTATCCTGTTGGCTGATAGGAGCCCAGATGAACGACTCCCAGCCCCCTTTCGAGGAGCCGAATGACGTCCCCGAGGAGGGCGAATTATCTCCCGCAACCCGTGGACCTTTGCTGCCGATTTCGAGAAGCGGAGGCTGCCTCATCGTCCTCGCCCTGGTGCTGATCATCGCCGCTGCCATCGCCTACCAGTGGGCCCTCAACAGCGGTTTGCAAAAACTCCCTCTCGATATCGAGACCGTCTCCGCCTCCGCCGAGGAAGTGGAACTGGTGCGCGCCAAGTGGCGGGCAGCCCAGGCCGACGGGGAACTGACCCTGTCGGTGCGGGACTGGTCCCTGCTGAACCAGAATCTCATCGAGGAATCGATCGAGAAGGGGAAATTGCTCGAGGGCAGTTCCATCTCCATCGGAAGGAGCGCCGACGACTGGCTGGTACTCAAGTTGAGTCTCGGCTTTCCCCGCGATGGCGAAGCACCGGCTCCCTACGCCGGGCGTTTCATCAACGTCCAAGCCACCGGCTCCATCACCATCGAAGACGGTCAGGTCACCTCCTTCGACACCGTGTACTACCGGTGGGGAAGTGTCTTTGACAGCGAAGACCTCAAGGGGGAAGTTGCCGTCGAGGTCGGAGGCCGACTGCTCTCGATCCTCAACGACCTGATCCTCGAGGTCGATCTCGACCATCTGAAGGTCCTCGACGACGGCAGAATTCGAGTCACCTGGGAGCAGTCCCGTCGCTAGGATCGGCCGTTTCGATGAGGTAGAGGAAGATCTCGATGCCAGAAAGGACGAGCAGGAGATCACCACCCGCAGCACCGTCGGCGGGAGGGTGGCGAGGAGTACCCAGGGGCGGCCGGGGATCGAATCGAAGCCGGTCCCGATTTAGGCCGCGCTCTTCGGGCGACCTCACACCTCTACCAGCGGTTCCTGAGGGTGCGTTCGAAGCTGAATGCGACCCATTCCAGGTCGGCGAGGCGGTCCTCGAATTCCCCCTCGGGGAACTCTCCGGTGACCGCGTAGGCGGTGGTCACTCCGACGAGCACGAAACTCCGATAGCGATTCAGAACCGGCTCCTCCGCCGCCTCCTCGTCGCCTGAGGGTTCATCGCCTTTCGGTTCATCCCCCTCCTGGCTCTCGAAGGCAGCGATGGAGACCTGCGGGTCGTTGCCCTTGTCCTCTTCCCCATCGACCGTCGTCTCCTCGTCCTCGACAGGAGCCGGGATCCTGTCCTTGTAGTCGATGACGGAGGCCTCGAAGGGGCCGAGATTCCCATCGGAGATGGAGAGAAATTCGTAATCCTTTCTCAACTTCGGGAGAAGCACCTCGTCGATGTACACCTGAGCCTCCTGCTCGGCATCGGGCTTCGGCAGGATGGTGACGCGAATTTCACAGTCTGTCCCGGCAAGACGCATCGCGACCAGTTCATCGCTCTCGAGGTCATCGATCACGTATTCCCACTCCTCGCTGGGGCGTTCGACAGTGAACATGAAGTCGAGGGAAACAAAACGTCCCTTCTCGACGCTTCCGGCGGGATCGGGCCTGAGGGCGAGAACGTACTCCTGCCAGTCATTTTCGAGGGCTTCGACACCACCGAAGTATTTTTCGGCGAGGCGGTTGAATTCCTTCTGGCCGACTCTGCGGCGCTTGCCGAGTTGCCAGTAATCGACGAGGAACCTCTGACCCACTGACTTCTTGGGACCATTGATCAGATAGTGCATGATCGCCCAGGAATCAGCGTAGTGGGTGCCACCAAAACGGTTGCGAGCGAGCCCGGGGAGCTTGGCAAGGGGGGTGTGCTTCTCTTCTCGCATCTTCTCCTGAATATGGAAGAGCCGGTCGCGGGGAATCAGACCGGTGACGATTTTCCTCTTCCTGTAGTCGAGCTTCGATCCATCGCCGAAGTAGACCGCCATCCCCTCGATCAGCCAATTGGGAAAGTTGCTCATGCGCGGAAGGACCCTGCCCTGGAACTGGTGAGTGCCCTCGTGAGCCAGAACGGTATAGGTGGTCCCTGTCAGCCCGAAGGTGCCGTGGTAGCCGTAGACGTTCTGGCTGGAAGGCTGGTAGAAGCCACCGACACCCGGGTTCATCCCCGTCTTGAGCATGAACTCATCGTGGTTGCGGTAGATGAAGACGGTCGGGATCTGGGAGCGCAGCGATCGGTCCTTGAAGATCCCCGACAGCGTCAAATTCAGCGCCTCCATGATCCACTGGTAGGTGCGCGCGACCTCGTACGTCGAGTTGCACTCGATCCTGTAATTGGTCGATTTGATGACGTGTCGGCTCGACCAGGGAACTCCCTCGAACTCCTTGCGCTTCTTGCGCTCGAATTTTTCCCGGTCTTTCCTGCGGCGTTCGAGATCCCGATTTCGACGTGCCATCTCCTCGGGAGAGAGTACTCGCGCTCTGGGCTCGAGGGAGGTGCCCTCCCGACGTGGTTCCGGAGCTTCGACATCCGGTTCAGGAAGAACTTCACCACTCCCCGTTCCAGGCACCAGGTCAGCGCCCCGGCGAACCCACCCCTTGGCGATCAAATCATCGACACGGCCCGAATCGATCCACTTGCCCTCGAAACGCGCCTCCCCCCGGGCGAGGTGCGATGGTTCGTGGTCGGGATCGAGCTTGATCGCCTCACCGAACGCTTCCATCGCTTCGGTCTCGAGGCCCATTCCGCGAGCCCAATCGCCGACCTCGTACCAACCCGCGGCAGTCTTCTTGCGACGAGCCCTGTTGGCACGTTCCCGGTGTTCTCTCTGGGCGGGATTGACCCCCCTCTGAATCTCCTTGATCTTCGATCGAAGGATGGTGGTCACCCCGAACGCCGACCGGATCGAGATTCTGTCGGGAGTCTCATCGATGAGAGTGCCCGCCAGCTCCGTTCCATCCTCGAGGATGACGATGACCTGCTCCTCGCCAGCCCGGGGAGACTCGACGCCGTGAATCTGGAGGAGAGGAACCAGCAGGAAACCACCGAGCAAGAAGATGGGCAGCAGTCCGCGCGCAGGAGCGGGCAAGATGGTCAGCATGGTTCTCTTCTCCTGCCCTCTTCTGGCTAAATGTTGATCCTGAAGTTTTCGCAGAACTTCAGGAAGTGAGTGAGCTGCTCCTCGAAAAGGTCGGGAGTGGTTTCGAAAACGTTGGCATAGATCTTGTCGACAGAGCCGTAGACCACGATCTGATACTTCATCACGGGGCCGAATTCCGTCACCGCCTTGCCCTCGTCGTTGGCGATCTGGCCGATCGCCTTCTTGCCAGTGAAGGTGGTGACAAACGCCGGATATCCGCCGACCTCCCGGGGCTCCAGTTTGTCGATGTAATCGATCTCGGAGAAGATGTTACCGATGGTGCTGCGGGCGTACTCACTGGTGAGCTCGGCATGCTGCCAGTTCGGCCAGGCGTAGGTGGAGATGCGGCGGGGCTGAGAACCATTTCCCATCGAAGCCACGACCTCGTCTCGCACGAGCTTGCCATCGGGGACCCAGCGCCAGCCGATCGGCTTCTTCACCTCGATCTTCAACTTCTCGCTGCTCCAGTTGTTTCCCCGCCGCCGTCCGAGAGACTCCACCGGCAGCGAAAGGATCCACTCCTTGTACTCCGCCTCCCACTCCTCGACGCTCTTGTGGGTCACCTGTGTGATCAGGTTCTCGAAGTACTTGGCTTCCTTCTCGTAGTCGCAAAAGGCATCCAGATTCTGACAGTGGAGAATCCAATCGGTGATGATCTCCTCTCCCTGTCTGCCACTTCCGTTTCCCATCTCGTTTCCGTAGAGACACCAGTAGAGGATTCCCCAGGCATGGCCGTAGAAGAAACCGCCGAATCCGCGCTGGGGAACTCTCAGCAGTTTGCTCAGGCTGCAGTAGGTGCCGTCCTCGATCGCCTGTTTGAGCCCGACGAGGCGGTCGCGGGGGATCTGGTTGATCTTGACCTCGCGGCGGCCGATCTCCGAGCCGTCGCCGAAATAGACCGCGAGCCCCTCGACGAACCAGATCGGTAGGTACCTGAGGTCCTTGAAGATCATTCCCTCGAACTGGTGAGTGCCCTCGTGGGCAAGTACCTCCTCGGTGCTACCGGTGGTGCCAAAAGCACCGTGATAAGCGGTCACATCCTGACGCAGCAACATGTAAAAACCGCCGGTACCCGGTCCGTTTCCTGTCCAGTCCATGAACTGCTGGTGGTTGGCGTGAATGTAGATCTCGCTGCGGCGGAACCTGCGGTACTTGCGAGGGAAGTTCTTCTCGATGAAGACCTTGTCATAGGCCTTGTAGAGTGCCTCCATCACATCGGCGTAACGCTCGGCGATCTCCTCGGTGGAGTTGCACATCACCACGTAGTGTTCCGTCTCGATCGGTTCGATTTCTGCCCACGGCCTGCCTTCGAGTTCGCGCAGGTATTCGGTGCGCCCCTTGAGTTTCTGTTCCCTGACGCGCCCGGCCGCTTCCTTCTCGAGTTCTTCGATCTCCTCGGGGGTCCGCCACTCGCCGTCGAAGAACTCCTTGCCCTCCTTGCGCATCGCCTCGGCGAGAGGGATCCAGGACCCTTCGTGCTCCACCTCCCCCAGGGCCTCGTGGGCGCGCCGATGGTTCGGGTCGAGCTCGAGTGCCCCTCGATAGGCTTTTTCGGCGAGATCGGGTTCCCGTTGAGCATCCGCCCAGTCCCCCAAATCACACCAGTCCTCTGCCTTCTTGCACTGTGCCGAACGTTCCTCGAACTGCTCGCGGACGGTGCGGAACTTCTCCCACGAGGAGACTTCGTCGCTGCGGATCCTCATCACGCCGAACCTGTGCTTCAACTGGATCGAGACGCCGTCTCTGGCGATCACCTCACCCTCCAGCTTGCCTCCCTTTACCAGTTCCACCTTGATGCGATCCCCGACCTCGATGTCGGAGAAATCAGCGAACAGGAGGGCAGCAGGGCCGCCGGCATCCGCTCCCCCGGGGGAAACTGCGAGGACCGCAGCAAGCAGGACGGGGATGGTCAGAATCGCCAGGTGCTGTCGCATGGGACTCCTCACCGCAGGGCTCTTCGACCCCGATGGACGCGGACTTTCCGCGATATGGCAGTGTCTCACAGGCAGTCTATGGGAGCCCCCCTGGGTGCGCAAGTGAAGCAGTTCAGGGTCTGTAGAGGTCCTTGCGTGCCCTCTCCTCGAGCCAGCGCAGCCAGCCTTCTTCCTCGAGAGTTCCTCGAACCCGCACCGTCGCCAGGAGCAGGGTCGAG
>DQQH01000227.1 GCA_015664425.1 Planctomycetota bacterium
CCACCATCATGAGAGGCTCGGAGACCTGCTGGTGAGGATCACTGGAGACATCCCGATGCTCAGGGACGTCCTCTCGACCTCCCTCGTCGATCTTGTCGGCCGCGTCGGAATGGTGGGCGTGAGCCTGGTGATCCTCTTCCTTCTCGACCCGCGACTCGCCCTCGTCTCTGCGGTGGTCCTGATCGCTGTTGCCTCCCTCTCGGGCGTCTTTGGCAGGAAGATCGTCAAGGTTGCAAGGAAGCAGCGGGAACAGGAAGGAATCCTCGCCTGGACCGCCAACGAGAGCCTCTCCGCCCTGATCCAGGTGAAGGCACTGGGGCGCGAAGAGCAGGTGGTTCGACGCTTTGCCCGTCGCAACCGCGCCTCTCTTCGCAAGGGGATCAAGGCAACCCGGCTGCAGGCCTCGTTATCACGCTGGTCCGAAATGGTCTTCGCCATCGGCCTCTCGGTTGTCCTCCTCTTCGGGGTTGCTCGCGTGCTCGGCGGCGGCGATCTCACTCCCGGAGATCTGCTCGTCTTCGTCTCTTACGTCCGCAACCTCAACAAGCCACTGCGCAAGATCACGCGAATCTCCAGCAAGATCGGCAAGGCGACCGCTTGCGGGGAGAGAATCCTCGAAGTGCTCCAGATCGAGCCGGAAGAGGTTGACCTGCCCGGCAGTAAACCCGCCCCGGCGCTGCGCGGAGAGATCGAACTGAGAGGCGTACACTTCAGGTACCAGGGCCAGATCGGAGAGGAAGAGACGGTGCCGGTGGAGCGGTCGGAAGCCCTCGCCGGAATCAATCTGAAGATCGACGCCGGTGAGAAAGTCGCCCTGGTGGGGCGTAACGGAGCTGGAAAGTCGACCCTGGTCCATCTCCTGATGCGTCTCTACGAACCGACGGAAGGTGAGATCCTCTTCGACGGCGCTCCTTCCAGGGAATTCACCATCGCCAGCCTCAGGGAGCAGATGAGCATCGTGCTCCAGGGCACCTATCTCTTCGGCCAGTCGATGCGCGAAAACCTGCAATTCTTCGCCAGCGATGCCACCGATGAGGAAATGCTCGAGGCCCTTCACCAGGTGGGTGCAGATTTCATCGACCGGTTGCCGGAGGGGCTCGACACCGAACTTGCCGAAGGAGGAGCCAATTTCTCCGGCGGCGAGAAGCGCAAGTTCGCCCTGGCAGGGGCGCTGCTGAGGGCTTCCTCGATCCTCATTCTCGATGAGCCAACCGCTTCCATCGACACCGCCTCCAGAGATGACATCATCGAACGTCTGCGTGAACTGACAGCCGGCCAGACCACCATCGTGATCACCCACGACCCTGCGGTCCTCGCTCTCGTCGACCATGTGGTTTACCTCGATTTTGGCAAGATCACCGCCGAGGGTAGCCACCTGGAATTGCAGGCGGAATCTGCCGGATACCAGTCCCTCTTCGGGGACGGTTCAGCGAAGGGTCACCTGTCATGACGCCGATCCCTCTTCCCGAAAATGAACTCACAGGCCTCGAGGAACTCATCAACGGAGATCTGTGGCAGCGTTTCGTCAGTGAGGGAAAGGTCTTCCCCATCGATTCGGTCGTCGGCAATTCCAGTTACCTGAGGCTGAAACCCAGTTCCTCCTGTCGCATCTTCATCCAGGGGGTAGACCGGCATACCGCAACAACCCCCCCTCAGGGATTCCTTCTGCACCTCTTTGCCGATCTCCAGCGGACAAAGACCGCTTTCGCCAAGGAACAGACGCGACGCCACCTCGTCGGCGAAGACGGTTTCGGACCCTTCATCGATGAGGCTTCATGCCTGATCGGAGTTCCCTTTCCCAACGACCCCGAGATTCCCGATCTAAGGCACATCTACACTCCCGACCGCTTCCGGCGCACTCTCTCCGATCTCCTTCCCGAGTACCCCAAGGAGGAGTGGCGAATTCAGCGCAGCCTCACGAAACTGACCCTGCTCGCCTACAAGCCGGGGAGAAGAGCGGTCTTTCGCATCAAGCTCAAACTCCGTCGCCGTAGCGGCGACGAGAAGGTCAGGGTGCTTCTCCATGTCAAGGTCGAACACCCCGATGCAGCGGCTCAGTCGGCCAAGAACCTCGAGGAAATTCTGGGGGTCCACTCGATCGGACATCACCTGAAGATTCCCGCCTACCGGGGGCACAGCAATTCCAGAACTCTCTGTGCGTCGGAATGGATCGATGGGTCGGAAGTTTCCTTTTCGATCGATGAGAACCCCGGAGAAATCGATCTCTCCAGAGAGATCGGCAGGGCAC
>DQQH01000270.1 GCA_015664425.1 Planctomycetota bacterium
GATCATCCAGCACTATTTCGACCAGGCCACGCGCAAGGTCACCGTCGGCCAGGGGGATCGCCTCTACGCCTGGGTGTACCTCGATGAGAAGGACCCGCCAAAGACGGTGATGCTGCAATTTTACTCCGGCAACTGGAACCATCGCGCCTTCTGGGGCGGAGACCGCATCAACTTCGGAACCATCGGTTCGGATGCTCCTGACCACCGGCCGATGGGAACCCGGCCGGAGACCGGCCGCTGGGTGCGGCTGGAAGTGGACCCCGCTCTCGTCGGCCTCAAGGCCGGCAGCGTCATCGACGGCTTCGCCTTCACCCAGTTCGGCGGCACCGCCTACTGGGATGATGGCGGCGTGCTCGGCAACTCCGACCTCGTCGAGATCGAGCTGATTCTCGCCAGCACAGACGCCTCTGCTCCTGGCAACGCCAACGAAAAAGTCCGCCGCTTCTTCCGTGAGCGCCACAGCCCCGGGTTCACCGAATTGCTCGAGGAGATCAGCGCCCTCGAGGGCGAGAAGAGAACCCTCGACGGCAAGATCGCCACCACTCTCGTCAGCTCCGAACTGATCGACAAGCCGCGTATGACGCGCCTCCTGAGCCGTGGCCAGTACGACCAGCCGACCGGCGACCCGCTCGTCGCCGATACCCCGGCGTTCCTGCCTCCCTTCCCCGAGGACGAGCCGCGCAATCGCATCGGCCTGGCACGCTGGCTCACCGACAGCGAGCACCCACTGCTGGCGAGGGTGACGGCGAACCGCATCTGGCAGCAGCTCTTCGGAGTCGGGCTGGTGGTCACCTCGGAGGATTTCGGTTCTCAGGGCGCGTGGCCGAGCCATCCCGAACTTCTCGACTGGCTGGCGGTCGACCTCATCGAACGCGGTTGGGACCTGCAGTCCTTCCTCAAGATGCTGCTGACCAGCGAGACCTACCGCCAGGATTCCTCTGTCGACCCCGCCACCCTGGCGGTGGACCCAACAAACCGTCTGCTCGCACGCGGCCCGCGCATTCGCCTCGATGCCGAGATCGTTCGCGACCAGGCGCTGATGCTCTCAGGGCTGCTCGTCGACCTCCCTGGCGGGCCGAGCGTCAAGCCCTACCAGCCAGGGGGACTGTGGAAAGCGGTCGGTTACTCCGACAGCAACACGGTGAAGTTCGTCCAGGACCACGGCGATGCCCTCTACCGACGCAGCCTCTACACCTTCTGGAAACGGACGTCGCCGCCGCCGTCGCTGACCATCTTCGATGCCCCCAACCGCGAGACCACCTGTGTACGGCGCGAGAGAACCAACACGCCGCTGCAGGCGCTGGTGCTCCTCAACGACATCCAGTTCGTCGAGGCCGCACGCCATCTCGCCGAGCGGGTCCGCCGGGAGGTCCCCGATGAGGCGGGTGACGAGGGCCGCATCGCCCACCTGTGGAGGATGGCCACCTGCCGCCTGCCCGATGAGGGCGAACTTCTCGAGGTGAGATCCCTGCTCGAGGAGATGCGTGTCATCTACCGCCTCGATGAAGAGGCGGCAAAGCAACTGCTCGCCGTCGGCGAGTCGAAGAGAGATGAGACCTTCCCGGTGGCAGAACACGCCGCCTGGACGGTAATCTGCAACCTGGTGCTGAACCTCGATGAGGTCGTGACGAAGGGCTAGACGCGATGCAACCCGAACTGGAACGCGACGTTCTCGAAACGCGCCGGCAGTTCTTCGGCCGTGCACTCACCGGTGTCGGCTCGACGATCGGCCTGGCAGCGCTCTCCTCCCTGGAGAACTCATCGGTCTTCGGCGCCAGCCCTCTCTCCGGCTCGACCGGGGTCCTCGGGGCGCCGCACTTCACCCCCAAGGCGAAGCGAGTGATCTACCTCTTCATGTCGGGGGCACCGAGCCAGTTGGACCTCTTCGATTACAAGCCGAAGATGGAGGAGTACTACGACAAGGACCTCCCCGAGACGATCCGCGACGGCCAGCGGCTGACGACGATGACATCGAAACAGGCGCGCTTCCCCATCGCCCCGAGCATCTTCAAGTTCAAGCGCTACGGGCCATCGGGAGCATGGTTCAGCGATTTGCTGCCGCATACCGCGGCGATCGCCGACCGCCTCTGCATCGTCAAGTCGATGTATACCGAGGCGATCAACCACGACCCGGCGATCACCTTCATCCAGACCGGCAGCCAGCAGCCGGGCCGACCGAGCATGGGAGCGTGGCTCTCCTATGGCCTCGGCAGCATCAACTCCAGCCTGCCCGCCTTCGTCGTCATGCAGGCGACCTGGACCGGCAGGAAATCGGCCCAGGCGCTCTTCAACCGCCTGTGGGGAGCGGGCTTCCTGTCGGCGGAGCACCAGGGGGTCACCCTCAGGTCCATCGGCGACCCGGTGCTGTACCTCTCCAACCCCCCCGGCGTCGCCGGAACCACCCGCCGGGCGATGCTCGACCGCCTCGCTCGACTCAACCGAGCCAACGCCGAGAAGACCGGCGACCCGGAAACCCACGCTCGCATCGCCCAGTACGAGATGGCCTACCGGATGCAATCGTCGGTTCCCGAATTGGTCGACATCTCGGGGGAACCGCAGGAAGTCCTCGACATGTACGGCCCCGAAGTCACCACCCCCGGCACCTTCGCTGCCTCATGTCTCAAGGCGCGCCGGTTGATCGAGCGCGACGTCCGCTTCGTGCAGATCTTCCACCGCGGCTGGGACCAGCACGGGACGCTGCCGAAAGACATCCGCAACCAGTGCTCCGACGTCGACCAGCCGACCGCTGGTTTGATCAGGGATCTCGAACAACGCGGGCTTCTCGACGATACCCTCGTCATCTGGGGCGGAGAGTTCGGCAGGACCATCTACTGCCAGGGTGCGCTCTCGAAGGAGAATTACGGCCGCGACCATCACCCCCGTTGCTTCACCATCTGGATGGCAGGCGCCGGCGTGAAGGCCGGGCTCGTCCACGGCGAGACCGATGACTTCTCCTACAACATCACCCGTGACCCGGTACATATCCACGACTTCAACGCGACCATCCTGCATCTGCTGGGAATCGACCACGAACGGCTGATCTTCCCCCGCCAGGGGCGGGATTTCCGCATCACCGATGTCCACGGCAAGGTCATCCAGGAGCTGCTAGCATGAGATCCCGCACCCTTCCTGGCCAGAGATGGTCGGGAGACTGAAAGGACGTTGCCATCAACTTCGCCGCACCCCCCATCGACCTTTCCCTCATCACCCACCGCGGTCTTTTCGCACTCCTTCTCGTCATGCCTCTCCTGGCCCTCTCCTCGGGGTCGGCCACCAGCGCCGATTCCGGTTTTCCTCAGGATCCCGC
>DQQH01000101.1 GCA_015664425.1 Planctomycetota bacterium
GCTCTTGAGGATCGGAGAGAAGGTGGAACTGGTGACGTAGCCGACCTGTTGCCCTCGCAGGTGTACCGGCCGCGAAATGCGGCTCGCCTCGATGGCGAGTGTGGGGGGGAGACCGACGGTGGCGTACAATTTTTCTATTTCTGGCAGGGAAAGTTCGAGACCGACCAGTTTCCAGCGCGGGGGCATCCGTTTTTCCCGCTCGAGGGCTTCGCTGCCGACGAAGGGGGCGCGGTGGAGGTCGACGGCGAAGCCGATCCCCGCCTCGAAGGGCGAGGACTTGCGGCCCTCGATCAGGCAGGTCGGGGCGCTGTGGTAGTCGACCCCCTGCAGGATGTAACCCGCTTCGATGCGGACGATATCGAGAGCGTCGAGGCCGATGGGAAGAAGGCGGTGGGGTTTTCCCGCCGCCATCAGCCGATCCCACAGCGCCGTCGAGTGTTCCGCCTGGCACCACAGTTCGTAGCCGAGGTCGCCGGTGTAGCCGGTGCGGGAGATTTCGACGGGAATCCCGGCGAGGGAAGTCGCTGCCATCTGGAAGTAGCGCAGGGGGATTACCTCTCCGAGCGCCTCCTCGACGATCGCTCGAGAACGCGGCCCCTGAATTGCGAGGCTGGCAATCTCGTCCGATTGGTCGGTGATGGTGACGTCGAAGCCGGCTGAGAATCGATCGACCCATCGCCACAGGGGAGACGCCGCGGTGAGGCGGTATTTGTTTTCGCCGAGATTCATCACCGTTCCATCGTCGACCAGTTTTCCCTCCTCATCGCAGACGGCGACGTAACGGACGCGCCCCTTGCGTAGACGGCTGAGGTCACGGGTGGTGACAAAGGAGAGGAATGCTGCCGCGTCGGGGCCATCGACGACGATTTTGGTAAGGGGCGAAACGTCGAGGAGGCCTGCGCTCTGACGGATGGCGTGGTACTCCGCTTCAAGGTGCGTTCCGTAGCGGCAGACGGCGTGGAAACCGGCCCAATCCTTCCACCGCAGGGAGGTGCAGAGGGGCGCCGTTCGATCGTGGAAAGGGGTCGGGATCGGCATGGCGGGATCATACGAGCACCCCCGAGGGCATTGGAAGTCCAATGGCAGTATCGTCGGGAGATGTCGGTAGCGTTGCGTCCTGGTGGAGGTTGAGTAGTATTGATGGATGTTGAGGCCAGGATGTACAGGCCGGGGAAGGAACCAGACGATGCAAGTTTTCTGTTTCAAGCGATTTTCCTTCGTAGCCCTTTGGATGCTCATCGGTCTGGGTTGCCTCTCTCTCGCCCAGGCTGGGCCTCCCCCGAAGCAGGAAGAAATAGACAAGAAACCGACCATTGCCGAGTACATCTGGGCGCTGGAAGCCTTCGGGAAACAGCGGCGAGATAGCACCGGGATGAAGGTGGAGATCTCACTGGTGCCTGACCTGTACCGCTACGAGATGGCGAAGGCGATCGATCGCGGCCAGAAGAACGGCTGGAGCGGCGAAAAACTGGCGAAGTATCTGCGCAAGGAAGAGAAGCGGACCAGAAAACTCAAAGACCGGATGAAGATTCGGGTGAAACTCGAGCGTGCGAGCAGCAAGGACCATCTCTTCCTGAGCAAGAAGCTCAAGTCCCACGTCAAGATCGGTGGCGGAGGCAGATTGAGGTCGACATCGGATGGCGTGCCGAAGCCGCGCTTCGAGAGGTGGCAGATCATCCAGGGTGCGAGCATGAAGAAATTCACCCTCTTTTACTTCAAGAAGTTCTCCTTCGAGGTCGAGGTTTCAAGGAAGAAAGATGGTGGGGTGATCGAATTCTCTCTCGTCGATCTGATGCACTATTTCGAGATCGAGCAGAAGAGCAGGTATGTGGCCAAGGGAATCAATGCCGGCGCCCGTCAGATCGGCCTCGGTAGCATCCAGGATATGTACCTGCTACCTGTGAACTTCCAGTTCTCCCCGGCAACCTGGAAAC
>DQQH01000247.1 GCA_015664425.1 Planctomycetota bacterium
ATACCTGTTCATCAACGGTTCCCCGCCTCCAGCACCTTTCGAAACCTGCGGACCAGATACAACCCCGGATGGTTTGAACTGCACTTCGCATTCACATTGCCCTTAGGTACCCCCAGCAGGGAATGGTGAAAATTCGACGGTGAGGCCCTTGCCATCACTGCTGCTCAACCGGGGAACCGGGGCCTGCTTCGAAAGAAGTAGGCCCCCTTTAATTGTGCCACAACTTCGCCTCCAGGTGGAGCTTCGGGGAGTAAATTCACTCTCAGTTCCTTGCCACCACAGTCGCGACGGGGGATGATCCGGGCATGGACTCCCTCACCCTCTTCCTCCCCGACCTTCCTCTGCCCGAACGCGCCTACCTGCCAGGTCAGAACACTCGCTCCGCGATCGATCCCCCTCCCCTGACAACCTCCGACGGTGATCATCCCCTCGCCGAAGACCCCTGCTTCCTTCGCGGTGTCGATCTCTTCAACCACGGCTTCTATTACGAAGCTCACGAAGCGTGGGAACAGATCTGGATTAACCTGCAGAAGGAAACCCCCCAGCGACGCCTTTTCAATGGGTTGATCCAGGTCTCCGCATCTCTCCTCAAGTTGCGCCTCGGCCAGCCGGTTCCTGCTCTCGGTCTGTGGAAGCGAGCGTGCCGCCATCTCGAGGCTGCGACCGATAAACTGGGGCATTCGCCATTCGGCTTTGATCTGGTGGAATGGCTCACCCAGATCGAAACCATCGTCATTTCGGAAATCGACCCGGGAGATCGACCTCCCCCCATTCTTCCCGAAACAGTTCAGTGAGCAGCGAGTTTTCATCTCCCCGGATCCTCTTTCGGGACGATTGTCTCGTCGTCGTCGACAAGCCGCCAGGAATGCTCGTTCATCGCAGCCGTGAGGCTCCAGATCGAGGTGGCTTCCTGCTCCAGTGGGTTCGGGATGAGGTCGGCCATTTCGTTTATCCAGTCCACCGGCTCGACCGCAACACCTCCGGACTCGTGATCTTCGCTCTCAGCAGCGAGATGGCGGCCAGGATCCAGGCGAATCTTTCCCTCGATGAAACAGTCAAGGCTTACACCACCCTGGTGAGGGGCAGGTCCCTCCCGGAGTTCTCCTCCCGACGCCCTCTCACCGATCGTGGGAGCGGCGAGAAAAAGAAGGCGACGAGCCACTTTCACAGGCTCAAGGTCATCGGTGGGTTCTCTCTTCTCGCAGTCACCATCAAGACAGGTAGGCGCCACCAGATCCGCAGGCATCTGCACCATCTGGGCCACCAGGTGGTCGGCGACACCACTTACGGCAAGGGGCGGATCAATCGCTGGCTGCGCGCGGATTTCGGACTTCCCCGCCTCTTTCTCCACGCCCGATTCCTACGTTTCGAGCATCCGATCTGCCCCTCGAAGGTCGAGATTCACTCGCCCCTCCCGCCCGACCTCGCCGGATTCCTCAGGCGCTTCGAGGAGAGTTTCCCGGCCGAGGACACCCTTCTGGCAGGGGAAGGAGAATTCCTGGAACGGCTCCCTTTCGGCGGAGACATCTCCACAGAATCCCAGGAAACGGGAGCGCCCCAAACCGGCCTTCCCTGACAGGACAGTACCTCTTACAGATCGAGGTCCGGAGCCGGCGAGTGAAGAACCTGTGCGACAAGAGCCAGAAATTCGTTATGATCGACCCGGGACCCCGCCCAATGGAAGGAGATGCCGTGAGATTCCTTCTCGCTGCCTTCTCGTGCCTTCTCTTCGCACTCCTGGTGGGGTGCGGAATCACCGTCTTTGTCAGCCCTCACCCCTCACCGTCGTCGGTCGCCGCCGACGGCACCGGCGATGTCTCTGGTGATGGAAGTTCCACCGCCAGCACCGCCAGGATAAAGATGCCCGATGAACCCATCGCCCCCTTCGTCGAAGACGCCCTCGACTGGCTGGCGAAGGCACAACACGAGAGCGGCGGCTGGGGAGCGGGTTCTCACTCTGCACAGGGCGTCCGTGACCCGCACATGGTTCAGACCGATCCGGCGACCACTGCCTTCACGGCGATGGCCTTCTTGCGCGTCGGCAGCACCCCCACCTCCGGTAAATACAGCGAGCAGCTTCGAAAGGCAGCCGAATACCTGGTCGCGGTCGTCAGCGAGGCGGAACCCAACGGGCCCGAGATCACCTCGTTGAAGGGAACACAGCCGCAGACGAAACTCGGCCAGTTCATCGACACCTCGATGACCCTCCAGTTCCTCGCCCGCGTCCTGGCAACGATCCCCGCCGATCACCCCCTCCAGGAAAAGGTCGACAAGGCACTCGACAAGTGCCTCGCCAAGCTCCAGAGCTCACAAGAGCAGGACGGCAGCTGGGGGGGTGGCTCGTGGGCCGGCGTGCTCCAGTCCTCGGTCGGCTGCTCGGCCCTCGAATTCGCCCAGGCGGCGGGGAAAACTGTCGACAGCCGCGTTCTCGCTCGTGCACGGGAACATCAGAAGGACAACTTCGACGTCGAAAGCGGCCGGGCGAGTGCGCCCGACTCCGCCGGCGTCGAACTCTACGCCTTCGCCGGTTCCCAACGCGCGGCAGCGAGCGAGGCCGGGGCCGCTCGCAGGCTCATCGAGCAAGGGATTAAGGACGAGAAACTCGCTGTGGACGCGGAGTGCAACGTCGACAACCTTGTGATCCTTGGAGTCGTAGAGGACAAAGCCCGGATCCTCGTCCATTCCTACGAATTGAGCGTCGCTCAGATCCGCCAGCTCGACAACGAGCAGCTGTTGACTGGCTTCGGCAACAACGGCGGCGAGGAATTCCTCAGTTACATGCTCACCAGCGAGTCGCTGGTCCTCCAGGGTGGCGATGCCTGGCCCCTCTGGAAGAAGAAGATGAACACCCGGATGGCAAAGATTCAGGTCGCCAACGGCAGCTGGACCGGTCACCACTGCATCACCAGCCCAGTCTTCTGCACCGCCGCGGTCGTACAGTGCCTCACCGCCGACCGTGACGGGGAACTTCTTCGTATCATGAACGACCTGGATGCCGCAGCCTCAACCGAGAGTCTCTAGGTGCTGCAACTGGCCTGCAGGTCCTTCCTTTTCGGCCTCGCCCTTCTCCTGCCGGTCGGGGGGTGCAGCGCTCGGCTGCCCCCCCCACCGGTGGAGACCGCTCGGGAAATCCTCGATCGAGCGTGCCGCTATCTCTGGTCGAGGCAGGGGGAGGATGGCGGCTGGCACTCCGAGGTCCACGGTCTCCTGCGCTCGGGACAGGCGCTGACTCCCTTCGTCCTGCACGCTTTACTCGAGGCCACCCCTCAGACGACCGATCGGGATCCAGCCGGCGTGGCACACGCGGCCGGCTTCATCCGCAGGAGTGTCAACTGCGATGGCATCATCGGCCTCGCCGACCCCGATCTTCTCGAGTACCCA
>DQQH01000263.1 GCA_015664425.1 Planctomycetota bacterium
GTGAAGGGACCTGAAATGGAACGCACCGTCCTCAAGGGGCTGCCTCGCTCCGCGAAGTCCTACGGCTCCGTCGGCAGCAGCAAGATCCGCCAGTCCGGCGCTGTTCCGGCCAATCTCTACGGCCACGGACTTGCAAACGTCACCTTCACCGTCGATGGCAGGGAACTCCGCCGTTGCCTCGACCATGGACATCACCTCGTCTCCCTCGAGATCGATGGCGCAACCGACATCGGCCTGATGAAGGAGGTTCAGTTCGACGTTTTCGGAGACCACATCATCCACGTCGACTTTGCCCGAGTCGACCTCGATGAGATCATCGTCGCTTCGGTGGAATTGGTCGTTCTGGGAACCGCCAAGGGAGTCGGAGCTGGGGGCACCCTCGATGTTGCTCAGCACGAGATTCCTGTACGAGGCAAGGCTGGAGACCTCCCCGAGCACATTGAAGTTGTCGTCGATGACCTCGAAATCGGGGACAGCATCCGAGCCTCGGATCTGGTCCTTCCCGAGGGGATGGAGACCACATTGCCGCCAGAAGCAGCCATCGTCATCATCCATGCCCCGGCCATCGTGGTCGATGAGGATGAAAAAGTTGAGGATGGTGGAGTTTCAGAAGGCGAGGGAGATGGAGCAGGAGACGCTCCAGACTCCGGTGGGGGAGAGGAATCCTCTTCCTGAGGTCCGACGATGGGTCGAAACGCACCTGACAAGGGGGTTGCCCATTTGGTGGCTGGCCTCGGAAATCCCGGGGACAGGTATCGAGGGTCCCGCCACAACATCGGGTTCGACCTGATCGATCGTCTCTCGGCGAAATTGACGCGCCCTTCGGAAACTCCCGCCAGTGGTGGAACGCTTCTTGTGGGGCGCTACAAGTGGCGTCGGGTCTTCCTGCTCAAACCGTCGCGGTTCATGAACCTCAGTGGCCCGCCGGTGGCTGCGGCCCTGAGCGAGCATCGCCTCGACGGCAGCCATCTTCTTGTGGTCCACGACGACCTCGATCTGCCCCTGGGTTCCCTCCGCCTGCGCCCCGGCGGCGGAAGCGGCGGGCATCGGGGCCTCCAGGACATCATCGACACCCTCCAGACCGACCGATTTGCTCGCTTGAAGATCGGAATCGGACGCCCACCCCACGGAAACAGCGAGAAATATGTGCTCGAGCCGTTCACTGGGGAGGAAGCCTCGGTGATGGAAAGGGTGCTTGAAAAATCCCAAGAAGTCGTTCTCTGCTGGCTTGTTGAGGGTGTCCATTACGCGATGAAACGCTACAATGCGTCGCTTCCTCCGGCGGATGAGCCCGATGGTTCTCCCTCTGAGGAGCCAGCTGAAACGGATCCTCGCGAAGATTCCCTGGGCGGTCACCGGGGGGGCGAGGCCGGGGCTGGAGGCTCGGAAGGAGCCCTGGAGTGACCGAGAGACTGTACGAAGGAATGTTCCTCATCGACTCGGCTGAAGCAACCCGTGACTGGGATGGCGTCGAGTCCCATCTCCGCGGCATGATCGAGAAGCACGGCGGTGCGATCGAATACAGCGAACGCTGGCCCGAGCAGCGCCTCGCCTACGAGGTCAAGGGCTGCAAGCGTGGCGTCTACTTCCTCAGTTACTTCCGCTCCGACACCCAATCGATCACCCCACTCCGCCAGGACGCCGAGCTCTCCGACAGAATCCTGCGCATGTTGGTGGTCCAGGAGGAGTTCACTCCCACCGAGATGGAACGCAGGAAGGAGATGGCAAACCGGCGTGCGGTCCGCGCTGCCGAGGCGGCGGAGAGGGCCGCTGCCGCTGCCATTGCTGCAGAGACTGCAGTGGTCGACGAGGGCCAATCCGAGGGCTCAGAGCCCGATTCCGCCGACCTACCAGCCACCGAACCCAAGGGTGCCGCCGAAACCGCAGAGGACGCCGCTGCCGCCGATGAGGTCCCGGCCGATGCTGCTGATTTGGACGAGCCCGAGGTCGTGATGGAAGCGACCTCCGAAGAGGTCGAGTCCGAGGAACCCGCTCCCATCAGCGACGATGGTGATCAGGATTCGGCAAACGAGGAAGCCTCGGCTGAAGTGGCTGATTTCGTAGAAGACGATGCCGTAGAAGACGATGCCGTAGAAGACGATGCCGTAGAAGACGATGCCGTGGAAGACGATGCCGTGGAAGACGATGCCGAAGAAGACGATGCCGAAGAAGACGACGCCGAAGAAGACGACGCCGAAGAAGACGATGACGAAGAAGACGATGACGAAGATGGCGATGGCGAAGAGGGCGATGGCGAAGAAGACATTGCCGAAGAGGACGATGGCGAAGAAGACATTGTCGAAGAGGACGATGGCAAAGAGGGCGAGAGAGACTGATCACGCGCCCCGCTGGGTGAAGAGTTACAGCGAAGACGGGAGATGCTGCCATGGCGATGGAACTGAACAAGATCTTCATCAACGGTAATCTGACCGCCGACCCGGAGTTGAGGTACACGTCGACCGGTACGGCAGTCTGTGATCTCCGTCTCGCCAGCAATCGTCGCTACAAGAAAGGCGACAGCCTCGAGGAGGAGACCTGCTTCGTCAACATCACCGCCTGGGGGCGGCAAGGCGAGACCTGCAACCAGTATCTGAAAAAGGGGAGCCCGGTTCTCATCGAGGGCCGCCTCCAGCACCAGACCTGGAAAGACAAGGAATCCGGAGGCAACCGGAGCAAGCACGTGATCGTTGCCGATCGCGTCCATTTCATGCCGAAAGCGGGAGGCGAGAACACCGGAGAGGGCGCTCCTTCGGAGGAATCGGCTGATTCCCTGGGTTCCGGTCCCTACCCGGAACAGAGTTTCAATGATGAGGTCCCCTTCTAGGGGAATCGAGGAGGAGAAACACAGATGTTCGGTCGCAGAGGGAAACAGAATCTAGTCGGCACGCGCGAGTACATAGACTACAAGGATGTCGATCTGCTGAACAAGCTTGTCACTGTCCAGGGTAAGCTCCTCAACCGCAGACATATCGGCTGTGACCTAAAGACCCAGCACAAGGTCAAGCGTGCGGTACACAAGGCACGCTACATGGCGTTGCTCCCTTACGGTCAGTAATTAAGCGGGCATTCCCGGCCAGGAATTGAGGACGGAGAGGGCAGAATCGTGAAACTTCTGCTGAAGAAGCGAGTTCAGGACCTGGGAGAACTTGGCGATCTCGTCGAGGTGCGGGCGGGGTTCGGCCGCAATTACCTGATTCCCAACGGTCTCGCTATCGAGGTCAACAGCGCCAATCTTCTCTGGTTCGAGGCACAGAAACGTCGCCTTCTCCAGGTCGAAGCGGAAACCCTGGAGCAGGTCTCCAAGGTCGCCGAACGGCTCAACGCCACTTCCTGCACCATCATCGCCAGGGCGACAGAAGAGGGACACCTCTTCGGGTCCGTGACTTCCGACACGGTGATCGAACATCTGAAGCAAGATGGGATCGAAATCGATCCCTCGACGCTGATTCTCGAAAAGCCGATCAAGGAACTCGGAATCTACACCCTCGTTGTCGACCTTCATCCCGAGGTCAAAGCCGAACTCAAGGTCTGGGTCGTCAAGGGAGATGAGGATTCCACCTAGGGGGTGTCGAGGTGTGAATCGAGGAGGTGTCTGAGTTCAGCTCGACCGCCCTCCTACCCCCTGGATTGCCTCTGGTGGCCCAGGGAACAACCTCCGGCCAGCCTCTTTTTCCCAGGACAGCCCTCGGGTAGGCTTCCTCCGGAAGGTCGCCTCACACCACGGCGGCCATGGGCATCGGGGGAGCGCCGGTAGGCGGCTCTCGCGGCTTCTAGGGGTGGCTCATGGATAATTCAGACTTTTCTCGCGCTCATATGGGCAGGCGTTGACCGATGGCTTCCCTTCCTCACAACATCGACGCAGAACGAAGCCTTCTCGGCTCTTTGATGGTTCTTGGCGGTTCTTCCCACGATTCCATCTTCGAGACCCTATCCCCCGATGACTTCTACATCCGCAAGCACCAGTTGATCTTCGAGGGGCTTCAGGGCCTCTACCTGGCCGAATCGGTTACCGACCCTCTGATGCTCGAGGCCTTTCTCGCCAGAGATGGAAAGAGCGCCGATGTCGGTGGACGGGAGGGAATCCTCGCTCTCACCGATGGCATCCTGACCGGTGCAAACATTCAGAAGTACGCCGATCTCATCCTCGACGACTCCAGGCGAAGAAAACTGATCCACTTCTGCGAAGAAATCGCTCTGCGGGCAAGCACCGGCGCCGCGCCTGCTGGTGACCTCATCGATGAGGCTGAAGCCGCCGTCCTCGAACTCGGGGAGGAGGCAAGCGGTTCCATTGCAGAAAATATGCCGACCGTCCTGAAGGAAGCGTTCAGGCTCTTCGAGGTATGGGAGCAGGGAGGTTCCGGACTCAATACCGGCTACTCCAATCTTCACAAGATGACCAATGGTTTCCAGCCAGGAGAACTGATCGTGATCGCAGGTCGGCCCAGCATGGGCAAGACGACCCTCGCTCTGAATTTCGCTCACAACATCGCCCTCAGAGAAAAGGTCCCCGTCGCGCTCTTCAGCCTCGAAGTTGATCGACGTCAGGTCGCCATCAACATACTCTGCCGCTCAGCCCACGTGAGCGCCACCAAGCTGAGGCAGGGAACCTTGCCCGAGCAGGACTGGAACCAGTTGATGTCGGCTGCAGAACAACTCAGCGAGGCTCCACTCTACATCGATGATTCGCCCACTCTCAACCTGATGGCGATCCGGAGCCGAGCTCGCAGGCTGCACAGCCGGCACGGCATCGGAGTGATCGTCGTCGACTACCTCCAACTTCTCGAGCATGGCGGGCGAAGACACGAAAATCGCCAGCAGGAAATTTCCAGCATTTCGAGGTCACTGAAACAACTTGCCCGTGAACTCGGGGTGCCAGTCGTCACGGTTTCTCAGCTCTCCCGGGCGGTGGAGTCTCGGGAATCCCACCGGCCACGGATGTCAGATCTCAGAGAATCCGGTGCTATCGAGCAGGATGCGGACTTGATCCTGCTCCTATATCGGGAAGAGTATTACAAACCCGAGAAGGAGGAGGCAAAAGGCAAGGCCGAGGTCATCATCGCCAAGCAACGTAACGGTCCGACCGGATCCATCGATCTCGCCTTCATCGGAGAGCAACTGCGCTTCGAAGAGCTTTCGAAATACGAAGAAGTTTTCTAGGGGCGAGAAACCCCGTTTCATCGATCGGACAACACCAAATGAAAGTCGAACCCGATTCCCGTTTCTTCCTGTTCCTGAGCCTGGGGATCTGCTTCCTCGTCGGCACGTTCTCTCAATCCGGGTGGGGGACCCTGGCCGGCACCGGCTTTCAAGATGCCGCACCATCGAGAATCTGCGTGATCGATTTGCAGAAAGTTTTCGACTCATCCCCACAAAGGGATGAACTCGAATCTACCCTCAAGGTTGCAGAGCGTGAAAAACTCCAAGTGATGGAGGGTATCAACAAGGAGATCCTCAAACTCCAGTCGGAGGGGAAACTCTACAGACCCGGATCTTCCGAGTATGACCGGATCCAGCATGGTCTGAGTCAGAAGCAGGCCGAGTTCGGATTCCTCCAGAAAAAATTCGATCGAGAACTCACCGAGATGCTCTTCGATGCCCGGAAACAGGTCTTGCTGTCGATTCGTGACCAGATGAAAGAGGTCTGCCAGAGTCGTGGTTTCGACATGGTGATCCAGAGGGCATATTCTCCCAAACAGTCTCCTCCGCTCGAGATTGTCCTCTGGTCCCGCCCCCAGTACGACATCACCGAAGATGTCCTCGCACGCATCACCGGAAAGCAGTGACCACGGTGGCTGATTCCTGGATGCAACGCACCATCAACGGTGAGGTTCGGTTCAGTGGCACCGGCCTCCATACCGGAGTTGAAACCAATCTCCGCCTGCTGCCCGCCGATTCGGGAACCGGGGTCGTCTTTGTTCGAACCGATTTCGATCCCCCTGCGAGGGTGCCATTGTGCCTCGAGAACAGGCGAGATCACGCTCGCAGAACCACCTTTGCTGCTGGCGACGCAGAGGTTCAGACGGTCGAGCACCTGACAGCGGTTCTCCACGTCCTCGGGATCCAGAACCTGATCATCGAAATCGATGGCAGCGAGGTCCCCGGCCTCGATGGCAGCGCAATCGAGTTTCTCGACGCCATCGAAAGTGTAGGGACCTGCGAGCAGGACCTGCGCTCCAGAACCCTCGCCGTCAAGAAGGCAGTAGGGGTCAACGGTGATGGATCGAGCCTTGTCGGGCTTCCATCTCCCGGACATTTCCGACTCAGTTACACCCTTCACTACGAAGGGGAACAACCGCTGACTCAGTACTGCAGCTTCGAAATCACCCCCGATACCTTCCGCAGGGAGATCGCTCCAGCGAGAACCTTCGTCTTCCAGAAGGAGGTCGATGACCTCAAGGCCCAGGGGCTGGGGAGAGGCGCATCGAGCGAAAATACCGTCGTCATCACGCCCGACGGGTCGGTTCTCGACAACGAACTCAGGTTTCCCGATGAGCAGGTTCGCCACAAGATGCTCGACTTCCTTGGAGACCTGTTCGTTCTGCGGTCGCGTCTCGAAGGGAATTTTATTGCCCACCGTTCGGGGCATTTTCTCAACGCTGAGTTCGCCCAGGCACTCTCCGACTCCCATTCCAGGGAACGAGAGATTGAGGATGTCCTTATCGGTTCACGTGGTGGGCTCGACATTAGGGACATTCAAAAACTTCTGCCCCATCGATTCCCATTCCTTCTCGTCGACCGGATCCTCGAGATCGAGGAAAACGTCCGGGCAGTGGGGCTGAAGAACGTGACCTTCAACGAGGAATTCTTCCAGGGCCATTTCCCTGGTCAACCGGTGATGCCTGGCGTTCTTCAGATCGAGGCGATGGCTCAGCTCGCGGGAATACTTCTGATGCGAAGCACCGCAGACGTCAACAAACTCGCCTATATCCTCAGCATTGACAACGCCAAATTCAGAAAGACCGTTGTTCCCGGTGACCAGTTGATTCTCGAGGCTGAACTCAAGAAATTGAGATCGAACTCCGGTGAAGTTCAAGCGAGAGCAGCGGTGGATGGCAAGACAGTTGCCGAAGCACTGATCCGATTCATGATTGTGGACGCATACTAGCGAGGAATACGATGATTCACCCGACTGCGGTGGTCGACCCCAGTGCCGAGATCGCCTCGGATGTCGAGGTCGGCCCATACGCCTGCGTTGGACCGCAGGTGACGATAGCTGCCGGTTGTAAGGTGATGCAGCACGCATCCATCGTTGCAAACACGGTTCTTGGAAATGACAACGTGATCTACCCCGGTGCGGTAATAGGCGCAGATCCCCAGGACAAGAAGTACAAGGGGGAAGAAGTCTGGCTCAACGTTGGATCGGGAAATACTTTTCGTGAGCACGTGACGATCAACAGAGGAACAGGACTCGGTGGAGGCGAAACCCGTATCGGTGATCGTTGTCTCCTGATGGCCGGATCTCACGTCGCCCACGACTGCCTCCTCGGAAATGACATCATCATGGCGAACAGCGTTCTCCTTGGTGGCCACGTCGTCGTCGAGGACCAGGCCGGTTTCGGCGGTCTCTCTGCTGTCCATCACTACGCCACCGTCGGGCGGCTGGCGTTCGTCGGGGGAATGACCCGGATAACCACCGATTCTCCGCCCTTTCTGATGGTCGAGGGCAACCCATCGAGGGTACGTGCGATCAACAGGGTCGGCCTGAAGAGGGCCAGTTTCAGCGATGACACCATCATGTGGCTCAAGGAGGCGCAGAGGCTCCTCTACAACAACAACATGATCCGTAGCGAGGCCTTTGCCCTTCTCGAGCAGCGAGGACCCGTCCCCGACGAGGGACTCCACCTGCGGGCATTTCTTCGTTCGATGGAGAATGGTCGCCAGGGCAGATCACGGCAACCCTAGGGGGTTTTATGAGGGTCGGTGTCGTTGGAGTCGGACATCTCGGTAGCATCCATGCCCGCATCTGGGATGAGATCCCGGATGTGGAACTTGTCGGGGTTCTCGACAGCGACAGACCCCGAGGCGAGGCTGTCGCGGCCCGTCACCAGACCACCTTTTTCACTGATCTCGAGCGCCTCGCTGAAGCCGTCGATATCGTCAGCATCGCCACTCCAACTCCCTTGCATCTCACGACCGCCATCCCTTTCCTGGAGTCGGGGAAATCGGTGCTCATCGAAAAACCCCTCGCCTCGACCCTTCAGGAGGCGGATGAGATCCTGCGCCTTGCTGCATCTTCCAACTCGGTTCTTCAGGTCGGTCACGTCGAGCGATTCAACCCATGCATTCGTGCAGCTCTGCCTCACATCCAGAATCCCATTTTCATCGAGTGCGACCGGATTCATCCCTTTAGCCTGCGTTCGACCGAGGTCAGCGTCGTTGTCGACCTCATGATTCACGATATCGACATCGCATTGCACCTTGCTGATGATGAGGTCGAGAGTATCGATGCCTTCGGCTGCCCGGTTCTGTCGCCGACCGAGGATCTCGCCACTTCGAGGTTTTCCTTCGTCGGAGGAGCCACGGCCGTCGTCAAGACGAGCCGCGTGGCATTTCAGAAATCCAGAAAAGTCCGTATTTTCTGCCCCAGCTCCTACATCAGCCTGGATCTCGTCGAGGGAACGGGCTTCAAGATTTCCCTCGATTCCGACTACGACCCTGGTGACTACCTCGATGAACATGGGCGGATAATCGCCCCTGAAGGTGCCGAGGCATTCCTGGCCAAGCACATGCACCAGGAGCCGATCGAGGTGGTCTACAGGGAGCCTCTGCGCTCCGAACTGGAGGCTTTTCTCGCCGCTGCCCGTGGTCAACGGCCACCTGCGGTCAGCGGGATCCAGGGGCGTCGGGCCATCGCTGCCGCCGAAACGGTGATCGAGAAGATCAGGAAACACCGCCAGAGACTCTCAGAACCCCCACGACCCTCGGAGGGGATCGCTTGATCCTGCTGTGAGGGGTTGCTACCCTCGCCGCCTGTCGGCGTTCTCATTGTCGAGGCGCGCGACGTGTCTGACACCCCCAGAGGGTTGTCCAGGGACCGGAAATGACGGCGATCGCTGGGTCCTGCCTCAAGGGCCCGCCGCGGATCCGTCCGGGAGGAACGAGAGTGTCACAGATCTCCATTCAGGAACTGATCGAAGCAGGGGTTCATTTCGGTCATCGCGCCAGCCGCTGGCATCCCTCGATGGCCCCCTACATCCACCAGAAGCACAACAGTATCCACATCATCGACCTCCGCGAGACGATGCGAGGCCTGGTTCGGGCATGCCATTTCATCACCCGAATCGTCGAGGCCGGCCACGAAGTGATCTTCGTCGGCACCAAAGCCCAAGCGCGGGAAATCATCAACGACCAGGCGACTCGCTGTGGCATGCACTGGGTCACTCACCGCTGGCTCGGCGGTACCCTCACCAATTTCAAAACCATCCGTTCACGCCTCCGTCGCCTGGAAGAACTCGAGGAACTGGAGAAGGATGGCGGAATGGAAGGACGGAGCAAGAAAGAGATTTCCATGCTCCGTCGCGAGCGCAAGAAGATCAACCGTAACCTCGAGGGTATTCGCAAGATGAACCGTCTTCCAGGAGCGGTGATCATCTCCGATATCCGCCGCGATGATATCGCAGTCAAAGAAGCCCATTCAGTCGGGGTTCCCGTTATCGCAATCGTCGATACCGACTGCGATCCCAATACTGTCGACGTCCCGATTCCTGGTAATGACGATGCATTCCGTTCCATCGAAGTGATCATGCAGAAGATCGCGGATTCCGTCGTGGCCGGTCGGGACAAGTTGATCATCCGCCAGGCTGCCGAAGAGAAGAAGCGGGCCGAAGAAGAGGAAGAAGCGAAGAGGAAAGCGAAAGTACGGAGTGCAGAGAAGGAGGCAGAAAAATCTGCCACTGCCTCAGGTTCAGTTGCGGGGGCCCCCGCAACTGGAGGTTCGCCCGCGAGCAAACCGGCGGCCGCAGCCACCCCACCCAGCACCGAAACCGCACCCTCTCCGGATGACTCGAAACCTAAACCCAGCGAATAAATAGCCTGGCGTTGCCTCCATGTGGGTGCGCCTTCGCAGATCAAAAACGGACCGGCCAGGCACTCCTGGCTCGGTGTGAAAAACGAGCGAGGATCGACCCCTCGCCAGAAGAGGATGACCAGATGAGTGAAATCAGTGCCAAGACTGTTGCGGAGCTGCGCAAAAAGACCGGCGCCGGAATGATGGCCTGCAAGAAGGCCCTCGGTGATACTGATGGCGACGTCGAGAAGGCCACCGACCTTCTTCGCAAGATGGGTGTCAAACTCGCGGCATCAAAATCGGACCGCATCACCTCCCAGGGCTGGATCGGGAGTTACATCCATTCCAACGGCAGGCTCGGGGCCATCGTCGAGGTCAATTGCGAAACCGACTTCGTCGCCAGGAATGAAAAGTTCCAGGAGTTCATCAAGAACGTCTCGATGCACGTCGCCGCGATGAGCCCCCAGGTAATCACTCCTGAAGAACTCGATGCCGCAACGGTCGAACGGGAGCTTGAGATCTATCGCGAACAGACGAAGGACAAACCTGGAGAGATCCAGGACAAGATCGTCGATGGCAAGATCAATAAGTACTACTCCGAAGTCTGTTTGCTCCAGCAGCCCTACGTCAAGGACGACAAGAAGTCTGTACAGGACTATCTGACCGAGACGATCGCGGCCATCGGTGAGAACATTCAGATCCGTCGTTTCTCCCGTCTGGAGATCGGAACAGATTGAGCCTGTGCATCACTGCGATGCTGGAGGACTCCGATGAATGAAGCGCCTTCCGAGTCGAGGCGACGAGTCCTGTTGAAGATCAGCGGCGAAGCTCTCGGGGGAACTGGGGGTCTTGGACTCGATCCGGATTCCTTTATGCGAGTGGCAGGAGAAGTCGCATCCGTTCGAGAGGTCGAGATTGCAATCGTCGTCGGGGCTGGCAATATCGCCCGAGGTCGGGATCTCGACCTTCCGGGGATGCATCGCTGTCAGGCCGATGAGATTGGCATGGCAGCAACTCACGTCAATGCCATGACACTTGCTGCCGCCATTCGCAGTTCCGGTCGCGCCGCCAGCGTTCATAGCGGCCTCCCAGCCTCCCCGTCCATCAGCGCTTTCTCTGCGAGCAGGGTTCGGTCTCTTCTAAGCAACGGAGAAGTTGCCGTGCTCTCCGGGGGCACCGGGAATCCCTTCTTTACAACAGACAGCTGCGCTGCTCTCCGAGCACTGGAGCTCGATTGCGACCTTTTCCTCAAGGGGACGAGGGTTGACGGCCTCTACAGCGCGGATCCGGAAATTGACCCGGATGCCGTTCGAATCGAGCGCGCTTCATTTGCCGAGGTCCTCAGGGATGGGCTCCAGGTCATGGATTCCACCGCTTTCACCCTTTGCTCAAACAATGGCCTTCCGGTTACCATTTTTGACATGACCGAGCCAGGAAAGATCGCACTCGCGCTTCTGGGCTCTGATATCGGCTCTCGCATTGTGCCATGAGGCCCAAGGCGAGTGCTTTTTTACGGATTGGTGAAGCATGGATTACGATGAAATTCTCCTCGATGCTGACGATCGCATGCAAAAAGCTCTCGAGGTCCTGCGCGGCGAGTTTCGGTCGATGCGAACGGGTAGGGCCCATCCTGGGCTGGTCGAATCTGTTCGTGTGGAATACTACGGGAGTCCGACTCCACTCAAACAAATTGCCAGCATCTCCGTACCCGAGCCTGACCAGATCGTGATCAAGCCTTTCGATGGATCTGCCATGGGGGACATCGAAAAAGGGATTCTCAAGTCCGACCTTGGGATCTCACCTGTTAACGACGGCAGGTTGATCAGGCTCAAGATTCCTGCCCTCTCCGAAGAACGCAGGAAGCAACTCGTTGGACGGGCAAAGGAAGTCGCCGAGGAATCTCGCGTTTCGATGCGAAACGTTCGACGTGATGCCAACAAGCACGCCGAACAGGCCAAGAAGGATGGCTCACTGAGCGAGGACACTCTCAGGAGCCTCAAGGAGGAAATCCAGGAAACACTTAAGAAGCAGGAGAAAGTGATCGATGGGGATCTCAAACGAAAGACGGATGAGTTGATGGAGATTTAGGATCGCAAATGGGAGATGGAATCGTTGACGGACTCCTCATGGATCCTATAATCCTCGTCTCTGAGGGGGCATAGCTCAGTTGGTAGAGCAGCGCCCTTTTAAGGCGTCGGTCCCTGGTTCGAATCCAGGTGCCCTCATGAAATCCGCGGCCCCTTCGTCTAGTCAGGTCTAGGACTCCAGGTTTTCATCCTGGCAACAGGGGTTCAAATCCCCTAGGGGTCAATTGAAACCAGAGCCGGGGCGGTTCTGCCCCGGCTCTCCTATTTACTACTGTCTGCTTGTTTCTGCACGGTTTCCCCGGCGGAGGATTTCGCCCCAAGGTGAGCCACCCAGGACAGGGAGCAGCCCTCAACTTAGGTATCGGTGGGGCTGTTGAATCTGTACCATCACCCAGGAATGTGACCTCCAGAATGGCCTCAAACCGAACGGACCGGGCAATGGAACGCTTCGAGAGCCTCGACTTCTACCGGATCGATGATCTCCTGACCGAAGAGCAGAAGATGGTGCGGCAGATGGTGAGGGAATTTGTCGATGAGCAGGTGCTTCCCGATATCGAGCAGCATTTCATGGATGGCACCTTTCCCTCCGAGATCGTTCCCACTCTCGGGGATCTCGGTCTTCTGGGAGCCAACCTCGAAGGTTACGAATGCGCTGGCCTCGACAGCCTTGCCTATGGCCTGATCATGCAAGAACTCGAACGTGGCGACAGCGGGCTTCGGTCCTTCGTCTCAGTCCAGAGTGGTCTCGTGATGTACCCAATCCATCGTTTCGGTTCCCAGGACCAGAAAAACCGCTTCCTGCCACAACTGGCCAAGGGGTCGATTATCGGTTGTTTTGGGCTGACCGAGCCTGACTACGGCTCTGATCCTTCCGGCATGATCACCAACGCTGTTGCCGATGGGGACAGTTACATCCTCAACGGCAACAAGATGTGGATCACCAACGGCTGTGTCGCCGATGTTGCCGTCGTCTGGGCAAAACTCGACGGCAGGATCCGGGGATTCCTTGTCGAGAAGGGAACCCCTGGATACTCGACCACCCTCCAGGAAGGGAAGTTTTCGCTCAGGGCTTCGGTCACCTCAGAACTGCATTTTCAGGACTGCAGAATTCCCAAGGCGAACATCCTTGCCGATGCAGACGGTCTGGGGGGACCGCTTTCCTGCCTGACTCAGGCCCGGTATGGAATCGCCTGGGGTGCAATCGGTTCAGCGATGGCCTGTTTCGATTGCGCCAAAAAATACGCCCTCAGCAGAATCCAGTTCGGCAAACCGATCGGCAGTTTTCAGCTGGTCCAGGCTAAACTGGCCGAGATGGCCTCGGAGATCACCAAGGGACAGCTCCTGGCCCTGCGACTCTCCCAGCTCAAGGATGCGGGCACAATGACGGCCCAGCAGGTGTCCCTCTCGAAACGAAACAACGTTTACTGGGCACTCGAGATCGCCCGTAGCGCCCGGGATCTTCTCGGAGCAAGCGGGGTGACCCATGAGTATCCCGTCGGACGTCACATGCTCAACCTGGAGTCGGTCAAGACCTACGAGGGCACCCATGACATCCACACCCTCATACTGGGCCATGAAATCACCGGGATACCTGCGTACAAGTAGGTTCACAGCAATAACTTATGGCTTCACAGGTGATCAGTGGCCCGACTTCTGATACGAGAGGGGGGGGATCGGCACCAGTTGCGTCGAAGGCCTGCCGAAGATGAATGTGGATCCGCCTGCATGGTGCTGTTCGAGGTTATCGTTTCATGTCTGGGGGACAGATGGAACACGATGGTGACATTGGCCATTTTCGCAGAAAATCTCAGATCCGTTTCAGGGCGAGGCACCGGATTCGCAAGTTCAGCCAGTTCCTGGAGGATTTCAAGGCCAATCCTTACCCGTACCTGAGAAATGCCCCCCGTTACGTCTGCGACATGATGGAGCACTTCGGAACTGAGAAGGTCGATCGCGTCGGAATCTCCGACAAGCGCTGGCTGGTATTCAATCTGGATTTTGGCAATAGAAGCGAATCACTCATCGGCCAGGAAGGCGTTCAGAACGCCATCTACCGGCAACTCAAACAGTTTGCGAGCCGCAGCCGCTCTGACAAACTGGTCCTGCTTCACGGACCCAACGGATCATCAAAATCGACCACCGTTGCCGCCTTGATGCATGGGCTGACCAACTACAGTACGACCGATGAAGGTGCGCTCTATCGCTTCAACTGGATGTTCTCCGATCGTCTCGACAACGCCGACCAGATCGGTTTCGAGCCTGGTGATTCAGAATCCCCGGAAAGTTACGCCTTCCTGAAACCGGAAGAATTGACTTCCAAGATCCCCTGCGAACTGAAGGACTCACCCCTCTTTCTGATCCCACGACACGAGAGAAAAGATTTCATCCTGGATGCCATCGCATCGAATCCGACTGCTTCCGACAAAAGCGAATTCAATTTCGAGTGGGCGATGGACGGAGATCTCTGCCCCAAGTGCAAGTGGATCTACGAAGCACTCCTCTCAGCCCACCATGGTGACTGGTACGAGGTGATACGCCATATCCAGGTGGAGCGCTTCTTCTTCTCGCCCCGTTATCGACTCTCGGCGATTTCGATAGAACCCCAGGGGAACATCGATGCCAGCGTCAGGCCTCTCAATCACGAGAATTACCCGCTGCCTAAATTGTTGCGGAACATCCCCATCTTCGAGGCCAGCGGTGACCTCATCGACGCAAACCGTGGAATTGTCGAGTACTCCGATTTCCTGAAGAGGCCTCTGGAGGCGAACAAATACCTCCTCACAACGTCCGAGAAAGGCACGATCCACTTGCCCAGTTACACCGCCCATCTGGACCTGGTGATGTGCGGAACAGCCAACGAGAAGCAACTCAACCTCTTCAAGCGAAACCCCGATTTCTCTTCTTTCAAGGGCAGGCTTTCCCTCATCAGAGTTCCATATCTCCTGCAATACAGCCGCGAGGCGGAGCTCTACGATCGCCATCTGGAGATGTCGAAGAACTGTCGCCATGTCGCTCCCCATACCTCAACGGTCACTGCCCTGTGGGCTGTTCTCACTCGCCTGCGTCGACCTTCCCCAAAGAATTTCTCGCCCGATCTCGCACCGATCGTTGCTCGACTCACCCCGATGCAGAAGGCCCATCTGTACAACCACGGAGAGGTCCCTCTCGACTCGAGGGAGGTCGACCAGATGATCCTGAGAAACAACATCCGTACCATCAGGGAAGAACACGAAGAATCGGAAGGTGAATTCGAGGGAATCTACGGGGCAGAATACGAGGGCCGTAGAGGCGCCTCACCCCGTGAAATGATGGCTCTTCTCTCCGAGGCCTCTGAAAATTCCATGGACCGCTGCCTCTCGCCATTCGCAGTCTTCGAACAGATCGAGAAACTGATCAAGGACATCTCCGTTTACGAGTTTCTCAGGCTTCCCATCGACAACGGTTACAACGATTGCAGTCGTTTCATTGAAGAGGTCAGGGAGTTCTACCTCAAGCGTGCCCACGAGGAGGTTTACTCGAGTATTGGCCTCGTCGATGAGAGTGAATACGCCCGGGTACTTGCCCAGTACTTCAAGCACGTCAAGGCGTTCAGCCTCGGCGAACGACTTCACATCGCTTCCAGAGACGAATATGTCGATCCCTCTGAAGACCTGATGGAACGCATGGAGAAGTTGCTCGACATCAAGGACGACATTCGTGCGTTCAGGACCAATCTGATGACCCGCATCGGTGCGTTCTCTTTTGACAACCCCGATGAGAAGGTCGATTATCCTCAGCTGTTCCCGGAGATTTTCTCTCAGTTGAAAGCAAGCCTGTACAAGGAAAAGAACCGGATGTCACATCCAGTGGAGGAAAATATTCTCCGATATTTCACCGATGAGAAGGAAAACCTGGATCCGGCGGAAATCGTGGCAGTTGAAACAGCACTCGACCGACTCTCCGATCGCCACGGATACTGCCCCTCCTGTGCACGAGACGTGATGGCCTTCGTGCTTCGCAATCGCTAGGCACCCCCGGGCCGGGTCCTGAATCCAGGTGTGGTGTCAGAGAACCTGTCGACGAGCTTCCTGAAACCTCCAGGCTGGTCATCGATCTCGGAATCATCTTCGGGGAGAGACTCACCCAGTTCACTTCGAATCCTCCTGATCAGTCGATCGGGATTCATCCGCTCAGCCTCGGCGTAGTAGTTCAACCCGATACGGTGACGTAGCGCCGGTGCGATGACCTTTTCCACATCCTCGATGGTGACAACGTCCCGACCGGCGATGGCAGCGGAAGCTCTGGCTGTCGAAACGATCGCCTGGATCGCCCGAGGCCCAGCACCCCACGACAGCATCTCCATCGCGGTCGGAGTCACACCCTCCTCTCCGGGACGGGTTGCTCGGACCACTTGCGTCGCCTTCACGAGAAGATTGGAAGGCATCTCAATACAGGTCGTTACTCTCAGCAACCCGAGGACCTCCTCATGAGTGAGCACGGGTGAGATCTCCGCCTCATCCCGAGCGGTGGTCAATGCGATCAGGTCGAATTCCGTATCAGAGTCGGGATAGTCGAGATCGATCTGGAAGGTGAAGCGGTCGAGTTGCGTCACCGGAAGGGGATAAGTCCCTTCCTGATCGAGGGGGTTCTGGGTAGCGAGCACAAAGAACGGATCGGGGAGGGCATGAGTCTCTCCCAGAGCCGTGACTTGTTTCTCCTCCATCGCCTCGAGAAGCGCTGCCTGAGTCTTGGGAGGGGTGCGGTTGATCTCGTCGGCGAGCAGCAGGTGGGAGAAAACCGGCCCCGGTCGGAACCGAAATTCTCTCGCTCCGGAGGTCTCGTTCTTGGTGAGTATCGAGGTGCCTGTGATATCGGAGGGCATCAGGTCGGGGGTGAACTGGATCCTCGAAAATTTCAGGTCGAGGAGGTCCGCCATGGTGCTGATCATCAGTGTCTTGGCGAGGCCAGGTACTCCGATGACGAGGATGTTTCCACCAGCGATGAATGCGGTGAGCAACTCCTCAACCGTCGATTCCTGGCCCAGGACCCGTTTCGCAATTCCCGCCCTGAGTTTTCGTGCGATTTCGGGAAGTTTCTCGAGCCAGGCTCTGTCCTGATCATCGGGTACCCGCGCTGAGGTTCCACTCGGCATCGCCATCTCAGGCCTCTTCCCCCGAAACACTTCCTGTTTCTTCAGATTTCGCCAGTGCCCACAGCTGATCGAGGTGTTCGAGAGAGCGATCGGAACTCTTCTTCAAATCCCCCTCGATTCTGCGAAAACGAACCTCGAATCTCCTGATGGAATCCCGCAGGGCCTCCTCCGAATCGATACCGAATTTTCTACAAAGGGATGTTGCAGCAAAAAGGAGATCTCCCACTTCCTGGCCGATGGCAACGAGATCGCCCGCTTCGACCGCTTCCCGCGTCTCCCCGACTTCCTCTTCCAGTTTTTCCAGGGGACCATGGGCATCGGGCCAGTCGAAGCCGATCTCCGCCGCCATCGCCCCGACTCGATCGGCGCGAAGGAGGGCGGGCAGGGAGGCGGGAAGCGAACGGATGACGCTTTCCGGCTCGTCCGCTTCTCCTCTTTCCTGACGCTTGATCCGATCCCAGTTCCTGCGAACCGCATCGCTGTCAGCAGCTACCGTGTCGCCAAAGACGTGAGGATGCCTGCGGACCAGCTTGTCGGAGATCTTCTCGGCGACTTCTTCGAGGGTGAAAGTTCCCCTCTCCTCGCCGATACGGGCCTGCAGCACGACATTCATCAGCAGATCACCGAGCTCCTCGCAGATCTCCTGGCTGTCCCCGGCCAAGATCGCCTCGGCGACCTCATGGGCCTCTTCGAGAAGAAACGGGCGCAGGGTCTCTGGGGTCTGCTCGAGGTCCCATGGGCAGCCCCCGGGGGAACGCAACCGGTCGATGATTCCCTTGAGGCGGGTCATCTGCTCCATCGCCTCGGGCTCCTCTCGTCCTGACCTGGACTCCCCTGGACCAGCGTCTGCCGGTGGACGGCAGCGCCTCCTGCTTGCACCTACGCTGGATTCACAATTGCCGATGCAAGGTGGACTTGCAACCACCTCGAAGGTTCGGCCTTGGGCTTGCAAACGGTCTTCTGCTGGAGGCAGTCGTAGACCGCTGCCGACTCAGACCCCGCCGACACAGACCCCTGCCGACGCAGAGGGCCTTCCTGGAGCCGGGATCGGCTCCAACTCTCGACCGGAAAGGAGCAAGGATGAACAGACTGCCGACATGATAGGTGTGTCGGCTTCGGGACACGTCCGGCCCCTGGGACGGGATGGCCCCGTCCCCCTAGAACCCTGACCCGTAACAAGGGGATCGCTTCGCCAGGCAGGTTCGACGGGGCCGGGCACCCCCGCATCGGCGGGTGTGAACGTTCGGAGAGGATGGTTTTTCCGCGTCTGAAAGCGGCTTCTGGATCTGCACGATTCCTCATCTCGCTGGAGGCAGCCTGTCACTCCCGGTACCCGCACCTGAACCCGATCGATGGGGGAGCGCGCCCCGGGGGTAGGCCCAGCCACTCTCCCCCTGGATACGAGAGTAGGGCGGCGAATCCGTTGCCCAGGGAGTGGCGGCCAGACCGAGGTGATCCGCGCCAGAGATCGACATTCAGCAACGCCGCCAGAGCCACAACAGTGGAGCCACGCGATCGAGACCCCCGATTTGCACCCGCCCAAATCCCAGGGCCAGCCAGACCGGGGGGAGCGGCTTCTCTAGTACACTCGACGAACCAGCATCGCCCGGACCGGCAGCTTCGAGCCTCTCAGATCGATGATACGGATCTCCTTCTCGCTGTTCTGGAAGACGAGAGTGTAACTGCCGTTACTCCCGTTGATGGTGACCAGTTCGCCGAAGGAGGTCGGTACGACGCCAGCGTCCGTTTCCCTCCAGGTGATTTTTCTGTCGGCCTTCTGCGCTTCCGCAACCGGGGTGAGCCCGAAGTCAGAAACGGCGAGTTGGATGACAAACAAGACCAGGCAAGCGCAGGCAACACCGTACAGGAACTGTCGCATCGGCCCTCCTTTCGGCCCAGAGGGCCATTCTTTCCATTGCCGGGGAGGGAAGCACTTTGACCCCTCCCTTCCCCTCCATTATAAGGACGGACCAGTTGTGGATCATCCCTTGTGCGGATTCGCCACCTACTGGCAAGATGCCCGACATCATCGGGATCCGCCTGAGTAAGGGGGGCAGTTGCGCCCGTACCAGCGTCAGATTGCAGAACGGATCGCCGAAATCGTCGATCCTGGCGATCTGGATCTCTCCTCCCTCTTCTCGGTCCCGCCCGATTCTACCCTTGGCGACCTGGCATTCCCCTGTTTCCAGCTGGCTAGAACTCTCAAGGAGGCACCCCCCAGGATCGCCGAGAGGATCGCCGAGGCTGCCTGGGAATTCCCCTGGCTGGCGGAGGTGGTCGCCGCTGGCCCCTATGTCAATTTCCTTTATGACTCCGGGGCATTTTCCAGGGATGTCCTCGCCCGGGTCATTGCAGCCGGCGAGGCTTTTGGAACCAGTGATGTCGGCGAGGGGAAAACGGTGGTCGTCGAGTTCTCCTCTCCGAACATCGCCAAACACCTGGCAGTGCACCATCTGCGCTCGACGATGCTCGGGCAGGTGATGGTCAACCTGCTGAGAGCGAGCGGGTATTCAGTGGTGGCGCTGAACCACCTGGGAGACTGGGGCACCAATTTTGGAAAGCTACTCGCGGCCTGGGAACGTTACGGCGAAGAAGAAGGCCTCGAGGATTCCTTGATTGAAACCAGCGACGATCCCGTCGCCCTGTTCAACAAGCTCTACGTGAGGATCAACAGCGAAATCGAGACTGACCCTCAACTGGAAGAAACCGCCCGGGCGTGGTTCCGGAAACTCGAGGCTGGAGACCCCGTTGCCAGGGAACGGTGGCAACGCATCCGCGATGTCTCCTGGGCCCGTTTCGAGAAGGTCTATAAACGCCTGGGTGTCTCCTTCGATGAGGTGATTGGAGAATCCTTCTACGAGGACAAGATGCCCGAGATCATCGATGAACTGGCCAAGACGGGCCTCCTTGTCGAGAGCGAGGGAGCCGAGGTGGTGGCCCTAGAGGAGGAGATTCCGCCGCTTCTGATCCGCAAGCGAGATGGATCGACCCTCTATGGCACCCGCGACCTCGCCAGCGCCGAGTACCGGTGGGGGAGATGGCAATTTTCCCGTGCGCTCTACGTCGTCGATGCCGGACAGGGGCTTCATTTCAGGCAGGTTTTCGGCGTTCTCCGGCGTCTCGGCCGCAGTTACGCCGATCGACTGGAGCACACTGAATTCGGGATCATGCGCATGAATGTCGACGGCCAGTGGATCAAGGGAAGGACGAGAAAAGGACAGATTGTCCTGCTGGAAGACGTCCTCGATGACGCCACGGCCCTCGCCCGTGAAGTGGTGCTGAGAAAAAATCCGGACCTCGGAGATTCCATCGAAGAGATCGCGGAAGCGGTTGGAGTTGGCGCCGTTGTTTTCTCGGACATGAAGGCCAGGCGTGGCCGTGATGTGAATTTCGACCTCGAGAAGTTCCTATCCTTCGAGGGAGAGACCGGCCCCTACCTCCAGTACACCCACGTCCGCTTCTGCGGGATTCTTCGCAAGAGCGAAATCGATTCCTCGGATCATGGCGATGGCTCTCTGCTCGTCGAAGCTGAAGAGAAGGCCCTCCTGCTCTGCCTCGATCGTTTCGACACGGTGATCGCTCGAGCGGCCCTGGAGGCAGAACCATCGATACTCTCGCAATACCTGCTGGACCTTGCTGGCGAGTTCAATGCCTATTACGCCAAGCACCGCATCATCAGCGATGACGGTGACCTGACCCGCCACCGTCTCAGCCTCATCGATGCCCTTCGGGTGGTTCTCTCTCGAGGTTTGCGGATTCTCTGCCTCGAACCCCTCGAGAGGATGTGAAGCATCCTCAGGCTCTGCTACGGCCGATCGGTGCCAGCAGGGGAATCCGGGTGCTGGGGGTGATTTCCGAACCGACTTCGGTCGCCGGTCGGTTATGGCTCGAACGAGGCCGCCAAATGGGGGATCAGAGCAATTCCAGCAGTTGCAGATTGATCCAGGCGAGACGGCCGTAAACCTGGATCAGGTTCATCTCGGGACGCGGCTGCCAGATCCAGTTCCACTGCTCATCCTGGAGTGTCGAATCCTGGTCCTTCTCGATGGCGAGAGCAGAAACTAGGGCGTCGAATCTCCCCCTCAGCTCCTCTGGTGCAGCTCGGGTTCCCTCTTCCGCCAGGCGCGGAAGCACCTCTGCCGAGAGTTCCACGACCTGGGCCAGATAACGGACCAGTTTTTCCTCTGAAAGGACCTGCATCGAGTGACCTACCTCTCAAGACCCCAGGCTAGGGGCTCCTCCTTGTCGGGTCAACGGAAGTAAAACAATCCCTCGGCCCGGGGCGACTTGCAATCCCTACCCCTGATCTTACGATGCCAACGGATGTGGGGAAGATAACACCCTCAGGCGACCAGGGAGCGCTCTCAACGATGGCACGACAAAAACCCGGTAATCAGGCCGGGGTCATGGAAAAAATCGTTTCACTCTGCAAGAGAAGGGGATTCGTCTATCAGTCCAGTGAGATCTACGGGGGAATGAACGGCTGCTGGGATTACGGTCCTCTAGGAGTCGAACTGAAACGCAACGTTCGTGAATCTTGGTGGCAGGACATGGTCACCTGCCATGACGATATGTCGGTCCTCGACGGGGCGCCTGAGGCGTTCGAGATGTGTGGCCTCGACTGCACCATCTTGATGGACCCACAGGTCTGGAAATGTTCCGGTCACTTCGATCTATTCCACGACAAGATGATCGATTGCCGCGATTCGAAACGCAGGTATCGGCACGATCAGGTCAGGGGACGCTGGGTCGAGGCGAAAGGGGAGCGAATTTTCGTTACCGTCAACGCCGACCTGGAAGCAGAGGAGACGGAAGCACGACAGAAGGCTCTCAAGTACTTCGGTTATCGCTCCAAGGATTCCGACAAGCTCAATTGGGATGTTGAGTTTATCTGCCTGACAGAGGTTTCTGACCACTCCAGGGTTCTCGCACCTGATTCGAAAGAGCTGGGAACCCTGACCGAGCCCAGAGAGTTCAACTTGATGTTCAAGACCCAGGTGGGCGCTCTGTACGATGAAGATAGCGTTGTATTCCTGCGGCCGGAGACTGCCCAGGGAATCTTTGTCAACTTCAAGAACGTCATCGACAGCACCCGTGTTCGCATCCCTTTCGGTATTGCCCAGGTCGGCAAGAGTTTTCGTAATGAGATCACCCCCAGGCATTTCACCTTCCGGGTGCGAGAATTCGAGCAGATGGAGATCGAATTCTTCTGCAACCCGGCCTCATCCCAGGAATGGTATCGCTTCTGGCGCGACCGCCGTCTCGACTGGTATCAGCGGTTGGGGCTCTCGGGAGAACGGTTGCGCCTGCGCGAACACGACAGTGATGAATTGAGCCATTACTCAACAGGGACCGCAGATATCGAGTATGCCTTTCCCTTCCTGGCAGAAGGTGAGTTCGGGGAGCTCGAAGGCGTTGCCCACAGGGGAGATTTTGACCTGCGCAGCCACATGGATGGCAAACTCGATCCGAAGAGCGATCCTCTCGAGGTCGAACTCGGGGAGGATGGGAAACCGCTCTGGCGCGGCAGCGGTCGCGACCTCAGTTATCGCGATCCCATCAGCAATGAACGCTTTGTGCCTCACGTCATCGAGCCCTCTGGAGGTGTTGACCGAGCCACCCTTGCTTTCCTCTGCGAAGCCTATACCGAGGATGAAGCCCCCGACGACAAGGGGAATTTGCGGCAACGAGTCCTTCTGTCGTTCCATCCGCGACTCGCTCCCATCAAGGTCGCTGTTTTCCCGCTGGTCAAGAAGGACGGAATGCCCGACAGAGCGAAGGCAATTTACCGGGAACTCAAGCAGTACTTCAACGTCTTCTACGATGAGAAGGGTGCGGTTGGTAGGCGCTATCGCCGGATGGACGAGGTGGGAACACCCTTCTGTGTCACCATCGATGGTGACACCATCAAGGATGGCTCGGTTACGATTCGCGATCGTGATTCGATGGAACAACGTCGTCTGTCGGTCGGTGAGGTCATCACCACGGTGCAAAAAGCTATCCGCTCCCAGGGCCAGGAGGGGCTGTCTTGTCCTTGATTATCAATACCCTGATCACCGCGCTCTTGCTCTGGGGGCCCGGCCCTTTTCCCGGCTCCACCTTCGCCAACCCCCTGTGGGAGGATGGCAAGGCTGAAGTATGCCAGTATGACGCTGAAACCGTGATCTACGGCAAGGTCCGCAAGCACCAGATAACGACCATTTTCGTCAAGGAAGATTTTGGCACCGAGAGCAAGGTCAAGGTCGATGTCTCCGGCAGCGAAAAGCGTGTGACTGCAATCAAGGTCCATTCCGTCGAGAAAATCGAATCCGCCAATTACCCATACCAGAGGGCCCGAACGACGATCGCTTCCCGAACGGATCTATCAGCACTTCTCAGGCAGACCACCTCGAGCCAGGAGTGGTGCGGGATCACCAGCGCCCGGATCGTCCGTTCAGGCGACCACTTCGAACATCGCTGGGATTCCTACTTCGAGGGAGAACCCGTCGGCAAGGAGGCACTTCCTACCGACAGCATCACCGATCATCAACTTCTTCTGCTCGCGAGGGACTTCGATTTTCAGGAAAAAAAGGCACTCGAGTTTACCCTTCTCTCGGGCATGGAGAGCAACAAGGCAGGCCCCTTGCAAAGACGCGTTGCCAGGATGACCAGCAGCAAGGAGGTCGACTTCACCTCGCCCCTCGGTACCACCCACTGCCGCGTTGTCGAAGTGGTCTGCGGAGACCAGTTGTGGATGACTCTGTGGGTCGAGGTCGCCCAGCCTCACCGTATCATCGGACTCGACCGTTTCGATGGTCATAAATTGCGCCTACGTGAGTCGAAGCGCTGGGCTTACTGGCAGCGAGTCTCCCGATGAGAGGGTGGTTCTCACTCCTGGGCATCTTGCTCCTGACCTCCCTTTCATTGCCAGCAGCTGACCGAGAATTGAGAAATGCCGTCAAGGCCGGGGACACCCAGGCAATCATCGCCAGGATCCTCGCCCTCCCCGGGGAAATCGGGGATCCCGCCGTTGCGGAAATCGTCTCTGCTGTCGCTGAAATCGAAGGCCTTCCCGGTTCTGCGATGCACCCTCTCGACCGACACCGGGTTTTCTCGACCGCGGTTCGAGCTCTCTCCAGAAGCCCATCGCCATCCTTCCATCTCGCACTCCAGCACGCTGTCACCAGGTCCAATAAATGGCCCTCGCGAGCGGTGGCCCTGGAAGCCGCCATCCAGATGCCCGCCATCGACGCCATCTCTCTCTGCCTCGAGGCGAGCACCGATCCCTCACCCCAGGTCACGGCGATCGCAGTCGGAATCCTCGGTCGAAGCAAGAGCGTCCTCGCCATCGATCCCGTTCTTCTGGCGATGAAGCGCTGGGAAATCCCAGGTACGCGTCAGAAGGCGCTGAATGGCGGCCGGAAGGAACTATCTGTCGGAGCCGAAGATCGCGCCTGGCTCGCCTGTCGTGATGCGCTCGACAGGCTCACCGGGGAATCGCTCCATTCTTTCCAGCAGTACCGGACCTGGTTGCGAGCTCACCGCGGCGAGGTGGATCCCGCCAACGTCGACCCCAATCGGAGAAGAACCAACCGAACTGGGCTTGGGCTCTTCGGGCTCGATCTGACGGGCAAGAACATCGTCTTCCTCCTCGACGTTTCCGGATCGATGATGGCCAGCGATCCCCTCTCGAAAGAAGACCTCGAGCGGCTGCAGCGAGGAACTGGAGTTGCCGGGAAGGAGACCGATCTCGCCAGGGAAATGATGGAGAAGCGGCGCAGGATTCGTCGCGCCAAGAGGGAGCTCAGGACTGTCATCGAAGGCCTCGGAGGCGACAGAACATTCAACGTGGTTGCTTTTTCCACCGACGTCACCCCCTGGAAACCGTCCCTTGTGAAGATCACCAGGGAGAGTCGGGCTTCTGCCAGTACCTTCGTCAGCGCAATCCAGGCCTCCGGAATCACTGTCACTGACGAGGCGCTCCTCTTCGGCCTCACCGATCCCAGGGTCGACACCATCTACCTGATTACCGACGGAGCACCCACCCACATCGGCATGCAGGGAGCAGAACTGCCTCCCGATTCGAGGGAATTGATGAGCAAAATCCTTGCCGATACCCGGGCCAGGAACTATCTCCGTGGGGTGCGGATCTTCACTCTCGGATTCGAGGACGCCGAGGAGGATTTCCTGAAAAAACTGGCGGATGAAAACCAGGGGCGCTACCTCAGGATTCGATGAACCCAGCGCTGGAGGACACTTGAGCCGGTCAGTAGTCATAGTCGATGGAATCCGCACTCCCTTCGCCAAGGCCGGGGGGGAGCTCCAGGATGTCCCCGTCGGCGATCTCGGGCGCAGTGCAGTGCGGGAACTCCTCCAGCGGACCGCCCTCGATCCTGAGACTGTCGATGAATTGATCCTCGGATGCGTCGGCCAGCCCTCCCGCTGTGCCAATCCAGCACGAGTGGTCGCGCTTCGCGCCGGCCTTCCCGAGAACCTCCCCGCTCACACCGTCGCCAGGAACTGTGCCAGTGGCCTCGAAGCACTCACCGAGGCCACCGAACGGATCTGTTCCGGCCGCGCCGCCGTCGTCATCGCAGCCGGTGCCGAATCGATGAGCCGCTATCCGTTGCTCTTCCCGCTCTCCTTCGGCCAGAAGCTCGCTGCGTTTTCCCGTGCACGCAATATCGGGGAGAAGATCTCTGCGTTTGGCAGTTTTCGGCTCGCCGATCTGAAGCCCCGCATCGCGCTCCTCGAGGGGCTCTCTGATCCGTTCAGCGGTGAACTGATGGGGGTCACCGCAGAGAGACTCGCCAGGGAGTTCGGGATCGGACGCGAGCAGCAGGACCGTTATGCCCTCAGAAGCCATCAACGCGCCGTCGAATCCCGGGAGTTCCACGCCGGGGAGATCGCCTCCGTCGCGGTGCCGCCAGCGCTTCGCAGAGTCGTCAACGAGGATATCGGTCCCCGGGATGGGCAATCGATGAAAGCCCTCGCAAAATTGAAACCCTACTTCGACAGGAAGAACGGATCGGTCACCGTCGGCAACTCCTGCGGGATCACCGACGGTGCCGTTGCACTTCTGCTGATGGAGGAACAGAAGGCACGGAGCCTCGGCTACACTCCCCTGGGAAAGGTCCTCGGTCACGGCTGGCGCGGGTGCGACCCGTTGAGAATGGGCCTTGGACCGGTGCATGCGACACCGATCGCTCTCGCCGAAGCTGGGCTCAACCTCTCGGACATCTCCCGGATCGAACTGAACGAGGCGTTCGCCTGCCAGGTTCTCGCCTGTGTCGAAGCGTTCTCCTCCAGCCTTTACTGCCAGGAATTGGGGCTCTCCTGCCCCGTCGGTGAGGTCGATGAAACCCAGCTCAACGTTCATGGTGGTGCCATCGCCCTGGGGCATCCCGTCGGAGCCACAGGTGCCCGCCTCGTACTCACTCTTCTCCGCGAACTCAGGGAACAGGGAGGGGGCCTCGGTCTGGCCACTCTCTGCATCGGTGGTGGCCAGGGCGGAGCGATGGTCGTAGAAGGCTGGTCTGGATGAGCTACTGGAAGCTTCTGCGCTCCGAGGAGTGGTTCGACTACCATCCCCAGGCCCGTGATGATGGACGCTGGCTCCATCTGGTTGCCGATGGTCCGTCTGGAGCCAACCTCCTCGGCCTGGAATGCTTGCGGGAACTCGAGGAGCATGTCGAAGAGGCAGCCCGGACCGATGGGGTCGCCGCGCTTCTTCTCTGGAGCGCCAAGGAGCCTCATTTCATCGCCGGGGCCGACATCGACGAGATCAGCGGAGCCACCGACCCCGAGGAGGGGACTCGCTATGTCAGCTGGGTCCAGAATCTATTTGGACGCTTCCGTTCCCTTCCCTTCCCGACCTTCGCAGTCATCCGTGGCACCTGCCTCGGCGGAGGACTCGAGTTGTGTCTGTGCTGCAATTACCGAATTGCGGTCGATCACCCCTCGACGAAGATCGGTCTCCCCGAGGTCAACCTCGGGATCATCCCTGGATTCGGGGGAACGGTTCGCCTGTCGCGGCTTCTCGGTCCTTCCAGGGCCTTGCCGCTGATCCTGCGTGGTAGCCGTCTTCCCGCCAGTGTCGCCCAACGCCGTGGCGTCGTCGACATCCTCATCCCACCGGAAGGCTGGCAACGAACTGCCCTCAGTGCCGTCGAAAAGATCCTCAGTGACGGCGGGCGCTCTGTTCGCAAACGACGGCGGAAGTTGCGTGGGGGGATCCGCTCTCTTCTCCTCGATGGCAACCCCATCGGCAGAAAACTCGTTGGCAATCGCGCCCGGGACGAGGTTCTGCGCCAGACCAGGGGAAACTACCCTGCACCCCTCGCTGCCATCCGGGTTTCCACCGCGGCTCTCTCCATCTCCGAGAAGAAAGCTCTCCAGATTGAAGCCACGGAAGTCGGAAAACTCTCAGTCGGCAGTGTGTGCAAGAACCTGATCGCCATCTTCCAGGATTCAGAGAAGGCACGCAGAAGGTCTTTGCCCGAGGTCGACGATGGCAAGTGGCCCGACAACGGCAGCATCGCAATCCTGGGAGCTGGGGTCATGGGAGCCGGAATCGCTTCCCTGTCGGTCGATCGAGGCATCCCGGTCCGGCTTCGAGATCTCAATTCCGAAGCTCTCGCTTCCGGACTCTCACAAATCGGAAAACACCTCGATCAGCAGGTCAGAAAGCGGCGGATCAATCGCCACAAGCGCGATGAAAAAATAGCGATGATCAGCCAGACGACCACCCTCACCGGCTTCAAGGGGTCTGCGGCAGTCATCGAAGCCATCATCGAGAGGCTCGACGTCAAGCGCTCGGTCCTGGCAGAGGTCGGCCCCCTGCTTTCCGGATCCGCGATCTTCGCCACCAACACATCGGCGCTGAGCGTGACCTCCCTTCAGGAAGGCAGCCCGATCGCCGATCGAGTCGTCGGCCTGCATTTCTTCAATCCCGTGGTCAGGATGCCACTGGTGGAAGTAATTCCTGGAGAGATGACCTCGACGCAAACCGTCGCCCGAGCCCTTTCCCTCGCCCAGAAGCTCGGAAAGTATCCCGTTGTCGTCAAGGATTCCCCCGGGTTCCTGGTCAACCGTCTCCTGTTGCCTTACCTCGATTCTGCAGCACGACTCCTCCTGAGAGGAATCACCGGCAAGAGAATCGACAGGGTTGCCCTCGATTTTGGCTTACCGATGGGTCCTTTTCGGTTGATGGATGAGGTCGGTCTGGACATCGGGGTCGAGGTCGCCGATACGCTGCATGCAGCTTTTGGTGACCGTGCCCTGCCCTCCCCCGTATTGCGCAACATCGTCGACAAGGGCTGGCTCGGACGCAAATCGGGAACCGGATTCTACGAACACCATGGGAAAGAGCCGCAGTGGAACACGGGGATAGACCAGCTGGTTCCAGCTGTGACCACCCCCCAGCTCGATGATTCGAGGATCACCGAAGCCCTGATCGACCCGATGATCGATGAGGCTGCTCGCTGCCTCGAAGAGGAGGTGGTCGCCGATGCCCCGACACTCGATCTTGCCA
>DQQH01000069.1 GCA_015664425.1 Planctomycetota bacterium
CTGTTCGAGGCAAGAACGTTGCCCGGTGAACCCCTCTCGGGGCTGGTGGCGGCACCCCACACCCCATTCGACGCTGCGGGCGATCTCGATCTCAGCGTGGTCGAGGGTCAGGCGCGTCACCTCGCTGATTCGGGGGTGACCGCCGTCTTCGCCGGCGGCAGCACCGGCGAGTTCTCATCGCTCACCGGCAAGGAACGTTTCGAGTTGCATCGCCGCTGGCTGGAAGTGGGGCCCGCCCACAACCTGAAGGTGGTGATCCACTGCGGCAGCAATTGCCAGCGCACCCTGTGCGACCTCGCTGGGGCCGCAGAAGAAGGCGGCGCCGATGCCATCGCCGCGGTCGCCCCGCACTACCTGCGACCCGCATCCAGCGCCGATCTCGCCGCCTATTTCGCCCCCGTCTCTGTGGCGGCGGTGGCGACCCCCTTCTACTACTACGACATCCCAGCCCTCACCGGCGTGCCGGCGGCGACGGCGGAACTTCTCGAGATGATGGCCAAGGAGGTGCCGACCTTCTTCGGGGTCAAGTCGACCACCGGCACCATCGACGGCCTGAAGGTCGCCCTCGCGGCGCTCGATGGCACCCTCGATGTTCTTCACGGCAGCGACGAGACCCTTCTCGATGGGCTCGAGGCGGGGGTCAAGGGCGCGGTCGGCTCGTCCTACAACTACGCCGCCAGCATCTATCTCGACATCATCGAAGCTCACAACAGGGGCGAGGGGGAGAGAGCGCAACGCCTGCAGGCCCGGGCGGCGCAGATGATCGAGACAATTGCCTTCTACGGCTACGGCGCCGCGGCCAAGCAGCTGATGGCGGCGGTTGGTTGCCCCGTCGGCCTCCCCCGGCCGCCGCTGAGACCGCTCGACGAGGCCACCTTCGGTGCCCTCATCGATGAGTTGCGAGCGGGCGGCGTCGTCGATCTCGACCGTTGATGGATTAACGCCCGAGGAAGGGAAAGGTGAGCGGGTACTGGTAGACCACACCCTGGCTCGCATGAAACGCGCCGATCACCAGCAGGATTATCATGCCGACCGAGAGCACCAGGAATCCCACCAGCGGAATGATCATCGTCGACAGCGCCGTGAAGAACGCAATGGGGTTGGCGATCACGATGTTCTGCATCACCACACCGAAGTTCAGCAACCCGGTGAGGACAAACAGGATCCCCATGGCGATGTTTGCCAGAAAAAAGGTGATCAGCAGGTTGCCGATCGTCTTCATGTGGGCATCCAGACCGGGGCGATCACCCCGCCCGATCAGCCACAAGGCGATCGAGAGCAATACACCCCAGACGGGGACCAGAGGCAGCAAGTGCATGCCGACGGCGAAGGCACTGCTGTCGCCGCCAGAGTTGGGGTTTTCTGAACTGGTATTCTGATTCACGTTAGATCTCCTTTGGCAGGTATCCTACATCCTGAAAGGGAAGATGTCGCCTTGACGGTCGGGTTGTTGAGGCTATCCACGTGCACCGGCGGTGCCCGGACGCCCCCGTCACTTCCCCTTCCTGCTGGTGGTCACTTGCCCGAGGAAGGGGAAGGAGAGTGGATAGATGTAGATCTTCCTGTTGCTCGCGTGGAACGCGCCGATCAGGAGCACAACCACGGTAAAGAGAGCCATGCCACCGAGCAGTGTCGCAAAGATCAACAACGCCGGGAAGGTCGCCGCCCGAAATTCCATCCAGCCGCTGATGGCGATGTACCCGCTGGCGAGAAACAGAGTCACCAGGGTCGCCGCCGCAACAAACACCGTGATGAGCAGGTTTCCGATCGCCTTCATGTGACGATCGAGAACGGGGTGCGAGCTTCGTCCCAGCAGCCACGCCGAGAGGCACAGCAGCAGTCCCCAGCCAGGGATGAGCGGCATCAGGCGAAGAGCGACGCTCCAGTAAGTGGAGGAAGGGCTCGAAACGGCGTCATTTGAACGGTTAGCACCATTCACGGCGGACCTCATTTTCCGGTTTCCCACTCTCTCAATCCGGCAATCTCCGCGAAGCAGACGGTTTTTTTAAACTTTCTGGACCTGTAGGGTCTCGTGCCAGGGGCTCTGAGTGTGTCGGAGGAGGAACCGTGAAACCGGACCGCATCGTAGCCCTGATCGCCCTTCATCGCGACACCCTCCTCGATGACGTTCTGCCCTTCTGGCTCCGTCACTCCCCCGACAGTGAGTTCGGCGGCTATCTGCACCACCTCGACCGAGATGGCCGGGTCGTCGATGACGACAAGGGGATCTGGTGCCACGGCCGCTTCGCCTGGCTCCTCGGGCGCCTCTGCCGCACCGTCGAGGATCGCCCCGAGTGGCGCACTGCCCACCAAAGCGGCATCGATTTCCTCAGAGCTCACGCCTACGGCGACGATGGCCACCTCTTGTTCCAGGTCACCCGCGATGGCCAGCCGTTGCGCCGCCGCCGCTACCTCTTCAGTGAAACCTTCGCCTCCATCGCCTTCGCCGAACACGCCGCCCTCACATCCGATGAAGCAGCGGCACAGGAGGCGCGCCGCCTCTACCGCAGCTTTGTCGATGGTCACGAGCAACCGGGGCAGATGGCGCCGAAGGTCGACCCGGTGACCCGGCCGATGCGTTCGATCGGCTACCCCCTGGGCCGTATCGCCACCGCCCAGGCGCTGGGGTCGGCCCTCGGCGACGATCTCGATGCCGACATCGACAGCGCCATCGATGAGATCGCCACCCTCTTTCTCTCACGCGAGCACGGCGCCCTCCTCGAGGTGGTTTCTCCCGATGGCACGCCCATCGACCACGTCGATGGGCGTACCCTCAACCCCGGCCACGCCATCGAGGTGGCGTGGTTCATTCTCGCCGAGGCCCATCGCCGCGGCGGCAAGCCCGAGTGGGTCGCCCTCGGCTGCGAGATCCTCGATGGCATGTGGCAGCGCGGTTGGGATGAGGAATTCGGCGGGCTGCTCTACTTCGTCGATCTCGACGGCGGCCCGGTGCAGGAATACTGGCACGAGATGAAGTTCTGGTGGCCCCATTGCGAGGCTGCCCTCGCCACCCTCTACGCCCACGCCCTCACCGGCGAGGCTCGCTACGAGCGGATGCACCGCAAGGTGATCGACTGGTCCTTCGAACACTTCGCCGATCCCGAGATGGGGGAGTGGTTCGGCTACCTGCGCCGCGATGGCTCGGTCGCTTCAACGTGGAAGGGCAACCTGTGGAAGGGTCCCTTCCATCTGCCGCGGATGCTGCTGGTGAGCTGGCGTCTGCTCGAGGAGATGGCTACCGCCGGCGGCGACCTCAGCGATCAGAAGCAGTAGTAACTCGCGCAGTCGAGGGCATCGTCGGTCGGGTCCGGCCCGCAGATCACCTGGAAGGGGTCTGGAAGTTCCGGTCCGCCGTTGAAGAGGTAAGCGAGGGCGTAGACGACGTCAGCGATGTTCATCGAGCCATCATCGTTGCAGTCACAGGTATCGGCGCAGTTCACCGTTTGCGTCTGACCGAAGAGGTAGTCGAGAAGGAAGATCCCATCGGAGATATCGAAGCTGCCGGAGTCGTTGCAGTCGCCGCGGGCGAACATGCCAGAAGGTGGAGGTGTCGGATGACCGAGGCAGGAGGTGGTGGGAACGATCGGGTTGCCATCGCCATCGACCATCAACAACGTCACCGGGTTGGTCCCGAGGGTGTCGCAGGGGCAGATCTGCATCGTCGGGCTCGGAGCGACGATGCCAGTGACGTAGGTCAATACGAACATTTCCAGAGAAGTTCCAGCGGGAAGGGTCTGCGATCCAAAGAGGCTGACCAGGACATATGACGTGAAGCCGTCGAGAAGGACGATCGACGCCGCGAATTCCGGCTGTATCGGAGCAAGGTCGTTCCCAAAGCTGATATCCACCAGCATCAAATCTGCTGGGTCGTGGCAGATACCGAGGGAGAATCCTGCAAGCGGATCGGGGGTGTCTATGGTCACGGAAACGAGCCACTCCAGCGGAAAAATTACAGCGTAATTTAGATCGATGCGGTGATCGGTGGATGGAGTGGTCGCCGTCGGAGGGTCGCAGGGGACGTCGCAGAAGAGCCCATCCGCCGTCGGGTCGAAACCGCAACTGCCGACCGGCGCCGGCAAGGTTCCATCGAGGGCGACGAAGTTGAGGATTTCGACCAGGTCACCGACGTCGACGACGCCATCGTCGTTGGCATCGAAGGCGTCGAGGCAGAGGGGGGTCGAGGGGGGGATTTGAAAGAGGTATTTGATCACCACCACCACGTCGGCGAGGTCGACGCGGCCATCCACCTGGCAGTCGCCACGGCGGAATTCACCGTTGGTCTGCTGGCCGAAGAGGGATCCCGCCCCCGACAGGGCCAGGATCAGCGCCAGGATCGTGGTCTTGACCGTCATCGATCGCCTCCATTGCGGGGCAGAGACACCCGGTTCGAAACTTTCCGCCCGGTGAAATCGGTTATCGAAACAGGAAACCATCCCGGTCCAGAACTCCATCGTTCTATCCGGAAAAGAACGACGACCGGGCCGATTTCTGTGAAATCCATCCTAGCGGTGGGGAGTTCAGAAACAAGCGTCGGAACGGTTCGACCGCCACTAACTGAAGATAGTCATCCGCTTCACTCTGGCCCCGCCCTTCCTGCCACGCGGCGGACCCCCTGCCTTTTTCCAGCCGGTAGAAAGACCCACCCGGGAGTTGCCTCACCTCTCTCGAGTGCGGTTCCGGTACGTCCACAACTTGGCGTGCCATCCCTGGTTCGGCTGAAGGTATCCATGGGTGCCGTTAACCCCGACGATGAACAATTTGGAGAACGAATTCGTTACCGAACAAACAAGGTCCGGTTCGGGGTCAGTTCCGGATGGTGGATAGAGGATCGCCTCGATCTTCGCCCGCTGGGAATCGAGTGGCGTACGGCGCATCGGCGTCTGTGTGCCCATAAAATTGGTGCCCGCAACGAATCGGAGGGAACAATGCAGCGACCTATGACCATTTTCAGTGCGAGACTGGTGACCAGGTATGCCTACCTGTGGTTGCTTCCCCTGCTGCTGGTGCTGCTCACCTCTTCAGTGTCTGCCCAGACCTTCATCCGCGGAGATGCCAATGGCGATGGCGACGTCGACTTCTATCTCGGGGATTCGGTCGCCCTGCTAGAGCATCTTTTCAGCGGATGTGCCTCGGTTGTCTGCGATGATGCAGCGGATGCCAACGATGACGGCAGCCTGTCGACGGCGGATGTGATCTTCAACCTGACCAGTGGCATGTCTTCGACCGCTCTTCCCGGGCCCTATCCCGGGTGCGGGCCAGACCCTACCGTCGATAGCCTCGTTTGTGCCGTCTCCTGCCCAACTTTTACCGGCTACACCCCCAACCCCGCATTTTTGCTTGAGGTGGCTCCCGTCGCTGGCGGCAGCGGCACCATCGGCAGCATCGTCACCGTCGAGATCAAGCTGACGATTCCGACGACCTTTGATGTCACCGGGCTGTCATTCGGAGTCTGTCACGATCCGACCAAGCTGCAGCTGCTTCCGGCAACCATCACTTCCGGTGCGCTGGTCCCCGATTTCTTCTCAGCCCAGAACCATCCGACCGGGTTCAACGTCAACCTGATCCCTTCCCTGACCGGTTCCAGCACCTACTCATCTGGAGTCAACGTTGTCGCCGAGGCCCAGTACCAGATCCTCGCTTCCGGCACTCACACCGTCGGTTTCTGTTTCATGACCGGCTCCATGCCGGTACCCGTCGCGCTGTCGGCGAGATCGACTGGATCGGGAAGCTGCCACGTGGTCTTTGCTCCGTCCACCGTCGCTTCCACCATCGTCGGCTTCTCCGATTTCATCCGCGGCGACACCAATGCCGACGGCACCTGTGACCTCGCCGATGCGGTCAATCTCCTTGGTTGCATATTCCTATCGAGCGGGACTTGCAACTGCGATGATGCTTCCGATGTCAACGACGATGGAACCGTGAATATCGGCGATGTCATCTACAAATTGAGTTTCCTCTTTACGGGCGGTTCTCCGCCGCCGTCGCCCTACCCTGGCTGCGGACCGGATCCGACACTCGACTCGCTCGGTTGTGCCTCCTTCCCACCCTGTCCGTGAGGCGTTGAGGGTGGGTGATTGTGAAGTCAGCCCTACACTGGTCGGCCGTTCCCAATGGGGAGCGGCCGACTTTTTTTTCCGGACCCCTGCTGCGCTTCAGCTCCGTTTCTGATGATTCAGAACCGTTATGCACTTCCCACGAATATCTTCAGTGCTCATGAGCCGTTCGCGGGCATGAGTCAACCCGGTTTACCTCGTTGAGTTTGATGAATTAGTTGAGTCAGAAATTTTTCATGTCCGATGCCTCCAACAAATCCGATGGTTATTCCTGACCTCGCTCGCTCCAGACAGTCTGGGCCTGGGGGAACGGAAGGTGAGACGGTTCCTTCTTCACCAGGAGAAAGAACCCCGCATCTTGAGATTGAGCGGTTCACCGCCGGCAGAGGTTGCTCCGGTGAGACCCTCGAGCGCCCACGCACGGAAAGGCATGGAAATGATGAACTCCACCGTAACCCGACAGGAAGCGGAGTATCCGCAGATGAATGCCGGGACCCCCCGTGTTGGCCCTGCAGGCCTCCTCCTGCTGCTGATCTTCGCGATGCTGTGTGTTCCCTCTTCGGGCGTTGACGCCCAGACGACAGTCACCTTCGGCTGCCACGACAGCGGGTGCAACCCCGGCGAGGTACGTCTCGGTTGGATCGTCGTGGGTGGCCCAGTTATTTCTGATCCGGTCGTCGAAATTTTCGAGTGGGTGGGTAGCAATTACCTTCTCCTGAGCATTCAAATCGGTTCCCCGATGGATGTTTGCTATCCATCTACGGCGGGACAGTTCAGAATTGACGTGTACGATAACACCGGCACGAATTTGCTGGCCACCGATGTCTGCATACTGAGCTCTTCGTCCTCATCGGTGGTGGAATGCAGTGTTTCAGGGGCACCGATTCCGGACCTTGGCTCTGGTTTGCTTTCTGAAACCATCATCAGCACTGTGACCCAGCAAATCTCAGATCTCGACATGATGGTTCGCGTCACTCATCCGGCAGTGGGGGACCTGCGGGTGACTGTCACCAGCCCGTTTGGAACCACGGTGACCACCCATCAGAACAACGGCGGCAGCTCCAGCAACATTCATGTCACCTATGACGATTCCGGAATCGCCAACGCCTCGCCCTACAGTGCTTCCGGAAACGCGATGAAACCCTCAGGCCCGGGTACGATGGCCGATTTCATCGGCGAGTGTCGATTGGGAGCATGGACCCTGGAAATCACAGATACCGTTGCTGGCAATACTGGAGTCCTCAACAGCTGGTGCCTGAGCTCCACAGGCGGAGCCACCTGTAACAACGCATATTTCGTGCGTTCGGACAGCAATGTCGATGGAAATATCGATTCGGCCGATGCCATTTTCACGCTGTATTACGTCATGGGAATCAGCCCATCCCTTTACTTTCCGCAATGCGAGGATGCTGCTGACATCAACGATGATGGGAAGCTGGACATCGCTGATCCGATCTTCACACTTCATTATCTGTTCGGTAATGGGCAGTCCCCTCAAGGCCCAGGAACCTGCGGTCCCGATCCCACTCCTGACGGTCTCGGCTGCGACAACTACCCACCCTGCTAGCGGCGGGAGAGGGCCGACACATCCCGACCGACCGACAGCGGCCGCTCCCTGCGGGGGGCGGCCGCTGTTTTTTTTCGATCTGCACTCGGCCAGTTGTTCAAGCATCCACTTCCTGGTGTGACAACTCTGGCACGTGTTTCTGAATTCAGTCACTCCAACTTTACACATCGACAACCATTCATCGCCGTCGAAGAGCGAAGCAACCAGCCGACGGAACATCACCGCACTCGATTTCGTTTCCCTGAAACAATGTCCGGTTCCCGTGTGCAACCGGATGGAAGATAGGAGGTCGCTTCGATCTCAGATTGCTGTGTGAACTGGTTTCACGACGCAAGGGCGTTGGTGAAACCCACGAAATGAAGCCCGCGATGATTGGAGGGTCGCTATGTTCGAGACCTTAACTCACCCGCGAGAGGCGATAACTCCTCAGCATTTCTCTGGGGAGACTGCAATCCCTGCGCGAATGAACGCGAGTGCATTTCCCCGTGGAGTCCTTCTTTTCATCTGCCTCTTCATGGCGGCGCTGTTGCCAGGGGGAAAGGCCGAGGCGCAATCGATATTCTGGTTCGAATGCGATTTGACCGGTTGCGCTCCTGGTGAGGTGGGTATTGGGTGGATCATCAATTCTCAATGTCATCCGCCAATAAGCGACGATTACCTCGTCAATCTCTACGAAGGGGATGGGACAACCTGGACTCTCATTGCAATCGGCACGTCGAACTGGCTGAACGATTGTTTCCCAATCGATCTGCTCAGTACCGAGGTAAAGATCGAGGTTCTCGACACCTGTGCGACCAGTTCAGTCGTTGTCAGTTCAAGTGTCTGTAGCCTCAGCGTTCAGATCCCGCCTCCGCCTCCTTCTCCACCGGCCAACTTTTATCGTGGAGATGGAAACCTCGATGGCAGTCTTGATATGGCTGACGTCATCATGATTCTCTACAATGTCTCGAGCGGCTCACCGGCGTTGGATTGCAAGGATGCAGGAGACACCAATGACGATGGCGTGCTCGACATTGCAGACCCCATCTTCCTGATACAGTTCCTGTTCAGCGATGGCCAGCCGATCCCAGACCCCCTCGATCCATGTGGGGTGGATCCGACCATTGACGGCCTCGACTGTCTCTCGGGCTGTTAGTGATGCGATGAGTACGCACCTCGAGTGAAGACAGCCCTACAGACGCCGGACGTCCTCCAGAGGGGACGGCCGGCGTTTGCTTTGGGGCTCCCCGGTTATTGAGCTCGATCCATATTCGTTTAGTTGGTGGCGTGTCATCCCTGGCACATCCTCTTGAATCCAGTCATGCCACCTTTACACATCGACAACCCTTCATCGCCGTCGAAGAGCGAAGCAACCAGTCGGCGGAACATCACCGCGCTCGATTTCGTTTCCCTGAAACAATGTCCGGTACCTGTGTGGTTCCGGATGGAGGATAGGAGATCGGTTCGATCTCCGTTAGCTGTGTGAACTGGTTTCACGACGCAAGGGCGTTGGTGAAACCCACGAAATGAAGCCCGCGATGATTGGAGGGTACGATGGATCGAATGACGACCATCTCCAGGGAGACTGTGTTTTCCAACGCGAGACTGGCGAGTGGCTATCCCATCCTCTGGTTGCTTCCTCTTCTGCTGGTTCTGCTCACCTCTTCAGTGTCTGCCCAGACCTTTATCCGAGGAGATGCCAACAGCGATGGTGACATCGATTTTTACGTGGGAGACGCGGTGGAAATCTTCACCCAGCTCTTTACTGGCTGCTGGGGGATTGCCTGTGACGATGCGGCAGACTCAAATGATGATGGCAACTTGGATATTTCGGATGCCGTCAACATTCTGGCTCAGCGTCCATCTGGGCTTCCTCTTCCGGCACCATTCCCCAGCAGTGGAATCGATCCAACCGCTGATGGCCTTGGCTGCGCCGTTTCTACTCCGAGCTTCGCCGGTTACACCTTCAATCCAGCTTTCCAGCTGGACGTGATCCCTGTCGGTGTAGGCAGTGGATCCGTGGGTACCATCTTCACAGCCGAGATTCAATTGACGGTTCCGCCGGGCTTTGGAGTCACGGGAATATCGTTTGGTGTCTGCCACGATCCTGCGGAACTCGACTTGCTACCCAGTATTGCTCACGGCCCGTTGGCACCGGACTATTTTCAAGTTCAGAGCCATTCGACGGGGTTCAATTGCAATTCGATCCC